>QHQE01000169.1:0-4173 GCA_003219265.1 Verrucomicrobiota bacterium
ATTTCGAATTTTTAACTCATAGTTGCTGCGCTGATTTAATGAGGCCGAGCAAAACCGCGACCGGAATCGAAGTGTAGCCAACGAATAACAGCCACGCGAAAACTCGTCCGCCGAATGCGAGACGCGGCGTCAGCGTCCTGTTATTGAGTCCGAGCGATTGGAGAAAGCTCGACGACCCGTGGCTCAAGTGAAGCGTGAGCAACCACATGCCAAGAATGTAAAATCCCGAGACGAGATAATTTTGAAATCCGTAAACCATCATCGAGTAAACATCGTAGTGATTTAGGGGATCGGGCTTGAGCAGCGCAAAGCGCGCATCGGTTTTTCGGAAAGTGAAATGAGCGAGGTGATAAATGAGAAAAGCGAGGATGATCAGTCCGCTCATCACCATATGACGTGACGCGAAAGTGGCTTTGACATGTTCCTTGTCGATGTAGGCCTCAGGGCGGGCGCGCCGATTTGCGATGGCCAGTTGAATAGTCACGTAGATGTGGACGACGACGGTGCAGAGCAAGAAGAGGCGAATGGCCCAAAGAAGTGGCCCGAGATCGCGCAGATGTTGAGAGTAGCCGTTAATCCAGTCCGCCCCGAGAAAAATCTGTAGATTGCCCAGCAAATGCCCGATGACAAAAAGGATCAAAATGACGCCGGTGATCGCCACGATCATTTTTTTTCCGACTGAAGAATGATAGAAAGCAGAGATCGCGGTCACAGTTAAACTTCGCGCGATGGCGACGATTGAGATTATGAGCGCTTGTTAGAGCGTCAAGAAAGCTTCTGTAGTGGCGCCCGTGTCGGGCGCGAAAGAGCAGCCGACACGGCTGCCACCACAGTTATTTGCTGCCCGGTTTCACCGCAGGAATTTTTGCAAGGTCGGGCGGTAATCTGTTGGGCTCGAATGTTTCGACGTTCATCTCGATCAAACTAACAAAGGGACAGTCGAACTCGGGTTTCGTTGGGCCGCTTCGATCGACAATCACACCGACAGCAGTTACCAATCCGCCGCGCGAACGGATGATGTCGATCGTTTCCTGGACGCGGCCGCCGCGCGTGACGACGTCTTCAACGACAATGAACTTTTCGTTAGGTGAAATCTGAAAGCCGCGCCGCAAGACCAACTTGCCCGATTCCTTTTCGACGAAGATGTGGCGTTTGCCTAACGAGCGCCCGACTTCCTGGCCGACGATGATTCCGCCGATGGCGGGGGAGATGACTGCGTCGCAAACCATCGCGCGCAGTTTATTTGCGAGCATCCCACAAACGCGCGCTGCAATATCCGTGTGCTGCAGAAGCAAGGCGCACTGAAAATACTGCCGGCTATGCAGACCGGAGCGCAAAACGAAATGGCCGTCGAGCAGTGCGCCCGTTTGGCGAAACAACGCGAGCAAATCTTTGCTCATTGCTTTCTTTTGTAGCGGCACTCTATGAGTGTCGCATTTTTCCTTTTCGAGCGACGGTCACAGACCGCCGTTACAGTTAAAATCTAGCCAGAAGTGTCGCTAACGCTTTGCCCGCGCGGTGCGCCTCCGTCGACAACGGCAATGGCTTCGATTTCGACGCGCGCACCTTTTGGCAAAGCCGGCACTTGAACCGTTGAGCGTGCCGGGGGCTCTTTCTTGAAATAGGACGCGTAAATTTCATTCACCGTCTGGAAATCGGCGAGGTCGGTCAGAAAGATCGTGGTCTTCACGATGTTCTCAAACGTCAGCCCTTCCGAGCGAAGAACGGCGCCGATGTTGTCCAGCACCCGCCGGGTCTGCTCGGAGATATCCTGCGAAACGATCTGGCCGCTTTTCGGATCGAGCGGAATTTGTCCGGCGCAGTAGATTGTCGATCCAGCGCGCACGGCTTGCGAGTAGGGACCGACGGCGGCCGGCGCTTCCGGAGTAGAAATGATTTTCTTCATGCGACCGATATTAACCGCAAAGAAGCCTCGCACAACGGTCGCAACGGACACACTGAAAAGGGTTTCAGATCTTTTGTGGCCTTTGCGGACTTGGTACGAGATCTTCGCGGCAATTGCGACTGATCGATTTTTGCCGATATTAAAGACGAAATGGTTGGCTGGATTTTAAAGAAAATACTGGGGTCGAAAAATCAGCGCGAGCTCAAGCGTATGATGCCGATCGTGCGCCGGATCAACGAGTTGGAGGCGCCGTTGCAGAACTTATCCGACGAGGCTTTGCGCGCGAAAACGGCGGCGTGGAAGGAAGAGCTCGCGAAAATTCCGGCGCTCGAGGATCAATGGAAGCGGCTCGACGAAATTTTGCCGGAAGCGTTTGCCGTCGTAAAAAACGCGGCCCGGCGATTAAGCGACCGGAAGCACAGTTTCACCGTCTGCGATCAGCCGATGGTTTGGAACATGGTGCACTTCGACGTGCAATTGCTCGGCGGAGTCGTCTTGCACCGAGGGCGGATCGCGGAGATGGCGACGGGCGAAGGCAAGACGCTCGTGGCGACATTGCCACTTTATCTCAATGCGCTGACTGGTCGCGGCGCGCATCTGGTTACGGTCAATGATTATCTGGCTCGCCGCGACGCGGAGTGGATGGGCCAACTCTATGATTTCCTCGGCCTCACCATTGGCTGCATCCAGCACGATCAAGAGCCGAACGTGCGTCGCGAGCAGTATGCGATGGACATTACCTACGGAACCAACAGCGAGTTCGGGTTCGATTATCTGCGCGACAACGGCATGGCCACGACGCGCGAACAGCAAGTCCAGCGCGGGTATTATTATGCGATTGTCGATGAAGTTGATTCCATCTTGATCGACGAGGCGCGCACGCCGCTCATCATTAGCGGGCCGACGACCATTTCCACCCATCAATACGACAAATGGAAAGCGCTCATCGATCAGTTGGTGCGCAAGCAAACCATGCTTTGCAACCGGCTGGCGAGCGAAGCGATCGAGAAATTCGAGCAGGGCGATGTCGAAACGGGCGGTCGCCTCATGTTTAAAGTGAAGTTGGGACAACCGCGCAACAAGCAACTCTTGCGCATGATGGAGGATCCGGACAAGCGTCGCGCGATCGATAAAGCCGAACTCTCCTTTTATGCGGACAGTCGGAAAGAGGAACTCTTTGCACTCAAGGAAGAGCTTTTCTTCACCATCGACGAAAAATCGAACGAATCCGATCTCTCCGAACAGGGCCGCAATTTCCTGAATCCGGGTGACCCAAATGCGTTTGTGCTGCCGGATTTAATCAACGAGTTCACGGAGATCGATCTCGATCCCAATCTTTCCGACGACGAAAAAGAGCGGGCCAAGACGGAGCGGCAACAACATTGCGACGCGCAAGCCGAGCGCATTCACAACATCTCGCAGTTATTGCGCGCCTACTGTCTCTTCGAAAAAGACGTTCAGTACGTCATCGAGGACAACAAGGTCGTGATTGTCGATGAATTCACCGGCCGCAAAATGCCCGGGCGCCGCTGGAGCGACGGTCTGCATCAGGCGGTCGAAGCGAAGGAAGGCGTGCAGATCGATCGCGAAACGCAAACGCTCGCCACCATCACGATTCAAAATTATTTCCGGCTCTACCAAAAACTGGCCGGCATGACCGGTACGGCCGAGACCGAAGCGGCTGAGTTTCACGACATTTACAAACTCGACGTCAACGTCATCCCAACGAATCGGCCGGTGGCGCGCAAAGATCATAACGACCGCATCTACAAGACGCGGCGGGAAAAATACAACGCCGTGATCAATGAGATTAGAGATTGCCACAGCAAGGAGCAGCCTGTGCTTGTCGGCACGGTGAGCGTGGAAGCATCGGAATTGGTGAGTCGAATGCTGAAGCGCGAAAAAATTCCGCACAACGTCTTGAACGCGAAATTCCACATGCAGGAAGCGGAGATCGTCGCGCGCGCCGGTCACCCCGGGACGGTCACGATTTCTACGAACATGGCCGGGCGCGGCACCGACATTAAACTGGGCGACCGCGTGGCCGATCGCGGCGGTCTCTACGTCATCGGCACCGAGCGTCATGAAGCGCGGCGGATCGATCGACAATTGCGCGGGCGTTGCGCGCGCCAGGGCGATCCGGGTAGTTCTCGCTTTTATGTCAGCTTCGAGGATGACCTGATGCGCAACTTCGGCGCGGCTGATCGCATGACGAGGATCATGGAGCGTTTCGGTCTCGAGGAAGGCCAGGAGCTCGAGCATCGGTG
>QHQE01000169.1:4189-5628 GCA_003219265.1 Verrucomicrobiota bacterium
AACTACCTGATCCGAAAACGCACGCTCGACTTCGACGACGTGATGAACATGCAGCGCGAGGTGGTTTACACTTATCGCAACGAGACGATCGATTCTGAGGAGCCGCGCCCCCTCATCTACGAAGTGATCGACGAGGCGGTGCCCGCGAAAGTGAAGGAGTATCTCGCCGCCGAGCGCGATGAAGAGCCGAACTACACCGGTCTGTTGCACTGGGTGAACACCACTTTCCCGCTCGGCCTAACGAAAGAAAAAGCGCAGTTCGAGACGCGCACGGTCGATGAAAACGCGCAATTCCTGATCGGGAAAATCAAGGACGCTTACGAGCGAAAATCTTCGCACGAAGAAGCGACGGCGGTGAAAAGTCTCGAGCGTTACATTATTCTGAACGCAATCGACCGGCTCTGGCAGGAGCATCTTTATGCGATGGACGCGTTACGCGAAGGGGTTTACCTGCGTGGTTACGCGCAAAAAGATCCGCTCATCGAATACAAAACCGAAGCCTACGACATGTTCGTCGAGCTGATGGCCAACATTAAAAACGAAGTGCTGCACAATCTCTTTCGCAGCACGTCCAACTTGCAGGCCTTCGAGAATTTCCTGGCCACGCTGCCGCAATTTCTGCTGCGCGAACACGCCCCCACCGCGCCGACCGCGAATGCTCCAGCGCGCGCCCGTCACCCTCAGCCCGTGGGCGCGATGGCCGCAGTGGGAGAGAACGGGGGCGATGGCGCAGGCGAAGTGATGCTCGATCTTCCTGTTCGTCGCAGCATGCCAAAAGTTGGTCGCAACGAACCGTGTCCCTGCGGCAGCGGGAAAAAGTATAAAAACTGCTGCGGCCGCGTCGCGTAATTAGAAAATCTTTCGCCTAACGAGACGGAGCTGAGCCACCGCTGGCGGCGGCGAGCTTTGCTTTACTCTCAACTATCATCTCTCAACCCTCAACTTTCTTAGTACATCGGTCAGCGGTTGGCTCCAGCGATTGGTTAGATGTTTGTCCGGCCATCGCGTGCTTTCCAGTGCCGCTCGGAAAAGAACAGAAGATATAAAACACCAAACCAGAGCAACCATACTGAAAGATTAAAAGTGATGCTCGTGGCAAGCGCGAGCCAGGAATTAGAAACTGCTAAGTACTTGACGCTAGGTCTCGATAAGTGAGCCGCTGGTAGTACCCGCAGTGCGTCAATCGTCCCCACCTTCACATTTGCTTCCACTAACATTTGGCCCAGCAAAACGATCATCCCGACGCTGTAAGCAAAGAAGCTAAAGAGTTTGAGTGTCATTTTCGCGGCATTCAGAAAGTAATAAATCGCCACAACCATCGCAAAGTTGATCGTAAGCATCTGTGCAAACCACGCCACTTCATGCTCCGTCGTGGAACGCGCTAGATTGAGCAGATCTAATTCAGACATAAAAATTGCTATTCCGCGTCGGCAGGGCGC
>QHQE01000112.1:0-7103 GCA_003219265.1 Verrucomicrobiota bacterium
GACAGAGTCTCGCCCCACCGCGGATATTTTGGGCTTTGCAATGACCGTTTCTCCTTTGATATTGACAGGGTAACTTTCTCCTGAAATGGACGCTTCCACCTCTCTGGCAACGCATCACGATCCACAGCAGCACGACGCCGAACACGAGCATCATGAGCTCGGGTGGTGGCGAAAATACATTTTCTCCACCGACCACAAAATGATCGGCATTCAATACGGCCTCTGCGGCCTGGTTTTTCTGCTCTTCGGCTTTTGCCTGATGATGCTGATGCGGTGGCAGTTGGCTTATCCCGGCCAGGCACTACCGGTAATCGGCAAGTGGCTGCCGTATTTCTTCGGTCCGAACACCATGCCGGACGGCAAGATGACGCCCGATTTTTATAACTCGTTAGGCGCGATGCACGGCACGATCATGATCTTCATGGGCGTCGTGCCGGTGGCGTTCGCGGCGTTCGGCAATTTCGTCGTGCCACTGCAGATCGGCGCGCCGGACATGACGTTCCCGAAAGTCAACGCTGCAAGTTTTTGGGCATTCGCGGTTGGTGGCGTGGTCATGCTGATCAGTTTCTTCGTGCCCGGGGGCGCGGCACAAAGCGGCTGGACTTCCTACGTGCCGCTGGCGGCGATTTCGAACAGAGGCCCGGGCTATAATCCATTTTTTAACGGCCAGACGCTTTGGCTGGTGGGATTTATTTTTCTGATCACGTCGTCGTTGCTCGGCGCGATCAATTTCATTACCACCATCATTCAATTGCGCGCCAAAGGGCTGACCTGGATGCGGCTGCCGTTTTTCGTTTGGGCGCAATTCGTCACGGCGTTTTTGTTGCTGCTGGCGTTTCCGCCACTGGAGTCCGCCATCATCATGCAGTTGATGGACCGCGTGGCGGCGACGAGTTTTTTCATGCCGAGCGGTCTCATCGTCAACGGCGCGATGATGAACGTCAGCGGCGGCGGCAGTCCGCTTTTGTGGCAGCACCTCTTTTGGTTCCTCGGACACCCGGAGGTTTACGTGCTGATTTTGCCGGCATTCGGAATCGTCGGTGAAATTCTGGCCAACAATTCACGCAAACCGCTCTGGGGTTACAAATCGCTCGTCTTTTCCGTGCTCGTGATTGGTTTTTTGTCTTTCGTCGTCTGGGCGCATCACATGTGGCTCACTGGCATGGGCACGACGGTGAGCGCGTTTTTCCAGACGACCACGCTGCTCATCTCCATTCCGTCGGTTATCATTTTGAGCGCATTTTTCATCTCGCTCTGGGGCGGCTCGATTCGATTCAACGTCCCGATGCTTTTTGCGACTGCTTTCCTGCCCATGTTTGGGATCGGCGGCCTCACCGGCATTCCGCTGGCCTTTAATTCGGCCGATCTCTATCTGCACGACACTTACTACGTGATCGCACATTTCCATTACATCGTCGCGCCCGGCACGCTCTTCGGTCTGTTTGCCGGCATCTATTATTGGTTCCCGAAAGCGACCGGTCGAGCCATGAACGAGTTCTGGGGCAAAGTGCATTTTTGGCCTTCGCTCATCTGCATGAACGTAATTTTTCTGCCGATGTTTTTGCAGGGTATGCTCGGTATGCACCGGCGCTGGTACGACGGCGGGCAAGGCTGGACTCTCTCCGGTGAACACATTTGGGGTCTGAGCGGATTTCAATGGAACACGCCGATCTCATGGGCCGCCTGGATCATGGGCGTCGCGCAAATTCCATTCATCATCAATTTTTTCTGGAGCATCAAGCATGGCAGAAAGGTGAACGACAACCCATGGGAAGCGACCACGCTCGAGTGGACCGCGCCGTCGCCTCCGCCCCATGGAAATTTCGTTACGACGCCCGTGGCTTATCGTGGCCCCTACGAATACAGCCTGCCCGGTCGCGATCGCGATTTTACCATGCAAAACGAGCCGGTTGAACCGACCGAGCGCACGCGGCGCAAGACGGTCGAGCAACCAGTGCTCGTGTAGCCTAACGAATGGAAATTCCGTACACCATTTCCACGCGACCGGACACGGGCCTGTGGAACGCCAAGGTCGGCATCTGGCTTTTCCTCGCGTCGGAAATAATGCTCTTCGGCGGACTTTTCTCCGCCTACATTTTTTTGCGACTCGATGCGCACCCGGGAGAATGGCCGCACGGATTGCTCAATGTGCCCGTTGGCACGATGAACACGGCGATCCTCATCATGTCGTCGGTCACCGTCGTGTTGGCCTGGGCTGCGCTGAAGATGCGCCGCTACCGTGCTTATTGGTGGTACATGCTGGCCACGATTTTATGCGGCGTGATTTTTTTGACCGTCAAACTCGTTTATGAATGGCCGCAGAAGTTTGAGCACTTTGGCGCTTACATTAAACCGGAAGCGCTCGAAAAATATGAACCGTATCTCGGCAACAAGCACGCGGCCGACAGAGGTTTGCCGCCGCGTCTCGAGATCAGCGGACATCTGCACAATCACGCGGCGCTGAACGATCCCAACATCAAGGAATACGAAGTCGCGCTCGATCCGGTCAACGCCGATCCAACCAATCCCGCGATGGACCGGCCGCACTTTTTCTACGTTCCGCCAACCGACAAAATCGCGAAGATCGAAAAGGAAGACGTGGAGCGCGCGACCATGTTTTTGCCAACGCACAACGCATATTTTGCCAGCTATTTCACGATCACTGGTTTGCACGGAATGCACGTGCTCGGTGGCGTCCTCGTTTTCATTTATATGTGGCTGCCAGTCAGTAAAAGGCTTTACCAGCGTAATCCCGAACATCTGGCCAACCGTGTCGAGGTCTGCGGCCTCTTCTGGCACTTTGTCGATCTGGTCTGGATTTTTGTGTTCCCGCTTTTTTATTTGCTCTAAACCATGAACAACCCGCCTGACATTTCACAAGACCCGAGCGAGCACGAGGAATACGCGCACAACGTGCAAAAACACGTCAGAGGCTACTTGATGGTGGGTGCGCTCCTGCTCAGTTTCACCGCGATCACGGTCGCTCTTTCCTACGTGAACTTTGGCACGCCGAAGGCGAACATCGCGGTGGCCATGCTCGTTGCGACGCTAAAGGCGGGATTGGTCGCGGCAATCTTCATGCATCTCGCGGCGGAAAAACGCCTCATCTATCGCGTCCTTGTTTTCACCGGCTTTTTTGTGCTCGGACTCTTCTGGCTTATCTTTCTTGCGTGGTACGACTACCCGGTCGTTCGTTAAATGTCACTTAAAGTTTTTCACATCGTCTTCATCGTTTTCTCGACGTTGCTCGCGCTCGGAGTTGGAGGCTGGTGCATTTGGGTCGATCTCGTGGAAGGCGCGCCGATTTATCTGGCCGGAGCAATCTTCTCGTTTATTTCCGCGTTGGCGCTGGTTGTTTACGGCGTCTGGTTTTATCGAAAAATGAAACGGCTCCGCATTATCACATGAAAGCGAAAATTTTGTCGATCTTGTTACTCTCGATCTTGCCGCTCGCGCAGGCGATAGCCTGTCCGTTTTGTTACGGCGCAAAGGATGGAAAATCGACTGAGCACATGGCCGTGGCGATCTGGTTTCTTTTTGGAGCTGTGATGTCGGTACTTGGTGGAATCGGCGCGTTCAGTTTTCATATTTGGCGCCACGGCCGGATGCCGCTCGAGCCGCATCAGGAAATCACCGACGAAGATTTGGAAAAGTATGAGTAGCCTGGCGCTCATCAACGAATTCCTCGGCCAACCGCCCAACGCTTCCGAGCACGGTTACCAGATCGACCACATCCTCGAGTTCAGCCACTGGTTCATGGGCGTGCTCTTCTTCGGATGGTCGGCGTTTTTCATTTTTGTTCTGATTCGCTTCCGCAAGAGTCGCCATCCCGCCGCCGATCATGAAGGCGTGCGCAGCGGCATCTCAACGCACCTGGAATTTTCCGTTGTCTTGATCGAGGCGGTTCTGCTGCTCGGTTTCGCGATTCCACTTTGGGCAAGGCGGGTAAACGAATTTCCGGAAACAAAGGACGCGATCCTCGTCCACGTCGTCGGCCAACAGTTCAGCTGGAATTTTCACTTGCCCGGACCGGATGGGCGGTTTGGCCGACGCGATGTCAACTTGGTCACCAACTCAAATCCTCTTGGCCTCGATCCGAACGATCCTGCTGGTAAAGACGACATTGTTACCCTTGGCGAACTGCATGTGCCGGTGGATCGGCCGGTAATCATCGAGCTTTCGTCCAAAGATGTAATCCACGACTTCTTCCTGCCGAGCATGCGCATCGCCGCGGACGCAATCCCCGGTTCGCTCATTCCGATGTGGTTCAAGCCAATTAAAACGGGAACCTATGAAGTGATTTGCGGCCAACTTTGCGGGCTCGGTCACTACGGGATGAAGGGGACGCTGGTGGTCGATTCACCACCGGATTATCAAGCGTGGCTCAAAGAGCGCGCTGAGCTCGCCGGAACACAGAGCGCACCGCCGCCAGGCGCACCAAAAACGGAAAATCCAAACGCGCAACCGCAGAACAAACCGCCCGAGCCCGCGCAGTCGCCGAATCCCAGCGGACAACTGTAGTCGCTCGCCGCGGCGAGCGCGACGCTGGCGCGCAAAGCACGCATGCGCCGCACCGAGCCTCTCCTGCGAGCCGGCGAAGATCGAATGAACCGCACACGTCCGGCAAGATCGACAACGTGGTTGAATCGCTTCGCGTGGTTGACTGCAGTCGCGACCTTGTTTCTCATCTGCAGTGGGGGCATGGTCACGAGCAAAGGCGTCGGCCTCGCCGTGCCGGATTGGCCGACTACGTTTGGCTACAACATGTTCTTGTTTCCTGTCTCGAAATGGATCGGCGGGATTTTTTTTGAGCACACCCATCGCCTGATTGCATCGGCCGTTGGGTTCCTCACCATCATCCTCGCGCTCTGGCTTTGGCGCAGCGAAGATCGAGAATGGGTGCGCAATCTCGGCGTGATCGCAGTCGCCAGCGTCGTTTTGCAGGGAGTGCTCGGCGGTCTGCGGGTGACAATGCTGAAAAACGAAATCGGAATTTTTCACGCTTGCCTCGCACAAGCATTTCTCGGATTGCTCGTGGTGATTGCGTTCGCAACCACCAACTTTTGGCGATCGCTTGCGAATGTGTTTGCCGATCCGAGAAAATTTGCGCCGATCAAAATGATCGCGCTGGCAACGACGATTGCGATTTATGTCCAACTCGCTCTTGGCGCGACCATGCGGCATCAGCACCGCGATCTGGCCGTGCTTGATTTTCCGACTGCAAATGGCGCGTGGATTCCGGACACAAGCGCGAACGCGCTCGCGAAGATCAACGCCTGGCGGGACGCGCGCGCTTTATCGGACGTGACCGCGTTTCAAATTTGGTTACAAATGGCGCACCGATTTCTTGCCGCGATTATAGCCGTGGCCGTGATCGCGTTTTATTTTCAGGTTTGGAAACACGCGAGCCAGATTACATCGCTTAAGCGATTGTCGATCTGGTGGCTCGTTCTGTTGTTTTGTCAGCTCACGCTCGGCGCCTGGACGATTTGGAGCAACAAAGCCGCCGATATCGCCACCGCGCATGTCGCGATGGGCGCGATCATGCTATCTTTCGGCGTGAGCATTTGCGCGATTTGCTGGCGAATCCTACCGGCGTATCCGAATGCAAGATCGACCACGACGCACCCGATCGAACAGAGGGGAACTGCTGTCGCATGAAAACGGCTGCGATCGAGACTATCCCCGACGCGGGCGGCGCGCTGGCAGTGCGCAATCGTGCGGCGACCGATTTTGCCCAGCTCGTGAAAGCGCGTCTCACCTTGCTTGTCCTGCTTACGACCGCGGTTGGTTATTATCTCGGCGTGGAAAATCCGATCAGTTACTTCGGGCTTTTTCACGTTGTGTTCGGAACGGCGCTGGCCGCGGCGAGTGCCGCCGCGTTCAATCAATGGTGGGAACGCAAGGCGGATGCCGTGATGCACCGCACGAAGACGCGCCCGATCCCGGCCGGCAGAATGCTCGCGCGCGATGCGCTCCTGATTGGCACGCTGCTCGCGATCGCCGGAATCATTTACCTCGCGTTTGCTTGCAATGCGCTCACCGCGTCTCTCGCGGCGCTGACAATTATCTTATACATTTTCGCTTACACGCCGCTAAAACGAATCAGCACCGCGAACACGCTGGTCGGCGCAATTCCTGGCGCGATTCCGCCGATGATTGGTTGGGCGGCTGCGCGGGGAACGCTCGATGCCGGGGCCTGGAGTTTGTTCGCGATTCTGTTTTTCTGGCAAATGCCTCATTTTTTTGCCCTCGCCTGGATGTATCGCGAGGACTATGCGCGCGCCGGATTTCGAATGATGTCGAGCGATGATGAGACCGGAGCGCGCAGCTCCAGCCAAAGCGTTCTGTTCTGCATGCTGCTTCTCATCGTCGGAGCGGTGCCGGCTTATCTCGGCGTAACGAATGCAATTTACGTTCCGATCGCGTTCGCGCTCGGCGGTTTGTTTATTGCTGTGGCCATGCAATTTCACCGGAAAAGGACCGCGCGAGCGGCGCGAGCCCTATTCATCGCATCGATCGTATATCTGCCGCTGCTCCTCGGCGCGCTGGTGCTGACGAAAAGATGAACGCTGTCTCAATGCCACTGAATCGCGCGCCCTCTCGCAGCGCGCTCGCCTGGAAAATGGTGCTGCTCGGCAGTCCGTTGGTCGTCGCGACGGTGTTTTTCTTTGTCTGGCGCGCTCAAGTGAACCATTTCGCCAATCGCGCGGTCGAGTCCTACGGCACGGTTCCACTTTTTCAACTCATCAACCAAAATGGTCAGCCTTTCGGCTCAGCCCAGTTGAACGGGAAAATATGGATTGCGGATTTTATTTTCACGACCTGTCCCGGGCCATGCCCGATGATCAGCACGCGGATGAGCGAGTTGCAAAAACCGTTGGAAAAAACGGACGTGCATCTTGTCTCGTTTACGGTCGACCCGGCAAAGGACACCCCGGAAATTTTGCGCGGCTACGCGGAGAAGCTGCACGCTGAATCGGGCCGCTGGGACTTTCTCACCGGCGCGCAGTCCACGATTTACAATCTTTCGCAGAAGGGATTCAAACTTGCGGTTTCAGATGGGAGCGAGGAAACCGGAACGCCTATGCATAGCACTCGAA
>QHQE01000112.1:7161-27070 GCA_003219265.1 Verrucomicrobiota bacterium
GGTCCTTCGTCGCAAACCATCCGCAGGTAATCGCGATATTCGTTCTTCGGTAGTCGATCGATCATTGCCGCAAGATCGGACTGAGTGATGAAACCCATGCGGAGCGCGACCTCCTCGAGACATGCGATCTTCATTCCCTGCCGATGTTCAATAGTCGCGATGTAATTGCTGGCCTCAAGCAGAGTCGTTTGCGTGCCGGTATCGAGCCAGGCCATGCCGCGACTGAGCAATTTCACGTGCAGCTCGTTCTGTTTGAGATAAAGCAAATTTAAATCCGTGATCTCGAGTTCGCCGCGCGCCGATGGCCGCAGCGTTCGGCAAAGATCGACCACACGCTCGTCGTAAACATAAAGCCCTGGCACGGCGAAATGACTCTTCGGCTGTTTCGGTTTTTCCTCCAGACTGACAGCCTTGCCCGCGGCATCGAATTCGACCACGCCGTAACGTTGCGGGTCGCGCACTTGGTATCCGAAAATGCATGCGCCGCGCTCGAGGTCGAGCGCGTCACGATAAAAATCAAGTTTCCCGTAGAAAATATTGTCGCCGAGAATGAGCGATGCGCCGGAGTGGCCGATGAATTTGGCGCCAATCAAAAAAGCCTGGGCAATCCCTTCCGGTTTCGGCTGCTCCGCGTACTCGATGCGGATGCCAAGTTGCGCGCCGTCGCCCAAATAACTGCGGAGCATCGGCACATCTTTCGGCGTCGAAATGAGGAGCACTTCGCGCAAACCGCCCAGCATGAGCGTGGCGAGTGGATAGCAGATCATCGGCTTGTCGTAAATGGGGAGAAGCTGTTTGCAGACGATTTTGGTCAGAGGGAAGAGACGGGTCCCGGCGCCACCGGCGAGAAGAATGGCTTTCTTGTTCATGCACTTGTTTTTCGTTCTCTCTCCGCGCTCTCGTGGCTCCATCGCGCCAGCAACTCCGACCATTCCTGCCAGAAACTCGCCGGTCTGGTCAAATTGATCCCGATTTTTTCTTCGAGCCGCCGGATTGTTTTCTTTGGAAAAGAAAAACGGGATGCCTTGTCGAAAAGAAATGAACTGCCGCGATGAGGGATCAATTTACGATCACTCAGCCGTCCGCCTTTGCATCGACGTAACGCGCTTTCGATCCAACTTTGCGGCAGTTCCGGTCGCGGCTCAATCGTGGCGCTGACTGTAACATCGACAATCTCCCGCAAGATGAGCGCACAAAGGAGTGCGCGCGAACTGGTGGCGTGGAGGTGCGAAATTTCTTTCTCCGGAAGCAGCTTGCGCAATGCAACAGCGAAACGCGCCTGTCGCAGGAAAATCGCGGCCGGTGCGCGCTCGTCTTCGTTTACTCGCTCCTCTTCCAATTTTTGCGCCAGGGCGCGGTTCGTCCGCCACTCTGCTTCGATTGCCATTGCGTCGGGCAAAAATTCCAGCCGCTCCGCCCACCGTTCCATGGTACGAGTAAAACGCGCCGCGGAATTCAACTCGCACACGAACGGCACAATCGAGATGTTGCGTCGCTTCATCTCGTGAAGCTCGTGCTCAAGGAGCGGCAAATCTTCGTCCGGCCAGCGATCGATCACATAGGCGATCTGGTGGACGGAATGGTGAGCGGGTGGCTCGCGTCGCGCGACGGGCGACATCTCCAACAGTTGCAGCAACGGCGCGACCGTTTTCTCGATTCGAAAATGCTGCTCCATTCGTCCGCGTCCGGCCTGACCATAGCGCAAGCGCAGCGCGGAATCGCGTATCAATTGCTCGAGCGCATCGGCCAGCGCGGTCGCGTCGCCTGGCGGTGCCAACAATCCTGTTTCCTCGTGCACGACTAATTCGGGAATGCCAGCGAGCCGGGTGGAAACGACCGGGCGCGCAGCGGACATCGCCTCCAGAATTACTGTCGGGAAGACATCACTTGCGCCCTGGCCATCGACCACCGAAGCGAGCGCGAAAATATCGGTAGCGCGAAGTTTTTCGAAAACCGCGCCTTGTGATAATGAGCCGAGTAAAGCGATTCGCGAAGAGAGGTTCGCCTTGTCGATCTCTGCTTGAAGATTTTCGCGCAGCGGTCCGTCGCCAACAATCTCGCAGGTAAGATCAAGACCGCGGCGCGTCAATTCCGCACACGCGTCGATGAGATGTTCGAATCCCTTGAACGAAACAAGCCGGCCGACGCTGAGGATTCGCGCCGCGGGATTTATCGTCGCCGGAAGCGGAAGCGGGAATCGTTCCAGATCGATCCCGTTATAGACCCGGTGGATCTTCGCCGCCGAATCCGGGCAGCGTTGGCAAAGCAACTTGCGGCTGTAATCGGTTTCGGCCGCGACAAACTCCGCCCCGGCGCAGATTTCGCGCAGAAGATCGTCGTTTCCCAGATCGATCATGAAATCCTGGCCGTGCGCGGTAACGCTGAAGGGGATGCCGGAAATTTCTTTCAAGAAAAGCGCGGTGTGCGCGGCGCGGTTGGCGAAGTGGACGTGAAAGTGATCCACGCCGTTGCGTGTGAAAAGGTCCGCGAAGTAGAGGGCATTACGCGCACGCTGCTCGGACTTGGCGCGCCGGTCATATTTCCGCTCGTGAAGATCGACAAGTGCGCCGGGCCACTTGCCGTTCGCCTTTGCATTTTTTTCCCAGATGCGGAGAATTTGCTGCGGCGGCGCGTAGTGAATCGGCGCGCGCAGCCGGGAGATATGCTCGTGCCGCAAACTGGTGAGCGGAGAATAAACTGAGCCAATTTCAAGGACTAGGCCAAAGCGTTCCAGGGCCAGCATTTCGGTATCGCAAAAGGTCTGCGAGATGACCGGATAGCGCGAGTAGAGATAGCCGAGTCGCATCGCGCCCGATGATTAAGCGCGCCGCGGTGAAATAGCAACGCGGCTTCCGCCAAGATCGACGGTCATAGACCGCCGCTACAATTAAGAGAACCGGACGTCTTTGCCGGGATCCATCTCGAAATCCAGGGTGAGAGAATCGGCCGTGTTCGGCTTGATCACTTCTTCCATGAACTTCACGTGAACGGGGTCTTCGCGGAAGATGGCGTACTTGTCCATCGACTCGAAATCGATCGCGATAAAGAAGGGCCAAGGCAATTCCGGGTCGATCCGTTTCCCGCATTTGATGCTCAACACCTCGGGGATTTTCAAAAGCTGCATGCGGGTATTCATCATCATTTCCTCAACGCGCGCGGGAGTGACTTCTGGCCTGAGCTTGTAGAGGACGACGTGGTGAATCATGGAGGCTAAAGGTATTAGGCGGTTCCAGCGGGAGGCGCAAGTGTGAATCCCGCGACTCTCAACAATGTCGATTCGCCGGGCGCGTCGCGCTTATTTTTTCCAGTCCAGCGCGCCTTTTTTGAGCGCGTACACGTAGCCGACCATCAAGATCGAGATGAAGCTGAGCATGCTCCAAAAGACGAGGCTGCTCTGCGCAATCGCCTCTTTGTAAACGACCGCCCACGGATACATAAACACGATCTCCAGATCGAAAAGGATGAAGAGCATGGCCACGAGATAAAACCTTACGCTGAACCTCGATTGCCCCTCGCCTTGCGGCACCATGCCGCATTCATACGCGCTGTCTTTCGCCCCGGTGCGTTTGCCGGTTTTTCCCACCACGATGCTCACGAGCAAAGCGGAGGCGGCAAAACCTATCGCCACGATTATTTGCAAGAGAACCGGCAGGTATTCTCGCAGCATTCGCCGTCACCCGAAAATTGGCGCGCCGTTGATCGACTACCTTACGCTGGCGGCGAGATGCCCGTTCTGGGGTGCAATCGCATGCGCCAGCGCCGAGGGAAGGCCTTTGTATTTCTTGCCATTCTTCTTGACCGCGCCGCGCGCGACCAGATTTTGCAGCTTCTCATAGGCGCGCAGCCGCAGCATTTCCTCGCCACCACTGGCCGCGTTTCGCGCCCGGAGATTTTCGTGCACGATGTCGAAAAGTTCTTTGAACTCGAATGAGGCACGCCGGGAAAGCACCGCTACCAGTTCTTCCGTTACGAGATCAGGGACGCGGCGGGAGAATGCATTTTTCTTTAGAATAGCCATAGGGCGAGAAGGATAACACATTTTGGCGAGAACGCAGCATATTTCTCAGCCCGGCTGCGATTAACAAGAGGTAGCGCCGAAATGGCGCGCCGCTAGCGCCCCCGCTGCCGACCAATCGCCCAAAATGCGGCAGGCAAGCCCAAACCTATCGCCGCCTGGTTCAACGTGACCGGGCCAACCGATTCGGCCATATAACCGTCGCGCTCATATCTCTGCGAGGAAACGATCGGGCTGAGATGTTTGGTAATGACCTCGGGCGAGGGGAGCTTGCTGACATCGATATAATTATTCATCGCGGGCATAAACGCCGCGCCCATCAGCAGCATCGGGCGCAGCGTCGCATCGAGCCGCGAATAGAGCAGCGCCGTATCGACATAGGCGAAAAAGTTCGTCGGCGCGGGCACGGACCGGACCGCGGCCTTATAAACCTGCGAATTCGACAAATCCGCCGCCGAGCTCCCGTCACGCTTCATTACCGCCTCCACCGAGACCGGGTCCAAACCCGCAACCAGCATCCGATTCGACAATGCAATCGCCGGCGTGATCGCGATGAAACTGGCGGGCGACTGCATCGACAAATAGCGCACGCCATCTTTCTCCGTCCGTGTCCAGGTCGCGTCTTCGTCCGCTTTGGTGAAGGCCTCGACAATCTGGTTGGCTTTAGCGGCGTCTTTCACCGGGAGCGCCAGGATTAACCATGGCCAGCGCGCATTTGCTGGCCAGTCGGCGAAAGATCCCAATTCCAGTCCGAACGCGGCCTTCCAATCATCCGCCGTAATCCCGTTGGCGGAGAGAGTCTGAAAAAGTTGCTGCACTCTGCCGCCAATGCCGGCCGTCTGATTGATCGTGTCGATCTTTTGCCCGAGGTTGAGCAGCATCGCGAGGTAGAAAAACGTGTCCTTTGTCGCCAGCGTCAGGGAGGATCGGTCGAGCGTCGCATCTTGTTCCAGCTTCGGCATTCCAACGAAGATGACATCGTGGATTTTTCCGTTCTCGAACCGGGCCGTCCCACAAATCGCTCTCACCTTCTCAACCATGGTGTGTTGATCGGGCGTGACCGGCTGTCCGATGGCCGCGCGGAGCGATGCGAGTTTGTCGGCAAAAATCTTTGGTTGCAGATAAAAAAACGCCGCGTAACTCGACGGCATGTGCGCCGCCGCTGCGCGATATGACTCGCCCCCATCCAGCGTACCTTGCCGATCTTTGCTGCGCCGATCGGCGCGATCGAGCAGAGCTTTTAGTTCCGTGACATCGCTCGAGGCGAAAAACCAATGCCCGTCGTAAGCCGTCGCCAATGTGAAGGCAGCGGCGGCGATCGTCTCGATCTGATGCTGTTGGTAAGCAAGCTTCTCGCGCTTCGCCGTCGGATTTTTTTCGAGTAACTTCGCTCGCCATTTGCCCACGATCGCCTCCGCTGCATCCTGACTTCCTCGAAACCGAAAACCGCCCGCAAATCTCGGATTGTTATTGTCGATGGAAGTGAGCGCGACGAAGGCATCTTTGGGATCGAGCTGCTCGATCTCCTGTAGCGTCTGCGCAGTCGCATCTCTTTTCGGGAGCCTGGACAGCGGCTTGCGCAAAAAATCCTGGACCGTGGGTTCGCGATAGATCTGGTAAATGTCGGAGTGATGCCACTGGTCACGCGTTTGGTTAAAGTCCGGCACGTGCGCGACGAAAATCGTTTCGCTGGGGAGAAGCGCGCTCACGGCCGCGTGCGACGTCTTTTCCGAAATGCGAACGCCGTACCAAATCGCAAGCGCCACGAGAGCGCCGGCAATCAGTAAAAGGAAACTTCGTTTCATAAGTGCTTGATGCTGGATACTCGATGCTGGACGCGGGATCAATTAGCGAAAAATCGGAACTCGCGCCGCCTTCCTTCAGCCATCAACCTGCGCTCACGCCCGCGGATGAAATTGCCGATGGACGGCTTTTAATCGCTGTTCATCGACATGCGTGTAAACCTGCGTGGTCGAAATATCGGCGTGGCCGAGCATTTCCTGGATGATGCGCAGGTCGGCGCCGTTGCCGAGCAGATGCGTGGCAAAGCTGTGCCGGAGCAAATGCGGATAAACATTCTTTTCCAGTCCGGAGTGGCGAGAAATCTTTTTCACGATCTGCCAGATGCGCGCAGTTGTTAATTTCGTGCCGCGCTCGGAAAGAAAAATTTCGCTGCCGCTACGGCGTTTCACTAGCTTGGGCCGCTCCACCGACAAGTAAGCGGCGAGCGCTTCGCACGCTTTCCGGCCGACCGGCACGAGGCGCGTCTTGTTTCCTTTGCCGAGTACGCGCAGGATTCGTTCTTCGAAATTAAAATTCTCGAGCCGCGCGTTCGCCAGCTCGGAAATGCGCAACCCGCTTGCGTAAAGCAGCTCGACCATCGCCCGGTCGCGCAATCCGAGAGAAACTTTCGTGTCGATGTTTTCGATCAAGTGCTCGACCTGCAATTCGTTCAGCGTTTCCGGTAGATAACGCTCGATTCGCGGCAGCGTGAGCGCTTCAGCCGGATTGCGGTCAATCGCGCGTTTCCCCGCGAGGAAGCGAAAGAAAATCTTCAGCGCGACCACGATTAATTTGATCGAGGACGCGGACAGCCCCGCGCGTTTCCGGTCGCCTAGATATTCGCTGATCAGCGGCAACGTGACGCCGCGGAGATTGTCGATCCTTTTCTTCGAGACGCACCAGTTTGCGAACTCTGTCAAAGATCGTTGGGTGGAGAGTTGATAATTTTCCGACAGCCCGCGCTCGACCGCGAGGAAGCGGATGAACGACTCGATCGCCTGCTCCACGCGCGACCATCAACCATCAACCATCAACCATCAACCCTTGCAGAGTTGAAGCGTTGAAGTAGCCGTGTTGACAAGAATGGAGGTTGCTTGTTGCATTCAATGATGTCGCCCATGGAATTTAAAATCGAACAAGACGGAAAATCGAATGTGTTTATGGCATCGTGGGACGATCCAGATGGCGGCGGCATTAGGACGCAGGCCGAGACATTGCCAGAACTTTACTCCGCGATTCAGGAAGCAGTCCGCTGCCCCCCCTGCTCCCTGTGAAGTCGCTCTCCACTTCGAGAACGATCCAGGTTTGCATATTGTTTGAAACTTCCGCGTGACCTTTCAGGCCGCGAAGTTGTTCGCGCGCTGAAGCGCTTGGGATTTCTTCAGAGCTGCCAGAAGGGTCGCACATCGGACTTTCGAAAGCTGGTCTGCGCGTACCTGTTCCAAACCATCCTCACTTGCGCCCTAAACACTGCAAAGCATTCGCGGACAAGCACGTATCACCATAGGGGAGCTGAAATCCGTTCTCTAGCCTGGCTGTTCGCCGCCCCGCACGATCGGCGCGAATCCGTGTAATCCGTGATTCAAGGAAGGGTACCGCCCATTGACAAAGGAAGGGCAAATGTTCGATGCTTGATTTGGGATGAGTTTGGATTTGAACACGATCCTGAAGGATTGGCCGCACGAGAACGGCACGATAAAGGTGCGCAAGATCATCGGGCTCGATGGTCGGGAGAAATTGCAATTGCGGATCGATCTTGGCGTGCTGCAAATGGAAATGACCGGCCGGCCCGACGGACAGCGGCCGCACAATTGCGAGTCGCTGCTCGCTTATCATCAGAGCCGCGCCGTGCGCGCGGACGAACAGGCGGAAGACTACGAGCTGTCGCCAGAGCAATGCACCGAGCTCCAGCAGGAAGGTATTCAATATTATCACCGTTATCTCAGTTTGTTTCAGATCAACGATTTCGCCGGCGTCGTGCGCGATACCCAGCGCAACCTCGATCTTTTCGACTTCGTTCTCGCACACACCAATCGGGAAGAGCTTGCCTGGGGCTTGCAACAATTCCGGCCTTACGTGCTGATGATGAATACGCGCGCCAGGGCGTCCATTTTGCTCGGCCAGGGAAAATTCGAGGAAGCGATGAGTGAGATTCAACGCGGACGCGACGCGATCGCGGATTTTTTTCAGCGCTCAAATTTTCCCGAGCTCGCGTCGAAAAGTTCCGAGATTAACTTTCTCGACGAATGGCTCGAGGAAGTGCGCGCCAAACGTCCGCTCTCGAGACTGGAGATCATGCAGCGCGAAATGGAAAGCGCGATCACCAAGGAAATGTACGAACGCGCTGCCGAATTGCGCGACGCCATCAAGCTGCTGAAAACCGGCGGCGCGCTCTGATTCTGGGAGCGCACACGACTCGCGTGCTGATTTCGCCGACTCGGCGAAATGAACTTCTTTCTTAGTAATCAGAACTGGCAGTGCTCAGAATCTGTTCATCTCAGCCACGTGATTGGTGTAATCCGGGGTCAGCTCTTAATCAGGAAACCACGAAATCAGGAACTGTAGCGGCGGGGGTGCCGCATGCAAAACCTTCGGCGCGATCCGTGTAATCCGCGGTAAGTTCTTGTCTCTGTCCTCGCATTCTGAGAATCTCGCTGAGAAGAAATATTCAGACACCTGTTGGGTGAAATCTTGTGATCGCTGCGCTGATCTATCTCGGCTGGGAAAAACCGTTCCGCGGCCGGTTACCTTCTACTCTTACCGGAAACGTTTAAACCCGGCGCGACGCAGGTGACTCCAATTTCCTCGTCCGCAACTAGGACCCCCTTGTGAGAGCGACACCCACTCCATCTGGTTCTGGATGTGGGACCCAAATCATCATCCGGTTTTGGACGCGCCGAACCGAAAACAGCCCAGCCCGCACTAAGCGCGGCGCTGTTAGTCGTAAACAGGCTCGAGTTGTTGATCGATGATTTGCCCTGTAAAACGATCGATCGCGACGTGTAGCCAGTACCGTTTCTCGCCTTCGACTACGAAGTTGGCCAGACTTGCGGCGTTTGGAGGATATCGCCCAGTTTGCGCGATTACGTCGATTATCAAACCCCAGGTTCTAGTTTGACCTACTTCAGCGAGCGCACGGGCGGTCGTTTCCTTCGTTTCTTCGTTTGGTGTAAAAGTGGAGTGGGTGACGGCGCTCGCGAGACGTGCAACATCCTGACGTCCAATTGCGGGCAGGCTCGTCGTTGCGTTTATGATACTTGTCGCTGCTGGCGTCGCGGCGGTCCTTGGAACAGTTGCGGACGATGATTCGGTTGTAATTGCTCCCATGAGAATCGCAGCGAGCACGTAAATGTTTTGCGTATTCAAGTTGACGATCCCAGAGCGCGGAGTGGCCGTATTGTAAGTGAAAAGATCAAGCAATGGCGCGTCAGAGCTGCCTGCTGTGCGGAAATCAAGGCTTGTAGAGCCATTTTTGTATGCGTAACCTAACTCCCCAACATTTCTGAAGTCGCGATTTAGAACTAATACGGTCGAGGGCGGAGGAGGTGCCCCCGGTTCTGTGGATGCATTTTTATCCACGCCGAACGCTTTCTGAGGGACCGCGGGATCTCCGAATTCGATCCAAGTTGTGTCGTCATTTTGGTCACGCTGATCGATCAAAGAAGCGCCGATTGAAAGAATCTCACTTATCGACGTCCCAGTTGGTAATGCGTACTTGAGTAAGGGAAATAGGTCTGGACTTTGGCTGTTTCCGCTTACCGAAGGAATTGCTGATAGCAGCGTATTGCCGGATGTACCACAATATCGCCAATGCTCAGCAGTGGGCCCAGATGCCGGTACATAGTTCAAGCCGAAATATTGTTGGATAGCCGCAGCATTGTTGGGAGGCGTGATTGCGAACAAATCGAAGCGACTGAGTGGAAATCTGCCAGCCAACTCAGTTCCGGAATTACCCCAAGTGGAGTGATTGGATTCTCGCGAGAATGTGCCCAAATATTGCAGCATAGTTGCCGCACCGGCTCCCGTGTCGCTTCGAAGTTTTATTAGCTCAGCCCGGGTGATGAAACCTTGATCCGTCCGATTGGATGAAAGATTGGTCGCGACGGTTCTGAAATCGCGACTTGTGTCCAAAAAGTAATTTACAAAGTTCGAAGTCGCGGCCGCAGTGAATGTAAAGCTGGGGAAAGTGCCAGTCGGTTGAACGGTGGCATAATTTCGCCAGCCGATTATCCTGTTTATAACGGTGTTGCTTACAAAACTAGAACCGGTTGTCGGTAAAGCTGTGAGATCTGCAAAAGCGATAACACCTTTCCTGCCCACGTAGGTTACTGGCGCTGGAGTTGGCGAAGGAAACCCGGCAACGTTGATATCTAACAAGCCACCCTCATCGTAAACAGCATAGGCATAACGGCCAATCACGTAATTTGAATTTCCGTTTGCTGCGTTATTCAATGCGCTTGAACCAATACCGATACCGGTCTGGACTGACGGTCCGCCCCTGCTCACAATCACCCAGTCTGGTGCAATGAAGCTGGTAACAGGCGCCGAATCATCGTTAGACGTATCACTTTTGGGGATCAGGTAGTGGGTGTTCCAGCGATCTAAGCTGACTGAGCGGCCATTGACGGAAACATCTGTTGAAGAGTTAACCGCCGACGCGCGGCTGGGAACCGCCGGGGCGACGAGGCCATCTGATCGGACGCTACGGCGGATCAAGTTTGGCACGGTGCCTGGATTGCCGCTTCGCATAGGTACGACGTTGGCATTGCTTGTTGGAGTATAAGGAGGGCTGGCCGACGTTGATCCATCGACGATCTCCTGTTTGAAGTCGCCCATGACAATATCCAGTGCGCTTCGCGCTAGAAGATCGGCGCTGGTGTCTTCAAAACTGGATTTGGCGAGCCGACGATCCGTGCTGGTCCGGGATAGATAAGCAACGACTAACCCACTGAGTAGCACAACAAAAGCCAGAACGAGCACCAGAGCAGCGCCTTTGTTTTGTGGCTGCTTAAGCGAAGAATAGAATCGGAACTTCATTACTCAGTTGGAGAGAGGTAAAAATAACGCTCGTAGAGACGAATATTCGAAATTACTTGGCGAGGGGTTCCAGTGATACCATCAAGAGCGCTCTGCCATCCCGCCAATAACTGTCCGGGGCCCATCGACGCCGTGTAATCGGATAAACTTCCCGCAATCGTGGCAATCTGCGAATTCGTGACAAGGACTTTGCTCTTGGGGTCGATGGCTGCGATTGCCACCACAATCGCAGCCACATCCTTAATGGCGACTGTGTTGGTAGAAGTCCAAGGCCCCGGAGACAACGCACCGATGGTTAGGAGATAATAATACTCAAACCGAAAAACGTGCGGTCCTACCAGTTCATAATCTGAATCACTAGTAGAACTGTTTGTAGCCGCAGGCCAGATGTTGTCGATCGTGGTCGTGGGGGCGCCAGCGGGCGCAAGGAAAAGGATTGGAATATAGGTCGGAGAAGCGCCGCTCCATATCAGGCCTTTTCCCATTCGCTCTACCTTGTTGTAAGAGGGTGAAGTGGAGTCGGAGTTAACCCTGTAAGCAACTAGTGAAACAGGACTCTGCTTGCTTGGTGAGGGATAGTATCCAGTTACCGCGCTGTAAAAGGCAATCTGATCGTTGCCCACCTGGGCGTTTCCCTGCGTCTTTACAAAATAGCTGACATCACTTCTTTTTACCATCTGAGAGAAATCGACGCCCATTCGGTCAAGCAGTGGTCTCGCGCTTGAATCTGCATCGATCCGTTTGGTGCCCAAAGTGGTGATGGTAGACGCGCTGTTGAGAAACCGTGCAAACAGAAGAATTAGAAGCGTCAGGATAGCGACCGCGACCAGCATTTCGGCCAGCGTAAAAGCTCGATCCGATTGTCGCACAAGATGAATGTGATTAGTGGCGGTCAAAGGCGGCAAAGGCTTCCACCAAGCCTGCGGGTGGAGTTGTCGCAGGATCCACGGGTGCCGGCCAACTGACTTTCAGATGGGCAAATGTGGCCGCGTACATACCGGTTGGATTTGCGGGAAAACTGATCGTGAGACGATAACGAGAGGCTGTCATTGTCGCAGATCTGCCATTGCTATCGAAATACAATGTCGTTGGGGAACCAAAGTTGAGGCCAAATTGTGGTGAGGTAGTAGTGGTTTCGGGTGTCGCACGCAGGTCCGCGATCACAGCGGAGAGTATGCTCGCGGACGCGGTTTCCGAGATGGCGTCTTGACTTGTCCGGATCCCGACCGGGAGCAGTCCGAAGATGGCAATCAAGCAAAACGAAGCGACACCAAGAGCAAGTGTTAGCTCGACTAGTGAAAACGAACCCTTGGCATGTGAGAAGAGCTTCACTTTCTATAAATCTTAAAATTGCCTCCGATGCCGCCAAACTGAATAGCGACTATGTTTCTACTATTTGCATCGACAACATCTCCGTGAGTCGATTTTATTCCAATTTCTGCGGCACGTTTTAGCGCATATGTGCTGTTTATGTTCGCTTCTTCACGGGGATTGAATCGAATTGTCTTATAGAATGTGTAGTTCTGAGCTGCGAACGCAAACTGGGTCGCGTCGGCACTATCGCTGCTGATTCGGTTGAAGTGATCGAATGGCGCCCCCTGCGTGTAAGGCAGGCTAGGTCGTCCATCGAGAACATCAGAGTTTCCGCCAGCAGGCGCGCCAATATCAGTAATATGGACGCCCTCGATCTTGATTAATCTTCCTAGTTGCGTAATCCGGCTCGGTGGCAGTACCGGGCTCGGGTCTGCATCTTCTAAAATCTTCGTCCCATCATTTGAAAAAACAGTTGCCATAACTACTCGTCCTTTTCCCGGATAGGCAGGAGTCGCGTTGGTCGGTGAAAGCGCAGATGCGTTTTCTTCGTAAAATCCGACCCATGTGTATGTGTGATTTGCCTTCGCGTAGCTTCGGGCCTGCTCGCAGACGCCTTTGACTGCATAGGCCGCATTCGTAATGTCGTCTGCACTTTTCCTGTTCGTGAAAGCCGGTGCAACGAGCACCATCAAGATCGCGATCATGCTGATAACGACGAGGAGCTCCAGAAGCGTGAACGCGTTGCGCGTGTTCACGCGGCAATTGCAAAGTGTAAAGTAGAAAGTAGAAGACCGCGAACGGGGAAGTGGAGAGCGGAATGCGGAAATGCAGCGGCGGGAAAACACCTGAGAATTATAAATTAAGAATTAAAAATTAGAAAAGGCGAAAATTCAGATGTCAGGGTTGACTCGTTCGCTCTCGCTCGCGGCCTCTCGGCTTGAACCATCTATGGCTCGCCGCAGGCGGGCTGCATTCGCGAGTTGAAACTTACCTTACTGCGAGCAGCTTGATGGCTCATGAGCGCGTCCGAAATTTTTGCTGAACTTCCCAAGCTCTCGCATGAAGAAAGACGCCGTCTCGCCGCCGCTATCTTCGACTTGGAAGAAGAGGCCGGTTTGCTTCGCGATTGTGATCGTCGGGCTGACGAACACTTTCGTATGCTGGTATGCGATGGAAGAGAAATGTGGCTAAGGCCTGTATCGTTAAACCGGTTGGAAACAAAGCTCGGCGCTCTGACGAGCGATGAATTCCGCGCTCTCGGCAAACAGTTGGCGGCATTACTCAAACTCGACTTGTAAACGCCATTCCGTTCCTGATTAGAATCCGCGTCGAATCGGTGTAATCCGCGGTTTCTTTTCCCTCGAGCCTGAGAAAATTGGCAATTTTTGAGAGGGAATAGGGGCGGGGCGGCTGCCAGGGGCATGTTTCTAGCTTTTACAGTGCCCCGTGCTGGAACACAAGCTGTCGGAAGAAGAACATAGCCAGATCGTCCAGACGATCGAGATGTTTGAGGCGATCACTCAAACTCAGCCTGCCGACTATCAATCGCTGGAGATTCTGAAGGAGGCCTACCAAAAGATTGGGAGGCACGAGGACTCGTTGCGCACTTCGCGCAAGCTGGCGGAAGTGTATTTCAATGTCGGCTCGTACTCGAATGCGTTGCAGGAGTGTGAGGCGATTTTGGTGAAGGAACCGAACGCGCCGGACATCCTCGCGATGGTGGGCGAAATCGAGACGCGGCTGCAAGCTTCAGGCGTGGCGATCGCCAAGACCACCGGGGACGGTTCATTGATCAATATCCATTCGGGCCGCAGCGCGCGGCCCAAACACGCGAACCTGCTGGACCGGGGAGATGACCATCTCGCGAAATTTTTGATCGTGCAGCAGCTTTTCGGCGAAGAGGAAGTGACCGCCGCGCTGGAAATGGTCAAACAACTCAACAAAGATTTAAGCGGGCAGGCGCTGGCGGCTTCGCTGGTGGATTCCCTTTGCAAGGAGGACCCGGGCCGGCTGGATGCGGTGCTCTCGGCGTTGATCGATCGGACTAAATTCGCCTATGTGCCGCTCGAGTATTATGAGGTGGATCGGCAGATCGGGCCGATGCTGCCGGATTACCTGACGCTGGGGCGTTTGTTTGTGCCGTTCGATCTGGTCAGCCGCACGATGATGGTGGCGTGCTGCAATCCTTTCGACGCTGGCGGACGCGACACCGTGCAGCAAAAAGTGGATTACACGGTCTCGTGGTACCTGTCGCGGCCATCAGCCATCGTAAAAAGCTTGCAGTCCATCTACCGGCTGGAGACGGGGGATTAAGCGTTCACCGACATGACAAGCAAATCTTTCGCAGAACGCATCGCTGAGGTCCTGATCGAAGACGGTCTCCTGCTGCCGAACCAGCTCGAGGAAGCGGTCAGCATTCAGAAAACCGAAGGCGGGCGCTTGTTGAAGATCTTGACGGACAAACAGTTCGTCACCGAGCAGGACATGGCCTTCAGCACGGGGCGCTGTCTCAACACGCCGCCCATCAATCTGGCGAAATTACACGTGCCGGAAGAAGTGATGGCGCTGGTGCCGCGCGATATGGCCAAGACGAACAAGCTGGTGCCGATCGCGCGCTTGAACGGGAAACTTTTCGTGGCGATGGCCGATCCAACGAACGTGCTCGCGGTGGACGATCTGAAGCGCCGGGTGCAGCTCGAAATTGTACCGATGATCGCGACCGAACGAGCAGTGAATGATGCACTGAGCGGGGTCCATGACTCCAGCGCCAAGATGAGCCAGGTGCTCAAGAAGGTGGCCGAGGAAGCGGTGCAAACGGGCGAGTTAGAAGTGCAGGCAGCGAAGCACGAGGAGATCGATCTCGATCGGCTGGCCGCGGACAGCGAGGACGCACCGGTCATCAAAATCGTCAATCTCATTCTGGTGCAGGCCCTCAAAGAAAAGGCGTCGGACATTCACATCGAGCCGTTTCAAAACACACTCAAGCTGCGTTATCGCATTGACGGCGAATTGGTCGCGGCCGAGTCACCGCCTAAGGCGCTGCAGCTGGCGATCACTTCACGCATCAAGATTCTTGCCGCTCTCAACATCGCCGAGCGGCGCGTGCCGCAAGATGGCCGTTTTCGCATCAAAGTTGCAGGTAAAGAGATCGATCTGCGCATCTCGTTTCTGCCCACGACGCACGGGGAGAAAATCGTGATGCGTCTTCTCGATAAATCGGCGCTCACCGGCGGTATCGACCAGATGGGTCTGGAAGAAGGGACGCTGGAAAAATTTCGCAAAGCGATCGACGCGCCGCATGGGATGATTCTGGTGACCGGGCCAACCGCTGAACAACCCGCAATACAACATCGTGACGGTCGAGGACCCGATCGAATACGAGCTGTCCGGCATCAATCAAGTGGCGGTGCGCACCGACATCGGGCTCGATTTTGCCTCGGCGCTGCGTTCGATCCTACGCCAAGACCCGGACATCGTGATGGTCGGTGAAATTCGCGACAACGAAACAGCCGATATCGCGGTAAAAGCGGCGCTTACCGGGCACCAGGTCTTGAGCACGCTGCACACGAATGATGCCGCCGGCGCGATCACCCGCCTTGACGACATGGGGATCGAACCGTTTTTGATTTCAAGCTCCATTCTCATGACCTGCGCGCAACGCCTCGTGCGGCGAGTCTGCGCCAATTGCCGGGATGAGTTTGTCCCCGAGCCGGAGATTTTAGAAAAGCTCGGCCTCAAGGAAAGCAAGGAAGCTGTGTTCTATCACGGCGCGGGCTGCAATCGGTGCAAGGGGCGCGGTTATCTCGGGCGCGTGGCGCTCATCGAAGCATTGCCAGTAAGCGAGGCGATTCGCCGTTTAATCATCAAGCGCGCCTCGGCCACGGTCATCAAGAACCAAGCCATGAGCGAAGGGATGAAAACCTTGCGCATGGTGGGCGTGGAAAAAGCGCTCGAAGGCATGACAACGCTGGAAGAAGTCTGGCGCGTGACGGCAGAAGACCACTAGGCGCATGACAATTCCCTTTGTCGATCTTCTCAACAAGGCGAAAGCGCGGCTGTTTCCCGCGGCCGCTGATAATACGCCTGCGCAGCCGCAGCCAGCTCCCATGGAAAAACCGAGCAGCGAGCGTTTGAGCAAAACGGTTTTGCCGAACACAATCCGCACCTTGACGCCGCCCGATCCTTTGCAAGCCGCGACCGCCACGGCGCCGGCGTCAAAAGCCGCCTCAGCGCCTGCGCTGCGACCAGTGGGAACGGGTGCCCCGCCCCCTGCTACGCGGTCGCGCCACTTGCCGCTGGCCGGGGCGCTTGGGCTGAAGCCGAAAGTGGAGCGCACGATCTCCCTCGAGCTTGCCGACATTCTTGAACAGATGCCGGCTGGTTACGTCAAGTCGCTAGAGACCCTCGATCTGTCTCGCCGCATTGTGTTAAACGCATCGGAGATCGAAAAGGGGATGGGGGAGGGCAAGCCGAGTGTGTCGCTGGCGAGCATCTATAAAGAAGCGCCGGAAATTTTTTTGCACCGGCTCGCCCCTACGGAGTCGGCTTGCATCCCATTGCCATACGAAAAAGTGCTCGAGCAATTCAGGGGCCTGCGGGTGCGGCTCGATCAAATGCACGACCATACGGTTCCCCAAGTCGACACACCCTTCTTGAAAGTCACGCTGGAGGATTCGGAGCGTTTTGGAACAACCATGGAGCCGTTGCAAGCCTCATCGCTTCCGCCCCTGCGTGTGGAACCGGCGATTGCGGAAACAATTGCCGCTGCCGCACCGGAACCGATCGCGAGCGAGACAATCAAGCGGCGATCGCCGCCGTTACTCCGTCCCCGCATTTCTTTGCATGATCCAATCTCGATGAAGCAGGAAGGGCCGCGACCAAAAGCCCCCGCGCCGGCCGAGCCAAGAAAAATTTCAGTTCATCTTCCACCGAACGGAACGGGTGCGCCCGCCTCTGAGAGAGTTCCAGCCTCAAGCGGGCCGCCCGTTCCAACTAGCTTGCCAGAACCGCCTGGAGCCGGGGGAACTCCTTTTACCTTCCCAAAGGTAACGGCACCGTGCGAGGATCTGCGTCCGAAATTTCAGCGAGGATCGCCAATTGGAACGGCGCGCGGGGTTGCCGCAGCATCCTCTTCTCCGAAAAGAGGCGAAACCAAAATCGCCTTGGCGCTCAATCGGCTCCTGCAAGAGCTGCCAGCATTCCAGTTGAATGGAAGTCCATTGGCCGTTCCGGAAAATATTCGTGTGGAATTGCCATTGTCTTTGATTGAGCCCCAGCTCGCCAGTGGACGGGTCGTGGTTTCACCGACGCTTCTTCAGAAGGCAATGCCCGAGATTTATCGCCAGCTTCTCAATGTCGATCCAGGGGAAACGCCGATCTCATTGCCGTTGCAGGAAATTCTCAAGAATTTGCCCGCGACGGCCTTGCGGTTACGCGACGACCAGGAAGAAACCGTAATCGCAGAAACGTTTGAGACGGCGTTTTCGATCAAAGCAGACGAAGACGCGAAACGTTTGCACGCCGGTGCCGGGCTTGGTCCGAAGGTTTACGAGAAACCGGCGGAGCAACCACAAATCCAAGAAAAGGCCGAACCGGCGCGCGAAGACGTGCCGGCCTTGGCCTCAGCGAAAGAGGAAAAACGCGATGCCAAAAGCGTGGTCGCGCGCGCCAGTGCACTTCCGGGCGCCGGGGAAGCCGCAGTCGCAAAACCATCTCAGGCGGCGATCTCGATCAAGGCGGGCGAAGAGGCGGAACGTTTCCCCACCCGCGCCGAACCCGTTCCGAACGTTTCCGAGAAGAAGCCGGCGGAGCAAGCACAAGTCCCAAAAAAGATCAAGATGGAGCGGGAAGAGCTGTCCGGCGCAGTCTCGGCGAAGGAGGAAAAACTCGATGCCAAGAGCGTGCTCGCCCGCGCCTGTGCGCTTCCCGGCGTGGCAGCCTGCGCCATTGCCTTCGCCGATGATGGCTTGACTTTGGCCGGGAGTCTTCCCGCGGAACTCGCCGCCGACGGCTTATGCGCGATGGCACCATCATTGCTACAAAAGATCGACAATCACATGCGTGACGCCAAGCTCGGCCTGTTCACTGGGATGACGCTGCATTGCGCGCAGTGGCCGCTCACATTTTTCATGCGTGGCAACATCTGCCTGACGGCGTTGCATGCCGGAGGCGAACTCACCTCCGAGACCCACGCCGAGCTCGCGAGGATTACGCAGGAACTTTCGCGCACCTACTCACAATCAGAGCCTTCTTCTCATGTCGATCATTAATTACGCGAGCCGCGAGATTCAATTTAAGATTGTCTATTACGGCCCGGCCCTCTGCGGCAAAACTACGAACCTAGCCTACATCCATCAGCGGGTTAATCCGCAGAACCGCGGCGATCTTGTCTCGCTCGCCACCGCGGCTGATCGCACACTTTTTTTCGATTTTCTGCCGCTCAACGCCGTTGTCATCAAAGGTTTCGTGACGAAGTTTCAGCTCTACACCGTTCCCGGCCAGGTAATTTATAACGCTACTCGCCAGCTCGTTCTGCGCAGCTGCGATGGACTCGTCTTTGTTGCCGATTCCCAGTGGGAAAAAATGGAGGAGAACGTCGAAAGTTTCAAAAACCTCGTGGACAATCTCGTCCGACAAAATGTCGCGATCGACGATGTTCCTTGCGTGCTCGAGTACAACAAGCGCGATTTGCCGAACGTCGCGCCGCTCAATTACATGGAATACGTCTTAAACAACCGGAAGAAGCGTCTCCAGAGCTTCGAGGTCATCTCGAGCACGGGACAGAATGTTTTCGCGACGCTCAACGCCGTCTCACAAATCCTGCTCCACAAATTCAGCAAGCAAAGCGAGGTAACGCAAGCCACGCCTCCGCCGGTTGCGATCCCGGTCGAGCCGCCGACGCGCACGCCGGAGAAGCGGAGTGCTCCCGTATGAATTCGATTCCGGTCTTAACCGTTAAAGACGTCGCGATGCTCGACGGCGTGCTTGGGGATTTTTTGAAAAAAGCGGAGGCGGACTTGACGGTCGTGATCGATCGCGGCGGCAACGTCATCTCGCAGTTTGGCGATATGAGCGTGATGGATGTCACCATCTTCGCCGCGCTCGCCGCCGGTTCCTTTGCCGCGACGTGCGAACTGGCTCGGCGGATCGGCGAGATCGAATTCAACGCTCTCTACCATCAAGGCAATGGCAGCCACATGTTCATGAATTCGGTCGATGACGACACGATCATGATTACCGTCTTCGGAGCGGATACGAACGTTGGTTTGGTGCGATATTATTCTGTCGCGGCGGGGCAAAGCGTGGCCGCGATTCTAAAATCGCTTCGGCACGCCGGCCACGGTTTCACCTTCGACGCTTCGGATATTTCCGCCGCGCCCATCTTTGCCGATAGCTAAGATCGGCAATCGGACGCCAGGGCGATTGCGAGTGGCTCCGAAGGTTTTCCGCGAGTTGAAATTCGCGATCGAATCATGAAAGATCGCGAAATGTTTCGCCTGGGATTTTTTCGCGTTCGGCAATAGCCAGCGCGCGCTGCTGTTTTTTATTTTGTCAGTTTTCGCCACGGCCAATGTGTTGACCTGGCACAACGACGACGCGCGCACCGGCCGGAATTTGAGCGAAAAGATGATCCTCACGCCGTCGAACGTCAACTCGGCTGGCGCGGCGAATGCACTTGTCGATCCAACGTTGGAGTTGCACGACATTAGCGGGACGCTCATTGCGTCAAACGATAATGCCGCTATCCAGGCGAGATTACAA
>QHQE01000004.1 GCA_003219265.1 Verrucomicrobiota bacterium
GGCATCGACCAGCATTGATACGCCGAGAACATCGGACAGCAAGATGAACTCCTGTCGCGTCGCTGTGCAGGCTTGGCCGGTCCGCGTCAGGTAATCGATCGCGTAATTCCACTCTTCGAAACTGAGATCGGTTTTCCGCACAAAGTCGTGCAACGACGTCACCAACTCCGTCAGAATCGATTTGAGCCGCGGATTGCGCGTTTTATCGAAGCTGCGGATGACTTCCGCCGTGAGTTGATGATCGTCGAACCGAGTCATATTTTTTTCCTTCGAAACCTCTGGAAGACCACACCGCTTTTATTGAAGCAGCGGGGGATCGCCGCGATAGGCACGCGCAATCAAATCGCGCACCGATGCACGATCCACCGGTCGAGGGTTGGCATATGGATTCTGGACGGCGATATCGGCCGCTCTCTCGATACCGGATTCCGGCATCCCGATATCCGAAAGTCCGCTCGGAAGCTGTAGACGCCGCGCCAGGTCATAGAGACCAAGCGCCGCGTTGGGTGTATCTAGCGCCCGCGCAATGCGCGCCATCGCGTCCGGCGCTGCCGCCGCGTTATACGCGATAGCATGAGGCAGCACGATTGCGTGGGTTTCCGCATGCGGCAGATCGAACGAACCGCCGAGCACATGGCACAGCTTGTGATGCAGCGACATCTCGACCGCACCGAGACAGGCGCCGCACAACCACGCCCCGTAGAGCGCGTCCCGCCTGGCCGCCTTGTCCGATGGTGTCACCACGATCCGCGGCAAGGCATGCCCAAGCGCGGCAATGCCCTCTTCAGCCATCAGCGATATCACGGGATTCGCAGTGGGCGCATAGAGCGCTTCGACCGCGTGAGCAATTGCATTCACTCCGCTCGCAGCTGATGCCCTTGGCGGAAGTTCAAATGTCAGATCGACATCGTAGATCACGGTATCGGGAACGAGATCATGCGATCGCTGGGTGGTTTTGATGCCTCCGCGGGTCTCGCCGAGGATCGGCGTCATCTCGGATCCAGCATAGGTCGTCGGCAGCGCAATCTGGGGCAGCCCTGTCCGCAACGAGAGCGCCTTTCCGAGTCCGACCGTCGATCCACCGCCGACCGCGATCAGACCATCGATGTCGCTCGCCTCTACCACCTGAATGGCGGCTTCCGTCACCTCGATCGGCGTATGCATTGTCGCGTCGGAGAAAATTCCCGCGAATCGTCTGCCGAGACGTGTGCCGAGCCGCGCGCCCTCCTCGCGCTGTTGATGCGTCGTCAGAACGAGTGCGCGCTTGATCCCGAGACGCTCGGCCTCGTCGCCGAGACGAGCGACCGTTCCGAAACCGAACACCACTCGGTATTGCAGGGAGTTGTAGACAAATGTGCTGAGCGGTGTCGCGTTCGACACCCCTTTCGCATCGGCATTCGCGATGCCCATGGGCGCTCTCCCGTGCCGTATTCTCGGCAATCTTGGACTTGACTTGTTCGGGATACGCTATCGGGAGCGACAATCGCAGGCCTGCACGAAACGGGTCACATTCTGCACAAAATTGAGAAAATGATGCAGGCTGAGGTGGCGAGATGCCGGAAGTCTTTTAGCGAGTGCTGAGCCTGTACCGGCCCGGCGTAACTCCCGTAAAGCGCCGGAACATGCGCGTCAGATGCTCCTGGTGGGAGAAGCCACACTGCAAGGCCACTTCAGCGATGCTCGGTCCATCATGGCCGAGCAATGCCTTCGCGCGCTCAATCCGCAGATTGAGGACGTATTGGTAAGGAGAAACACCGGCAGTGGCCTTGAAGATACGCACGAAATATTCCGTGCTGCGACCGCAAACGCGCGCCATCATTTCCAAGCGGATATCGCTATCGAGGTTAGCTTCTACAAAGTCTCGTACGCGCTCCATCTGCCGATTCGTAAGTTGATACCTCTGCTTTCCGGAATCGGAGGCCGACTTGTGATAGTTGATCGCTATGAAACGATTTGCGATCGCCTTCGCGATCGGATCGACGAACAGCGACGATGCCGGAAGACCCTCAATAATCGTATCGCCGATCGCTGTCGCCAGAGATTCAAGGACCGCATCCCTCTCCCCCAAAATCGGCGCGAGGCCGCCGACCAAGCTGCGTGCCGCATTCTCCTCGTCCGCGAACAGATCGGAGCGAAGATAGATGTGTGTGGAATCCAGCGAAGCATGAAGAGCCACATCACATTCGTGGCCTCCCGGGAGAAAGAACACACCACCTTTAGGAATATGCCGGACGACAGATTTTCCATCGACGGTGTAAGTAAGATTCACCGGACCGCCACGGTGCAAAACCATCAAGCTGTCGGACAGCGCATGCAGCTTTCCGTCGTATGGACGTTCCCGCTGTATCGATGCAAAGGCCGACGACCAGCCCAATCCTTCGCTAGACCCACGAATGTTGGCCTGAAATTGATCCAGGATACGATGCGTATCCTCTATCCCAAAAGCCGGTTTCGGTTGCATCGATCTGGCCAATCAGGTTGCCGCCATTAAGTGCCTATCAATCAACCGCAAACCAACGACGATTTCAACATCGGCTTGCATGTCTACGCGACGTCTGGTGCGAGTTCGAGACTTTTCCGTTGCATCGCAACAAGGACGAACGTCGGCTCCGACGATGCCTACGGAGCGTTCAGCGTTATGGCTGCGGTCCTGGTCGAGGCTCCTTCGATATTCGAAATTGAATCTAGTGTCCGCATCATTCCTTGCGACGCTTCTTGCGGCGGCGCCTCGGGATCGCACTTCCAGGCAACGACGATGGCGTCGGATCTCCGCCGCCATCGTCAGGCCGCACTACAATCTCACTTGCGATAGCGAGGCACCGATGGAGATGCCGGCGCATCAGGGGCCCAGATGCGGTAGTTCAGTTGGGCAAAAATCGAAAAGCCCTTCGTAATCGCAGCCGTGTCAATG
>QHQE01000005.1 GCA_003219265.1 Verrucomicrobiota bacterium
ATGTCAAAGCCGCAAACTCCGCAACTGTAGGCCGGAACATAAAGTCTTCCGGGAAACGTTCGCGGTTACGTTTGATCCCCTCGTTAAACCGAAATGTTGGGATACCATAAATGCGGGCGAGATCGGTATCCAAAATGACTTTCTGACCACGAACCTCGCGGATGAGTTCATCCAGCTTTGGCACGTTCGCCAACTGTTTTCTCTTCGCCACGCGCGACAATAGCTTAGTCGACTTTTGGCTGGCAATGCGAGAAGGCGGAGGTTGGGAATTGTGAGAAGTGAGAAGCACGAGCGGAACATTCCCGAGGGAGTTTAGGGGGACGTCAAAAAATCCTTACAAACGTGGCACTGAGTTGCGTAGGATTCTCGGTAGATGAAAGAACGCCATCGCGACATCGCGTCTGCATTGCCCGCTGATCTTGATGTGCTGCCCCGGTCGCGCGGATTTCGCTTGCGCGGGATGGAGATGACGCGGCTGGAAACTTTCATCGACGCGGCGTTCGCGTTTGCGATCTCGATGCTGGTGATCGCCGCACAGCAGATCCCCGACAACATTCAGGCGCTGCTGGCGGCATTCAAGAATGTACCGACCTTTGTCTGCAGCATCGCGGTGCTGGGCATCTTTTGGCGGGGCCATTGGTTGTGGAGCCGACGTTACGGCCTCGAAGACAGTGCCTCGATTTTGATTAGCTGGGGGATGATTGTTACGATCCTGATCTTTATCTACCCGCTGAAGGCAATTTTCGGGGCGATGTGGTACTTTCTGAGCAGTGGCCAGGTCGGCCAGCCGCTCTCGCTTCACACCACGGAATCGCAGGCGAGAACTATCTTTGCGATTTACGCACTCGGATTAATTGCCATTTCCGCAGAAATCCTGCTCCTGAATCTGCGTGCCTGGCAATTGCGTGAGCCGTTGCGATTGAATGCACGGGAAAAACTGGTCACGCGCGGCGAGCTGACGGGCTGGAGCATCCCGGTAAGCGTCGGAATCGTGTCGCTGGTCTTTGCGCTTACTTTGCCGAAAGAGCAGATCCAATGGAGCGGCTGGGTTTATTTCTCGATGATCATCCTGGTGCCGCTGTATTCGGCGTTATCACAAAGGGAGTTGAGAGCTGAGAGGAAAAAGAAAGTGATAAGTGATCGGTGAAAAGTGAATGGTCAGAGGACCCGCCACGGCGGGCAAGCTCCGGTTAGAAATCAGCAGAGGCTTACGGTTAATTGTATCTCGGCTGCTCCCGCACCGGCCATGTCGCTCATCCCAGTCGCTCCATTGTTAAAAGGTTGGATATTTAAACCGTTCAGGCGTTGGACGGTACGGAGCGAGGAGCATCGGGCGAAGAGCGAAAGAGCGGAAACACGCGGTTGCTTGAGTCGCGTTTGTGGGCGTACACTCTTGATATGAGCGCAACGGAAATCATCGAGCAATTCAAGGCGCTTCCCGCCGCTGAGCGGGCGCAAGTGGCCAAGTTCGTTGTGGAAAACGATGATTCCTGGATTCCAGAATCCTTTAAGCAAGGTATGGCCGATGCCGCCGCGGGACGTTTCGCCGACATGGAAACCGTGTTGAGCGGAGCCAAGCCGCCGTCCCGTGCGGCGGAATGAAATACCGCTTCAGGGCGACCCAGCGGTTTTGGGAAAGTTTCTACGCTCTCTCGCCAAGCCAGAAGGATTCCACGCGCCGCGTTTGGAAAATCTTAAGGAGAATCCTTTTGACCCTCGATTGCGATCTCACAAAATCTACAAGCTCTCGGCCCGCTACAGCCGCACGATCTACGCGGCGGAGATCGAAGCCAATTTGCGAGCCGTATTCTACGTCGAAGGAGACATGGTGGTGACTGTGGACATCGGCTCGCACGATATTTATCGCGGGTAAGCGGGATTGGCACGGATTTCCACGGGATCTAAATCAACGCAAACTGACACGTGAAGGTAGGCGGACAACATTTCCGGACGATCTGGCTTAACCCGGAAAATGAACGGCTCGTGCAGTTGATCGATCAGAGATTTTTGCCGCACCGTTTCGTGATCGAGGAAGTCAGCACGGTCGCGCAAATGGCGACCGCAATCCGGGAAATGCATGTCCGGGGAGCGGGCCTAATCGGAGCGAGCGCGGGATATGGGATGTACCTGGCGACAATCGAGGCGGCAGGGAGCGGTTCATTTGATGAACATGTGGTCAACGCAGCGGCGCAACTCAAAGCCACGAGGCCGACGGCGGTGAATCTGACATGGGCGATTGAGTGGCAACTGACCAGCATCGCGAAAGGAAAAACCGCCCAGCACAAGATTGATCTCGCTCTGCGCACCGCCAGACGGATTGCCGCGGAAGATGAGGAGCATTGCCGCATGATCGGGCAGCACGGCCTGAAACTCATCGAACAGATTGCCCGAACGAGGGACGGGAAGCCGGTCAATGTCCTGACACATTGTAACGCGGGATGGCTCGCGTTTGTGGATTACGGGTCCGCGCTGGCGCCAGTTTACGCTGCTCACGATCGCGCTTTACCGGTTCATGTTTGGGTGGACGAGACCCGCCCGCGAAGCCAGGGGTCCAAGCTCACTGCCTGGGAGCTCGGTCAACATGGTGTGCCGCATACGATCATCGCGGACAGCGCCGGCGGACATTTGATGCAGCGCGGTGCGGTCGATCTTGTGATTGTCGGATCGGATCGAACAACCTGCACCGGGGACGTGGCGAACAAAATCGGAACGTATTTGAAAGCGTTGGCTGCGCAGGACAACGAGGTTCCTTTCTATGTGGCGTTGCCCTCATCTTCATTTGACTGGACGATCCGCGACGGTTCCGAAATTCCGATCGAGGAACGCGGCGCCGAAGAGCTCAAGCGCGCTGACGGTTGGCGAGACGGCCAAATGTTGGAAGTCAGCGTGGCGCCGGAAGACAGCCCCGCGGCGAACTATGGATTTGATGTGACGCCCCGACGCCTGGTAACCGGGCTCATTACCGAGCGGGGCGTTTGCAAAGCCGACGAAAAGAGCATCCTGGAACTTTTTCCCGAGCACGCGTCATGAGCGAAACAGGTTCAGTAAAGTTTACATGCCAACAAGTGCCGATAGAGATCTCCCGCTTCGCCGGATTTGCCGAACTGAACAGATACCGGCGCAAACTTCTTGCACTTGGAATGATCGGCGTGGATGCCAGTGGCGTCGGTTTCGGAAACCTAAGTATCCG
>QHQE01000006.1 GCA_003219265.1 Verrucomicrobiota bacterium
TCAACACCATCGAAATTCTGAGCGGCCTTCAACCGGGAGACCAAGTCATTCTTTCCGACACAAGCGCGTGGGACGCGCGCGAACGCATCCGCCTCAACTAACACATTACTAACATATGCCTTCAACCCAGCTAACCGCTCCAGAGACAACTCGAACTGCCATGAACAACGGATCAACTCCTCTTATTCACCTTCATGATGTGACAAAAGTTTTTCTTACCGATGAAGTAGAGACCCACGCCCTTTCTGGCATTCACCTGGATATTCGGACAGGCGAATATGTTTCGATTGCCGGTCCGTCCGGTTGCGGCAAGTCCACGTTATTGTCGATCTTAGGTCTGCTCGACACGCCATCGCGCGGAAACTACGCGCTGAAGGGTAATGAGGTCGCTAATCTTTCATTTCCCGATCGCGCGCGTATCCGCAATCGCGAAATCGGCTTCATCTTTCAGAGTTTCAATTTGATCGGCGACCTAACGGTCTACGAAAATGTCGAACTGCCGTTAACATATCGCGGGCTGAGCGCGAGTGAGCGGAAACAACATGTGACTGAAGCGCTCGAGCGAGTCGGCATGGGTCACCGCGCAAAACATCTACCAAGTCAGCTTTCCGGCGGTCAGCAACAGCGCGTTGCCGTGGCCAGAGCTCTCGCCGGCAAGCCCGCCGTCTTGTTGGCGGATGAGCCAACCGGAAACCTGGATTCTCGTAACGGCGAAGCGGTGATGGATCTGCTGAAAGAACTCCACGCCGGCGGCGCGACAATTTGCATGGTGACGCACGATGAGCGGTTTGCCCAACATGCCGAGCGCACCGTCCATCTATTTGACGGCCACATCGTCGAAGAACCAATCGCGGTCTGAGTAAACGCGCGCTCCATTGTCGGTCTGCCGGCGATCTTGCGGTTTCGTTTCATCGCCTGTTAACCGGTGCTGTCCTAAACCGAGTTTTGTTTTGAAGGAAAGAGTCCGCGCATTCATTTCGTGCCAATCAACTGGCACGCGCCATATTGAGTGCTTGCATCATTGCCGCAGCTTTGTTCTCGGTTTCGTCATATTCCGCAGCGGGAACAGAGTCCGCGACGATGCCAGCGCCGGCTTGGATATAGGCGCGACCGTTTTTTAAGACCACGGAACGTAACGCGATGCAGGAGTCCAGATTGCCGTCGAAACCGAAGTAGCCGACGGCTCCCGCATAACAACCGCGTTTTCTCTTTTCGAGATCGCTGATGAGCTGCATGGCGCGCACTTTGGGCGCTCCCGAGACCGTGCCCGCTGGAAAGGTAGCTCGCAAAACATCGTAAGCGTCTTGATCGGTGCGCAACCGCGCGACGACGTGGGACACGATATGCATGACGTGACTGTAACGCTCGATTCCCATCTGCTCCGTGACACGAACGCTTCCAAACTCCGCGATTCTCCCCAAATCGTTTCGCGCCAGATCGAGCAGCATCACATGTTCGGCGCGCTCCTTTGCATCGGCGAGTAAGTCCGCGGCATTGCGCTCGTCCTCGTCGGGCGTTCGGCCGCGCTGGCGCGTGCCTGCGATCGGTCGAATCTCGACCAACCCATCCACAACACGGACGTGCATTTCCGGCGAGCTCCCAACCAGCGAGAATTCGCCGGCAAAATTAAGACAAAACATGTAGGGCGAGGGATTCACGAAACGCAGACAGCGGTAAAGGGCGAGCGCGTCCTTATCGAAATCGACTTCAAAGCGGCGCGAGAGAACGAGCTGAAAGATATCTCCGCGATTAATGTAATCCTTTGTCTGACGAACGAGTTGTTCGAACTCATCGCGGTTGATGCTGCTTTGAGGTACGAGCGGCGTGCGAGGGCAATCGACCGGCAGTGGCGGCATGTTTGTCGGCGCCTTTAGCCGGCCAAGGATTTCGCAAATGCGTTGTTGGACCCGATCGTAAACTTTGTCCGGGTCGTCTCCGGCGTTTAGAAAAGCGTTGTTAAGAACTCGCACCGTGCGCAATCGGTGGTCGAAGACGACGACCGCGCCCGCGATGACGAAGAGCATTTCCGGCAGAGACAAATCGTCGTGCTCAGCCACGGCAACTGTCGGTTCAAAAAAACTGGCCGCATCGTAGCCTAGGAAGCCGACGGCGCCGCCGACGAAGCGCGGAAGTTCCGGCCGTTTTACGAATCGATATTTCGCCATCAGTTGGCGAAGCTCTACCAGTGGGTCGGAGGAGGACCGAGAGTTACGGGTTTTATCCGTCTCCGTGATTGTGATCTCATCATTGCGGCTCCGAATCACAATTTCCGGGTCGGTCCCGACAAATGAGAAACGGCCGGAGACATCGTTCTTTTCGGTGGACTCAAACAGGAACGAATAGCCGCCGCGATCGAGTTTGCTGAAGGCGGACACGGGGGTCTCGCTGTCGGCCACCCAATCGGTGTAAACGGGAACCACATTACCGCGCTGGGCGAGTTCACGAAATTCCGCGCGGGAAGGGACGAATTGCGGTTCCATTATCGCCTTACGACCGTCCGCGTTCAGAGCGCCAGAAAATTGGCAAGCAGCTTTTTGCCTTGCCCGGTCAGAATCGACTCCGGGTGAAACTGCACTCCATGCAACGGGAACTCTCGATGTTGCAGTCCCATGATTTCGCCTTCAGCCGTCTTTGCACTGACGGCGAGCTCATCGGGCAAAGTCTCCGGCGCGACGATAAGCGAATGATAACGCGTGGCGGAAAATGGATTTGGCAGTCCGGCGAAAACGCCCGATCCATCGTGATGGATCTCCGACGTTTTTCCGTGCATCAACCGCTCCGCCTGGACAACCTTTCCGCCAAAAGCTTCCGCGATGCACTGGTGACCCAGGCAAACGCCGAGCAAGGGCACGCTCGGCGCGAACCGGCGCACGACTTCTTCGCTTATTCCCGCTTCGGCGGGTCTTCCCGGTCCGGGGGAGATACAAATATGTGCCGGCTTCAGTTTGGCAATTTCATCAACCGAGATGGCGTCGTTACGCCGAACAACGGGTTCACAGCCAAGCTCGCCAAAATATTGGACGAGGTTGTAGGTGAACGAATCGTAATTATCGAGGATGAGCAACACGGCTTTGCCTGGTTGAGACGACCTGATTATTTTCCATGACTTCGTCGACGAGTTCTTCGTACTCGGCGAAAGTGAGAGCTTGCGCGCCATCGGAGAGCGCGCGGGGCGGATCATTATGTACTTCTACGATAAGTCCGTCGGCGCCGGCGGCGGCTCCGGCGCAAGCCAGCGGCGTCACCATATAATTTTTGCCGGTGCCATGTGACGGATCGACAATAACCGGCAGATGCGAAATGTGGCGCACGGCCGGAATTGAGGCGAGATCGAGCGTGTTGCGCGTGTGTTGCGCAAAAGTACGCACGCCTCTTTCGCACAAAACAACGGCGTAATTGCCCTCCGCCATAATGTATTCAGCGGCGAGTAGCCATTCGTCGAGCATCGCGGCCATGCCGCGTTTAAGCAGGATGGGAAGTTTCGATCGGCCGGCTCGCCGTAGCAGAGAAAAGTTCTGCATGTTGCGCGCTCCGATCTGGATGACGTCGACATGTTGTTCCGCCTGGTCAAGGCTCGGTTCATCCAGCGCTTCGGCGACAATCTTCAGTCCGAAGTTTTCCCGCACTTCGGAAAGGATTTTCCAACCTTCGTCCCCCAACCCTTGAAATGCGTAAGGGGAAGTGCGCGGCTTACAAGCGCCGCCGCGGAAGAATTTCGCGCCGCTTCGACGCACCGCCTCGGCAATCGCAAACGTGCTCTCGCGGCTTTCGACCGCGCACGGCCCGGCAATGAGGGCGAACTCATCGCCCCCAATACTTGCCTCGCCTACTTTGACGACTGTTTTCTCCGGCCGGAGATCGAGCGTCACGAGCTTGTACGGTTTGCTGACCCGAATCGCCTCCGCCACGCCC
>QHQE01000060.1 GCA_003219265.1 Verrucomicrobiota bacterium
TGTTTGCTGAGGCGCATGCTCGATCCCGAGGAATTCCTCAGCGATTACGGCGTGCGGTCTCTGAGCAAATTTCACAAAGACCATCCCTACGTCCTGACTGTGCGCGGCGAAGAAAAAATCGTGAGCTACGAGGCGGCCGAGTCGCAGACTGGTATCTTCGGCGGCAATTCAAATTGGCGCGGCCCGGTTTGGTTTCCGATCAATTATCTGCTCATCGAGTCACTCCAGCAATTTCATCATTACTATGGCGACGATTTCAAAGTGGAATGCCCAACTGGTTCGGGAACATTTTTGAATTTGAACGAGATCGCTAATGATCTTTCCAATCGTCTGATCAAACTTTGGTTGCGCGGCGAAAATGGTGAGCGGCCGTTCGCGCGCGCCTCGGGTAACGTAATGAACAGCGCGCAAGATCGACGTCGCTATTGGTTTCACGAATATTTTCACGGCGACACCGGCGCCGGCCTGGGCGCATCACACCAAACCGGCTGGACCGGTCTGGTCGCAAAGCTCATTCAGCAACAAGGCGAATTCGGTACGATTGTTGAGCGCGATTCGTAATCGCGCTCGATGTCTTAACCGCGGATTTCGCAGATAACGCAGATTCCTTTTGCTGTAGCGGCGGTCTGCGACCGTCGCAAAATAATGCGACGCTCATAGAGCGCCGCTACCACGAATCACCGGCGCATGATGTGAATGGCGAGAATGCGGCTTTGATGACGGGCAAGCAGGTAGTCGATGAAGTCGCCGATGATTGAGTTCGGTTTATTGCCAAACTTCGTGACGACGCGGCAGATGAGCGTTCCACTGCGGCCGTGCCATTCCAGATTGATCGCGCCGTGCACTTCGCGTGAACTGTGAATCTTGGCCCAGCCATGTGGGCGCCCCGGACGCATATGCTCAGTTGGAATGAGCCCAAATTTTTCAAGCCTCGGATCGCTCATGATCTTTTCCCGCAAGGACCCGTGCCCGCTCGTGATGACTTGAATCACCGTTTGCATCGTCCATTCACAGTTCCGCCTAACGAGACCAAATTACAAACGGCAATTGCTGTAGCCACGTCGCTGTGCGACGTGTGCACGCGCCTCACGGAGCCGCGGCTACAAAAGCGAACGGAACATGACGTGAACATCGACATACCCCCTCTCGGGATGTCGAAACGCGTCTGGCAAAGTGCCGACGATCTTGAAACCAAGCCGCTGCCACAATCGGATCGCCGACTCGTTTGTGGACACAACAAAGTTGAATTGCATCGCGCGAAAGCCGAGCTGGCGCGCTTCGTTCAGGCAATGTTCGCCCATTGCGCGGCCAATCCCTTGTCCGTGCGCATTCGACGCAACCATGAATGCCGCGTTCGCCACGTGCGAACCAGGTCCCGGTTGATTCGCTCTCAAAATGTAAGTGCCAACAACGCGCCCGTCGATTTCCGCGACATAAGTATGCGTGTCGGACCGGAACCAATACGCCAACGCATCCTGGCGCGGCATCTGCGGATCAAACGCATAGGTGTCGGCGGAAGCAATTACATGATGAAAAATAGTCCAGATCGCGTCGCGATCCGATTCTATCGCTGGGCGAATCTTGATTACCGCGGTAATAAACACCTAATCCAGCTCAAAATGGATGTAGCACCGGTCCGTCTGTCCGCTCTTCCAAGCCCGATTGATGAACTCAATCAGGCTATGAACTTGTTCAACGCTGGAATTCATTTTTCACGAGCAAGCTGTGAGTCAAATAAGACGCAGAGTCAGGGTGCGAACTCTCACCTGGCCTCGAACGTAATCGGAACCGTGGTTGACCACTCCCGGCCAGGCTCCGACTTCCACCGGTGAAGAGCGCCAGCGGAAGCGCGGTCAAGGAGATCGTTGCCGGTTGACTGCACGGTCTGCACCTCTTTTACATTCCCGTTCGCGTCGAAGGTCAGGCGGAAGCGGCCCGCGTGCGCTGCGTTATCGTGAAAATGCGCCTCAAAAGGATAGTTTGGTCGCGGTTTATATACCAGTCGAGGTTGGCGGGCCGGTTGCTGGGGGGCTGCGACGCCCGGCGGTTTGGGGGTTGCCCGTGGGGAAGGACGCGCTTCCACCATCGCCAGCCAGTGAGCAGCCGCCTCGGGCGCGATTTGGGCGAGAAACGATTGCACCACGCTCGATGGCTGAACCAAGTCCAACCCCTCGCCTTTTTCATTCCGCGCAATCACAATGCCAATCACCCAGCCACTTCCATCGACGACTGGTGAGCCGATTACACTGGCTGGGATCGGCGCCACGATTCCGAGCCGGTCCCCGCGACGGTCGGCTTGCTTCAGCTTCGCATAGATTGTTCCTTCGACAGGCGTCCCCTCGCTGCCCGCCAGCGCGCTTCCGATCACCGCGACTCGTGTGCCGACGTCGGTTTTGCCGATCTTATTCAGCGCGAGAAAAGGAACCCCCTTCACGTCAGCCTTGAGGACTGCAAGATCGAGCGTTGTCGATGAGGCGAGAATACCGGTCACGTTACAGATTGCCCCATCTCCCATTTTGGCGACGGCATACGCGCCGCCCTCTGCCGTGCGCCAGTTGGTAACGAATTTGCCGTCGTCCGCGACGAAAAAGCCCGTTCCCGTCCGCAGCAGCTTGCCCGATGCGTCGAAAACGGTGACCAAAATTATGGCGGGACGGACGCTGCTTGCCAGTGTTGCCAAACTAAGAGCCTGGCCTTCCGACGGCTGACTCGGGAGCGGTGACGGAGTCGGCAACTGACCTGGGCTGGTGGGGCTTGACGTTGCCGGCGGCTGTTCGGGGGATGGTTCGCCGACCATTTGATATCTGGGCTTTGGCTTGCAGGCAGTCATCGCAAAAACGGCCACGCAAAACAAACATCCACACGCGAGTCGAAAATATTTCATTTGTCTCCTGCGAAGATAACGCTGGGCCTTTGCCCGATATCCAATCATGGCAACAAAATTGGCGATCTGTCACGCCAATTAGTCACCGCGCAGGTGCCCGCCTGATGAAGTAAAATTCTCCTGACCTGCGTCGCTTGTTTAGGCGGCGCGAAATTCAGCGCCGTTTAAAGTACTGCACCGCTCTTTCGTGTTTCTTGGCCGCAGCGCGCGTCTTGAATGTCCCCAAATTTCGTCGCTTCCTGGTCTTCGGATTCTTCTTGCGAGAATATAATCGGTAATTGCCGGACCTAAGTTTCCTGATCATTGGAATCTTCTTTCACTAACTAAAAAATCTGTCTTCCATCAACCGGGCGATTTGCGCACGAGAAAAAGAAGCGCGCCGAGCAAAACAAGATCGAGCGCGAGATGGGTGGAGAAGCTCCAGTTTTTGCTGGCGTGACCGAAGCAGCCGCAGGTGATATCGAGGCCACGAACTTTTGCGGCGACGGTGGCGACAATGAAGACGCAGATGAGCGCGGTTAAGATCGACAATCCCCCGAGATACAGACGCCGCGCGATCAACGCGAGTCCGCACAAAATTTCCAGCCAGGGCAAATAAAACGCGAGCCGGACACCGATCGCCCACGGCAGAATCTTGTAATTATCGATGTCACCGGCAAAACGAATCGGGTCGAGCGCTTTGATCGCACCGGCGTAGATAAAAACAGCGGCAACAATTAAATCGACAGCGCGCCAGATAAATTTCATTTGTCAAAGAAAACGTCCAACGCTCAACGTTCAACTTTCAACGTTCAATTGCCTGAGCAGATAGCCCTCGACGTTGGATGTTCGATGTTAAGCGTTCGACGTTTGCTTCATTTCTTCGTCTTGAGCCATTCTTCCCAGCCGCCTTGGAGCACGAAAACGCTTTTGAGCTGCGCTTGATCGCGCAATCGTTTCGCCACTTCGCGACTCGCATTGCAACTTTGGCTGCTGCAATAAACGACGATACGTTTCTCCGGCGACCAATTTTGGAGAAATTGCGGCAGCAATTCGTTCCAGCGGTCTTCGTTCAACAAAATCGCGCCGGGAACGTGATCGCGCTCAAATTCCGCATCCGGTCGCGCATCGACCCAGATCACGTTCTCGCCCCACGCCTGCGCTTGTGCGACGGTGACCGATTCCGAAGCGGGAATGGGCGATTGCCAAGAAACTTTCCCGCGAAAATAAACCGCCTGCCCGATCGCTGGTAGAAAGGCCAGCGCGATAAGCAGCAGCGCCTGTTTAATCGCGCGCGACTTCACCGTTATCGCGCAACGGAAGCTGGAGTTGGCGCTGAGCCAGCGGTGACGATTGCGGTTGCGTAAGAGATCTTTGGCGAATTCTCAGATTGAATCGTGATCGTAGTCCCGGCCGCTTTCGCTGTTTGCGCCGGTTGCACGTCGATCTTGAACTCACCGCTGCCGGTTTGCTCGACTTTCGTTTGGAAAACTGGATTCGAAGACGTCACCTTGAGCGATTTGACGGGAAACTCTTTTGCCGCTTTCACGGTGATTGTTTTCGGCTTCGGTTCTTCGCCACCTTGCCAATAAACGACGGCGGGCTGAATTTCGAGCAACTGGGGGATGGTGGTCTTGAGCGTGAGAACGGCCGTAGCATGCGCCGGGTCGGGATCGTCAGTCTGCACCGTGACGGTTTTAACTTGCAGACCGGTGCGGTCGCCAATGTTGAACGTGGCGGTG
>QHQE01000113.1 GCA_003219265.1 Verrucomicrobiota bacterium
TGATAGCGAGCGGTTTTGTCATAACGATCTGCCTTTTAGGTTAGAGTTCCTCTCGGCTCTTCTCGCGTTCAGCAACCTTTGACAGATTTTTGGTTAGGGACGTCGACGTTTCTCCCGAACATTTGTCGTTAGGCAGCGATTGGCATTTAATGCACCAGGCGGATGGTCCAGAAATCGTCCGAAAGATTTTCCGTGAGCAGATAAGAATAAGGTATCGTGAAGTAACCTCTTTTCCCCCAGCTCGCGCCCCACGAATTGCGCACAGTGAAGCGTTGCGCTTTGTCGTCGTAGCCCACCGCGAGAACGGCGTGGCCGCCAACGACTCCTTCTCTCGGCGCAGGCATATTCAGCACGCCTGTTTTGCCAACCTCCGCGCTCTCAAAGGTGTCGTAAACGGTGAAACCAAAAACAAATGGATAACCATCGGCCAGACAGCCTTTCATCTGCGTGAGAGTGCGGTCGACACGCTGATAACTCACGGCGCGGAATTTTTTCGCGTCCGTGTAGCAGAACTTCGGCGGTTTCTGCGCCGGCTTGGCGCCCGCGGGCCAAAGGTTGGTCGTCGAGTCGGCCGGAGTATCGTCATAGGGCCATTCGGGTTCCGGGCACGCGCCCTGTTTGCCGACACTCTTGATCCCATCGCGAATCTGGGCGCCGTTGTCGATCGGCACACTGTGCTCCATGCTTCGTTCGTTGTAATAAATGAACAGGCGCGACGGGACGAAATCGGCGAGTTTTTGTTTCTTGCGATCGAACTCGATGGCCGCGGCAATCGCGTTCGCGGTGCAGGAACCGATTTGTCCCTGATTGTAAACCGGCGGGCAATGTTTGCGCAGATCAGCTTTGCGCGGAAGCGGGCCCAGTTTCGCCATCGGCGCCGCATAGAGATGATCGCGATTATCGGGTAAATCAGGGACCCAGCCGAAGCCGAGGCGGGAACTTTGCTTGGCGCGGGTTTTCATTGCCTATAATGACGCAGTTTCATGATGTGAGGCCGGCTGCCTTCTCTGCTTCTTCTCTCTGCGAATCTTCTACACGATTTGGAAATAAAAAGCATTCTTTCCCGATTCAAAACTGCACGAGTTTGTGAATTGCTTTTGGCGTGCCAACAAGAACGTGCTTAAAATCAATCGCCGAGAACGCCGATGTGGCGAAATGGCAGACGCAACGGACTTAAAATCCGTTGGGCTTTAAACGGCCCGTGCCGGTTCGAGTCCGGCCATCGGCACATGATCAATCAACTCTCTGCCCGGTTTAATTATCGATGCAAACGCAAGCCGAACACCCGCTTTTCATTCCGCTGATTCTGGGAACCGCGCGTCAGGAAAGACAAAGCGAACATGTTGCACGCTTCGTCTTTGAACAAACAAAGAAACGGGCCGGCGTCGAAACCGAACTGATCGATGTGCGCGCCCTTCCCATGCGTCTCGACGACGCCGGCGAGCAAATGAAAGACCCGGCCTTTTCATCGACAATCGAACGTTGCGACGGGCTCATCCTCATTACGCCGGAATACAATCACGGTTATCCAGGCCTGCTGAAGCACGCCCTCGATATGAACTTGAAGGAATACATCCACAAAGCCGTTGGAATCTGTGGCGTGTCGGCCGGCCCCTTCGGCGGCGCGCGTGCGATTGAGAATCTTTTGCCGGTAATGCGCGAGTTGGGTCTTGTCACTATCTTCGAGGACGTGAATTTCGGAAACGTCGGCAAACTTTTCGACGAGAGCGGTCAGTTGCTCGACCAAAATTATGTCCTGCGCGTGAACAAGTTTCTCGATGAGTTGATTTGGATGTCGCGCGTGTTGCGCCACGGGCGCGAACGCGTTGCACCGTAGTTCCGGAATTTTTCTGTGCGGGAATCAATCGAACGACGCATGCGGCATCTCGGCATACGAGATGTCGATCTGAAAGAAACCTTCGCGCGGTCCGGCGGACCGGGCGGACAAAATGTAAACAAGGTTTCGACGGCGGTGATGCTGCGTCATCGGCCGAGCGGCATCAGCGTGACCGTCCAAGATTCGCGGTCGCAAGCGCAGAATCGCAGACTCGCGCGCGAACGGTTGTTGGATGCAGTCGAACACTCGCAAAAAGAGAAGCGTGCGGAAGAGATTGCGCGACGCGAAAAAGCGCGCCGCCGGCGCTCGCCGCGCCCACGCGCGCTCAAGCAGCGCATTCTGGAATCGAAACGCAAACGCAGCGAACTCAAGCGGCAGCGGACAAAGATAGAGATGTAGCTGGAATGGCCGCCGCGCTGAAGCTGTTTCACTGTGGGACGGGCAGGGTGGTTTTGCGCACGGAACTGAGAGGTGGATCGAGCGCTGCGTCGCGCGATGCTAAATGTGGCGCCGAAGGCGCATTAATTTTAACATCGAGCAAGGGACTGCTCGATCCACCTTTAGAATGAAAGAGAAATTGAAGCTTGGGATCATTGGCGCCGGTTGGCCGGGTCAGATGCATGCGCAGGCGATCCGTGCCGGGGGCGAAGCGAACCTTTACGGGTGCGCTGATCTCGATGAGAGGAGGCGAACTGCATTCGAAAAGGAGTACGCGCCGGAGAAAAGCTTCGCCGATTACCACGAGCTTTTGCAAGACCGACGTGTTGATGCGGTCATTATTTGTTTGCCGAATTTTCTGCATTTCCCGGCTTCGCTGGCGGCGCTCGAAGCCGGAAAACATGTCTTGTGCGAGAAGCCACCCACGATGAACGCAGCCGAAATGAAAGTGCTGCGGGAAGAAGCGACCAAACGCAACCTCGTCTATTTCTTCAGCCGGCAGTTTCGTTTTACGCCAGCGATGCGCCTGGCCAAAGCGCTCGTGGAAGAAGGGCGCCTCGGCAAAATTTATCATGCGAAAGCGACTTTTGTGCGCTCCCGCGGCATCCCGGTTGGCGTCGGCAATTGGTTCACGGAAAAAAAGCGATCGGGCGGCGGCGCCCTTATCGACATCGGCGTGCACGCGCTCGATTCGGTTTGGTATTTGATGGGAACGCCGCGACCCAGTTCGGTAAGTGCGCAAGTCTTCCGCAATTTCGACCATCTGGTCAAAGTCTCGGTGTTTGACGTGGAGGACGCAGCTTATGCCTTCATTCGTTTCGAAAACGGCGCGGTCGTGCAGCTCGAGGCTTCGTGGGCGGGAAATCTGCCGGACGATGTTCCGCCGAGAAAATATTTTGGACGTGAGTTGATTAATTCGACGATTTTCGGAACCAAAGGAACCGTCCGTCTCAATCCGCTCACCTTATTTGAAGATAAAAATGGTGAGCTCGTCACGGTGCCTCTGGCGGCGAAAGAGGACGAGCCAAATGGGTTCGAGCTGCAACTGCGCAATTTTGTCGGGTCGATTAACGGCGAATCCGAACCCGTCAACAATGCGGACCAAGCGGTCGCGCTCATGGAAATGATCGACGCGATTTACGCTTCCAGCTCCGCGGGACGCGAAGTGCCGATCGTGGCTTTGTAGATTTTTTCCTTTTAATACATCTGCGGAAGCAACTTGCGGCGAATCCTTCTAGGAACGATCAATTCCAACTATGAAAAAACTTATCATTCTCACTTCTGTGCTTCCAGCGTTGGCCATGATGCTCCTGACCTCCTGTGCGACCAGGGAACCCGAAACGACTACGACGACGACAACGCATGAGGAAGTGACACGGCCGACGACGACTCACACTACAACAACGCAACAGACTACGGGCGGCTACTAGGCGGGCCACGAGTTACAGATCGTTGGGACGTAAATCTGCGGGTGTGATTCCAACAACCCCCGCGGGCAAAGCGTTTTTGCCTTACGATTTCTCAGCTGGCGCTTCCGCCGTTTGGGCTTCCTCTTCCGCCTGACTGACAACGGGCGCGATGGCTTGCAGTTTTTCGCTGCCGCGCAAGTCCATCAGTTTTACACCCATCGTGTTCCGGCCGACGACGCGGATTTCTTTCACGCGCGTCCGCACCATTTGGCCCTTTGTCGTGATGAGCATCAGCTCGTCTTTGTCCGTGACGGTGAGGGCGCCGACAACGTTGCCGGTTTTCTCGCCGGTCTTCATCGTGATAATGCCTTTGCCGCCGCGGGACTGGCGGCGGTAGTCGTCGAACGGCGTTCGTTTGCCAATCCCATTCTCGCCCGCGACCAGCAGCATCGCGTTTGGATCGACAATCGCAATCGCCACGACGTGGTCCTTTTTGTCTGGCCGAATCCCCCACACGCCCACCGTGTTGCGCCCTTGATCGCGCAATTGTTCCTCGTGAAAGCGCAGGCTCATTCCTTCCTTTGTGATCAGGACGATTTCGTTGTTGCCGCTCGTAAGTTTCGCGTCGATTAACCGATCGTCCTTCTCGATCTGGATCGCGATAATGCCGCCTTTGCGAACGTTGGCGTAATCAGAAAGATTGGATTTCTTAACGATGCCCGAGCGGGTCGCGAAAACGATATGGAGATTTTCATCCCACGTTTGATCGACGGTGTTTGGTCCGGTACCAGATTTCTTGGATTGAATCCGGATGGTGGCGGCGATTTTCTCATCCGCGCGCAAATCGAGAATGTTCGCGATGGAACGACCCTTGGTCGTGCGTCCCATCTCAGGAATCTCGTAAACTTTTTCGACATAGGCGCGACCGGATTGGGTGAAAAACATTAAGTAATCGTGCGTCGTCGCGGTGAACAGATGCTCGACGAAATCGCCTTCTTCTTCTTCGGTGGCGCCTTCGCGGGTTGACATTCCAATGACGCCCTTGCCCCCGCGGCGCTGCGCGCGAAATGCGCTCACCGCCGTGCGCTTAATAAAGCCGCCATGGGTAATGCTGATGATGCAGCCCTCATTCGCGATGAGGTCCTCCATGTTGATCTCAGCCTGGTCCGGCGTGAGCTCCGTTAGACGGGGCGTGCCGTGCTTATCGCGAATTTCGCGCAGCTCCTTTTTGATGATCGTAAACACGCGCTGTTCTTTCGCGAGAATGTCGCGCAAATCTTTGATCGCGTTGATTACCTCTTTGTACTCCTGGTCGATCTTTTCCCGCTCGAGGCCGGTGAGCTGATAAAGGCGAAGATCGAGAATTTGATTGGCCTGATGTTCGCTGAACGCGTAACGGCCTTCGACCAGGCGCGTTTCATTTCGAATCAAGACGCCGATTTGCTCGACCTGCCGTCTTGTAAATTCGAAGGCGAGCAATTTCACGCGCGCTTCATCACGGTTGGCCGATTCGCGAATGATGCGAATGAACTCATCCAGATTGGCGAGTGCGATGAGATAACCTTCGAGCGTTTCCGCGCGCTCCTCCGCCTTGCGTAATTCAAAACGCGTGCGGCGCAGCACCACTTCGCGCCGATGCTCGATGTAACAGGCGTTCGCTTCCTTGAGCGAAAGCAGTTTCGGCCGCCCGTGATCGATGGCGAGCATGATGACCGCGAATGAGCTTTCCAGCGCGGTGTGTTTGTAAAGATTGTTGATCACGATCTTCGGGTTGGCATCCCGCTTGAGCTCGATGACAACCCGCGTGTTTTCATCCGATTCGTCGCGGACGGCGGTGATGTCGGTGAGCACCTTTCCGTTCACCAACTCCGCAACCCGCTCTACCAGCGTGGCGCGGTTCACGTTGTACGGAATCTCGGTCACGACGATTTGTTCCTTGCCGCCTTTGAGCTCCTCGACGCCGGCTTTGCCGCGCACCTTCATGCTGCCGCGTCCGGTCTCGAGGTATTGTTTGATTCCTGAGGCCCCGCAGATCGCGCAGCCAGTCGGGAAGTCCGGCCCCTTCACGTGCTTCATCAGCTCATCGAGCGTGATGTCGGGATTGTCGATCTGGGCCCAGATGCCGTCGATAACTTCACTCAGATTGTGGGGCGGGATATTCGTTGCCATGCCGACCGCGATGCCGGTGCCGCCGTTGACCAGCAGATTTGGAAAGGCCGATGGGAAAACGGTCGGCTCGGTGCGCGTCTCGTCGTAATTCGGAACGAAATCGACCGTGTCCTTTTCCATGTCGGTCATGAGCGCGGCGCCGAGATGCGTCATGCGTGCTTCGGTGTAACGCATCGCCGCCGGCGGATCGCCTTCGACCGAGCCGAAATTGCCCTGACCATCGACCAGCCTCTCGCGCATCGCCCAGGGCTGCGCCATGTGCACGAGCGTCGGATAGATCACCGCTTCGCCGTGCGGATGATAATTACCGCTCGTGTCGCCGCAGATTTTTGCGCACTTGCGATGCTGCCGATTGGGAAAAAGGGAGAGATCGTGCATCGCGTAGAGAATTCTTCGCTGCGATGGCTTGAGTCCGTCGCGCGCGTCCGGCAAGGCGCGCGAAATGATTACCGACATCGAGTAATCGAGAAATGATCTCGACACTTCCTCGGCGACATTAATCGGTTCTACTTTTTCGTTTTGATTATACATGGCCTAAGTTCTTGCCAGCGGTTCCGACAGTGAACACTCCGCCAAAAAGCGTTCTTCCCATGCGCGAGAGATATCATCGGCTTGGCGGATTGTCACGGGAGCGCCAACCGGTGCGCGTCGCGGCAGCGAAATTTGCAGGAAATCGAAGACCGCACGGATGGTCGCCTCGTAATCCTGGCAGAGTTTCTCGTATTCGACTCGGAAAGGATCGATGCCGATCCGTTGAAAAAAGCACTCCCAAGCCTTCTCTTGCTGCGCGCCATCTTCGAGACATTGCTCAATCAACTCGGCATCGAACTCCGGTTCTCGCGAAACCGTTTTTCCTTCCTGAACTTTCCAAAGACCGGTCTGAACCGCACGCGCCTTCGATAATGCTTGCCGGAGTTTGTGACGCCGAAAGATGTGCACGAATTGGAGACGCGGAAAAGCGTTTCGCAAAAGTTTGAGATCGGTTGTTTCCGTGTCGCCGAAGGCGCGAGTTTCGCGCAGCCGGGTAAGAAAATCGTCCAAATACCAACTCATCAACTTGAAGCCGAAGACCTCATTCGAAGTTGCCGTGGCCGCAGCGATGTCTCGAACGTAAGCCGCAAAATTCGCGCTCGGATCCAGGTTGTGGGCGGCGGCAAAATACGGTTCCGATTTGCGCATGAAAAACTGCTTTGGCCGGCCCGCGCGTCGCGTAGCATGCAGACCATCTGTCAATAAATTGCTGCCCGAACGTGGGACGGCGCAGACGACGTAACAGCGGCGAGGATGGCGCAGATTGTGAAACAGACCTCCCATCGGCAATTTTACACATCGAGATTCCGCACATTGAGCGCGTTGTCCTCGATGAATTGTCGGCGCGGTTCGACCACATCGCCCATCAGGATCGTGAACATCTTGTCGGCATCGACCGCGTTATCGTCATTCAAATCGACCTTGAGCAGTTTGCGCTTCTCCGGATTCATCGTCGTCTCGAACAACTCCTTCGCGTTCATTTCGCCGAGACCTTTGAAACGCTTGATCTGCACGCCGCGGCGACCGATCTCCAAAATCTTATGCAGAATCTCGGGAATCGAAAAAAGCGGATGCGAAACAGCTTTCTCACCTTCGCCCTCGATCAATTCGAAGATGGGGCGGTCGCTCGCGGCGTAATGGCCTACCTTCAAACCTTTGCGCGCCAACTCCGCAATGAGTTTCTGGATCGCGGCCGACTCGTGCAACTCGACGAGCTTTCCGCGCCTCCGGAAACTCCCATTCGAGCGAGCCGGCGCTTCCCCAAGCGGCAACAATTCCTGGCCAAGCTCGGCGTCGAACAAATTTAAATCGAGATTGTCCTGATGGAACTGGCGAACCGCTTTCTCGTCGTGAAAATAGTGAACGGTCTCATCATTGCCGTCGCGCACCTTGACGAGATAGGTCGGGAGCTTGCCCGATTTCGAATTACGCTCCGCGAGATAAGCTTCGAAATCGCCGCCGTGACGCCGGACTGCTTCACTTAACTTGGCCAGCTTCTCCAGCGATTCGAGAATGTCTTTCAATTGCGCGGCCGTGATCTCCTTGTCGTCGGCGAGATTTTTTAACCGCACGTCCTCAGCGCCGAGCGAGATGAGGATTTTGTTCAACTGGACGTCATCATCGACGTATTCCTCGCGTTTTTTGCGCTTGATTTGATAGAGCGGAGGTTGGGCAATGTAGATCTTTCCCGCGCGCACCAATTCAGTCATCTGCCGAAAGAAGAACGTGAGCAATAACGTGCGAATATGCGAACCATCTACGTCTGCATCCGTCATGATGATGATCCGGCCGTAACGGAGCTTGGTGATATCAAAGCGGCCTTCATCCTTGCCGTTGCCATCCTCTTTCGGTTTGCCGATGCCTGCGCCAATGGCAGTGATCATCGACTGGATTTCGTTGTTCTTGAGAAATTGATCTTCACGCGCTTTCTCGACGTTGATCAGCTTGCCGCGAATCGGCAGGATCGCCTGATAACGACGATCGCGGCCTTGCTTGGCGGATCCTCCTGCGGAATCACCTTCGACAATGTAAAGCTCCGTCAATTCGGGATCGCGCTCCGAGCAGTCGGCTAGTTTGCCCGGCAAACCGCCACCGGTGAGAGCGCCTTTGCGAATCGTTTCGCGCGCTTTGCGCGCCGCTTCCCGAGCGCGCGCTGCCGTCAGCACTTTATCGAAAATGCGTCGCGCGATCGGTGGGTTCGTGTCGAAGTATGTCATCAACCCTTCGTAGACGACCGAGTTCACAATGCCGTCGATCTCGGTGTTCACCAGCTTCACCTTGGTTTGCGATTCAAACCGCGGGTTCGGCAGTTTGATGCTGAGGACGCAGATCAAACCTTCGCGCACGTCGTCACCCGAAAGGGAGGGATCCTTGTCTTTCAGCAGCGAATTCGACTTGGCGTACTGATTCACTGCCTTGGTCAACGCGGTGCGAAAGCCGGTCAGATGCGTGCCGCCGTCGGGATTCGGAATCGAGTTCGCGAACGGCAAAATCTGGTCGTTATAGCTGTCGTTGTATTGCATGACGACATCGACAAAAACTTCGTCGCGCTGACGCGAGATCATCACTGGCTTGGGATGAATGACCTGTTTGTTTTCTCCGAGCTGCTTAACGAATTCTTCTATGCCATGCTCGTAGAGATAGGTCTCTTTCTTCGGCGCGTCGCCACGTTCATCCGTGAGCGTGATCTCCAGACCGGGATTCAAGAACGCCAGCTCGCGCAATCGCGTCGCCAGGCGCTCGAACTTAAACTCTGTCGTAATCGTGAAGATCGTCGGGTCCGGCAGAAACGTAATGAGGGTGCCGGTTGTCTTTTTGTTTTTGACTTCGCCGATGACCGTGAGCTTGTCGGTTGTTTTGCCTTTGGCGAAGGCCATGTGATAGACTTTGCCCTCGCGCGTGACTTCCACTTTGAACCAGTCGGAAAGTGCGTTCGTGCATTTCGCGCCCACGCCGTGCAAACCGCCGGAATATTTGTAAGCGCCTTGTCCGAATTTTCCGCCGGCATGCAAGTTTGTTAGCACCAGCTCGACCGCCGGCATTTTCCATTTCGGATGAATATCCACTGGGATCCCACGGCCGTTGTCGCGCACCGAGACCGAACCATCGACATGAACGCTCACTTCGATTTTGTCGCAACATCCAGCCAGATGTTCGTCGATGGAATTGTCGAGAACTTCGAAAACCATGTGATGCAAACCGCGCTCGTCGGGGTCGCCGATGTACATCCCGGGTCGCTTGCGCACTGCTTCCAAGCCCTCCAGTTTGTCGATCTGCGCGGCGTCGTATTTTTGCATCGCGCCGATTCCGGTCACCCGATCGCCCGGCAATTTTTTGACCGGAATTTCGTCTTGAGCTTGGAGCATAAATGAGGGTCGCAACGACCGTGGAAAAAAGATACCGAAAATTGGGCCACAAACAACTAATAATCTCGTGGTTGGGCCGGCTCTGGTTCCGCTATTTGTAGAGTGAGCCGCCGGGCCAAGGCCCACGATCTTGTGGTCGGGAGGCTCTGGCCGCGATCTGCCAATTCACTGCCCTCTCCTTTGCTTGACCCGGCCATTTTGGAGTCGGAAAATGCGGTCGCGTATGCGTGCGCAAACCCTCCTGGAAGGACGCTGGATTTTTGCGGTTCTTGTTCTTCTCGCGATTGCAAGTTGGTTTCTGACCCCATGGTTATCGCTGTTTTTTTTGCTGTTGATTTCTTGCACGCTCGCTTTTTTTCGCGATCCGGATCGCACCACGCCGGCAGACCCAAATCTCGTCGTGGCCGCGGCCGACGGAACGGTCACGGATATTGTTGAGTTTGATGAAAACGAAATTCTGAAGAAGAGATCGCGCCGGATCGGAATCTTCCTGTCGATCTTTGACGTGCACACCAATCGCGCACCGATCGATGGCCGCATTATTTACCGGCAACATCGGCCGGGGCTTTGTCTCGACGCGCGTCGTCCCGAGTGTTCGGAGAAGAACGAATCGATGACGTGGGCGTTTGAAAATTCCCGGGTCACGATAGTCGTTAGGCAACTTACCGGAGCAGTTGCGCGACGTATCGTCGCCTGGTCGCAAATCGGCGACGAATTGAAAAAAGGGGATCGCTTCGGAATGATTCGCTTCGGCTCGCGAACAGAAGTATATTTGCCACTCGCCGCCACCGTGCTGGTGAAAATGGGCGATCACGTGGCTGGTGGATCGACAATCATCGCGCGACTCCCTGAGGAATGAACGAACACCATTCCAAAATTTATCTGCTGCCGAACTTGATGACGGCGGGAAATTTGTTCTGCGGCTTTACCGCGACCCTGAAAATTCTTGAGGGCGCGCTTCTTCAAGGGTCGAATCCGGATGCGGCTGGCGATCTTTTTCACACCGCGATCTGGTTTATTCTCGCCGCCTGTTTTTTCGATCTGCTCGATGGCCGGCTCGCACGCCTCGGTGGACATGAGAGCATGTTTGGTCGCGAATTTGATTCTCTGGCCGACGTTGTTTCATTCGGCGTCGCGCCGGCCCTGATGGTTTATCGGATCGTTCTGCAGGAATTTCCGCGCGCCTGTTGGATCATCGCGTTCATTTATCTGGCGTGCGGTGCGCTGCGGCTGGCACGCTTCAACACCGCGGCCGCCAATCACGAACCGGCCGATACTGACAACAAAAAAAACTTCACCGGCTTCCCGATTCCCGCTGCTGCCGGGCTGATCGCATCCATCACTCTTTTTCTGCTCTGGCTGGCCGAGGGCGAACATCACCTCGGGAAATGGAAATTCGTTTTGCCCCCGCTCATGCTTTTTCTCTCTTTCATGATGTTCAGCCGCTTTCAGTATCCGAGCTTCAAGGCCATCAATTGGCGAACTACCAAATCCATTCCGCGTTTTCTTGTCATCAGCATTATCCTCATTTTCACGGTCATGAATTACGAATGGATGCCGGCCGTGCTTTTCCTGGCCTACTTGCTCTACGGATTTCTGCGGCCCTGGCTGTCACGCGAATGGCGTCGCGAAATTGAAGAAGAGATCGGCGAGGAGCCGCCGGAGGAAGCAGCGCAGTGATTAGTGAATCGCGAGAGGTGATCAATAAAATACTATTTACCGACCACCAGTCGCTTATCACTTCGATGGTCGCGCGTTGAGTTGCGCCAACACCTCCGGATCGCGCACGTCGGCCCATTCGCCGCTGAGTTCCAGCGCTTTCACTTTTTTCCCCGACCGCGCGAGTTCGCGAATCGCGTCGGTCAATTCGTATTCGCCGCGTGGTGAAGGTTTCAACTTTGCCGTGAAATCGAAAATGCTTGGGCGAAATGTGTAAATGCCGGCGTTGTACCAGGGACTGGTTGCCTCGCCCGGTTTTGACTTTTCGCGAAGATCGACCAATTCCATTCGCTCGTTTAGAAAAACGGCGCCGCCTTTGCTCACATCCTCACCGCGCGTCACGCTGATGATTGCTTCGACATCGTTCGGAAGATCGAGAAGTCGTTTGTAGTTTGCCGGATCGACCAGGATGTCACCGTAGCTTAAAACGAACGGTGAATCGCCCGCAAAATTCCGCGCAAGATCGACCACACGTCCCGTTCCGTCCTGTATAACTTGCGTCGCGTATTGTATATCGATCTTGTAACGGGAACCGTCTCCGAAGAAATTTTGCACCGCATCCGCGCGGTAACCGACAATGATCAGGAATTCGGTCACGCCCGCGTCGCGGAATCCTTCGACGATGTGCTGCAAAACCGGTTTGCCGCGCACTTCAATCATGGGTTTGGGAAGTTCGACAGTCAGTTCGCGCATGCGCGTGCCGCGCCCAGCCGCGAGCAGAACCGCCTTGTCGATCTTCGCCACAAATTGTGATTAGCACCGCATGGCGGCGCCGTCGATTCGTCTAACGCGGGGTGGATCGGCCGCTCCGTCGGGCGATGTTAAATTCGACTCGGCTTCGCCGACATTATTTTAGCATCGAGTAAGGGACTGCTCGATCTACCTTTGGATTGAAATCCTTGCCATCGGATCGGGCAAATACAGCGTCGATAAATCATAGCGAATAGTCATGGTGATAAGTGAATGGTTTTTGTGCAGCACCATTCACTAGTCATTGATCACTATTCACCTTTCTTGTTTTCGCTGATGATTAGCGCGGGCAAATCGACCTGCTTGATCAACGCGCTGATCTTCGGCACGTCGTCCGATTTAATCTGCGTCCATTTCTTCAACTGCTCATCGAGTTGGCCGCTGAGCATTTGAAAAACTTCGAGCTGCGGCTTGGTCGGTTCGGTGTCGCCGCCGTCGATGAAGTGACTAAACGAATCGAACCGCTCGTTGAGCATGTTCGGAAACGCGAGGTTGCCTTCCGATCCTTTCATGTCCACTTGAACAAGCTGCCGTTCGACATCGGACATTTTCTTGTCGAGATCGTCGGCTGCAGCCAGCGCCGGCTTCAGTCGCTGATCGTCCCCGAACCGAGAATGTAAATTTTTGATCTGCGATTTCACTTCGCGGATTTCGTTCACGGCCTGGTGCAATTGCGAAATGCGGTCGTTCACTTGCGTCGACAAGGTGAACTGTTTTTGTAACGCGTCCTCCGCGCCTTTCGTGCGCGGATCGATCGCGAGATGCAACGGCGCGGTCTGGGTTTTTCCCGCAAGTGTCAATTTAGCCTGGTAATTGCCCGGTAACGCAAGCGGCCCCTTCGGGCCCGTCCCGGGATAAAACGCGCCCGGAATCTGGATGGGATCGTCGTAGCGCAAATCCCAGGCGAAGCGGTTCATCCCTTCGTTTGCGGGAATCGTCTTCGCGCGCTCGACCCGATCCGGCCATTCTGGTGGCTGCTCGCTTTCTTTTTTCTCCTTGCTCGAGAAATGCCTAACGAGTTTGCCGGAAGCGTCGAGAATATCGAGTGTCACTTCATCTCTGGGCGCGGTCTTGAAATAATAATCGATGATTGCGCCCGGCGGCGGGTTGTCGCCGACCGGCTGTCGTTTGTCGAATTCCTCAGGGTAATGCAAGCGCAACGCGGTCTCCGGTTGATAGAGAATCGCCTCCGTTTGCGCCGATTGCGCTGTGACTTGTCGCAGCGGCGTGATGTCATCGAGCACCCAAAACGAGCGCCCATGGGTCGCGGCAACAAGGTCATCGTCTTTGACCACGAGATCATGAATCGGCGAGACCGGCAGGTTCAATTGCAACGGTTGCCAATGAGCGCCGTCATCGAACGAAACAAACGCGCCCAGCTCGGTGCCGGCGTAAAGCAAGCCGGGTTTTTTCCGATCTTCGCGCACGGCGTGCACATAAGCGCCGTCAGGAATGCCGCTTGTGATCGCCGACCAGGTTTTGCCCAGATCAGTCGTTTTGAAAATGTACGGCTTGAAATCATCGAGTTTATGTCGATCCACCGCGACATAAGCGCTGCTGCCGTCGCGCGGCGAAGGATCAATAATGCTGACCGTGCTCCACGCGGGCATCTTCGGCGTGACGTTGGCCCAATGTTGTCCGTCATCAGTGGTCACCTGCACCAAACCATCGTCCGTGCCGGCCCAGAGCGTTCCTTTTTTTACCGGCGATTCCGCAAGCGCAAAAATCGTGTCGTAATATTCAACCGACGTGATGTCGTTCGTGAGCGGACCGCCGCTCGGTTGTTGTTTGCTTTTATCGTTGCGCGTGAGATCGCCGCTGATTTGAGCCCAGCTCTGGCCGTGATCGGTCGATTTGAAAGCGCACTCCGCTGCGGTGTAAAGCGTGTCCGGGTTGTGCGGCGAAAGCATAAGCGGCGAGGTCCACTGGAAACGATGGACGAGATCGGCCGCGCCATGTCCCGAGCTGTCGAGGGGGAGGGGACTCACGTCTTGCACTTCTTCTTTGTTTTTATCGTAGCGAACGATGTAGCCTTCGCTGTTTGAATAAATGATATGCCAATCGCGCGGATCGGGGACGACGAAACCGCATTCACCGCCCCCGGCCTGAAACCAATCTTCCCGACCAATCGTTCCCGAATCCGTCCGGCTCGCGAGCCCGACGTTCGAGTTGTCCTGCTGCGCGCCGTAAATGTGATACGGAAAAGCGTTATCGACCGCGACATGGTAAAATTGTGCGGTCGGCTGATTGTTTTGCGTCGTCCAGGTTTTTGCCCCGTCGGTGGAGATGCTGGCGCCGCCGTCGTTTGCATTCGCAACGCGCAACGGATTTTGCGGATCAATCCAAAAGCCGTGATGATCTCCGTGTCGTGCCGGCAAGAGCGTAAAATTTTTGCCGCCGTCCACTGAGCGGAAGAGTCCGGTGTTCAAAAGATAAACCGTGTCCGCTGATTTTGGATCGGCGTAAACTTTGCTGAAATACCAAGCACGCTGCCGGAAACGTCCGTCTTCATTGACGCGGCTCCAATGCTGGCCCGCGTCATCGGAGCGGTAAAGCCCGCCTTCCTTCGCCTCGATGATCGCGTAAATGCGATTCGGGTCTGCGCCGGAAACTGCCACACCGATTTTTCCGAGAATTCCATCCGGGAGACCATTGCCTTCAAGATGTTTCCAGGTCACGCCGTTATCTTCCGAGCGATACAGACCGCTGCCCGGCCCGCCGCTCGAGAAAAACCACGGCTGCCGCCGCGCCTGCCAAAGCGACGCGAAAACGATGTTCGAATTATTTGGGTCGAACACGACATCGATGCCGCCTGTGTTTTCGTCTTTGCTCAGAACTTTCGTCCACGTTTTGCCGCCATCGGCGGTGCGAAAGATTCCACGCTCCTGATTTGGGCCGAACGCATGTCCGAGCGCCGCTACCAGCACGATGTCAGCATTTTTTGGATCGACAATCAGCGCGCCGATCTGCCGCGAATCTTTCAGTCCGACATTTTTCCACGTTTTTCCCGCGTCGATCGATTTGTAAACGCCGATGCCGTAGGTCGTATTGCCGCGAATGGCCGCTTCGCCGGTGCCTGCGTAAACGACGTTGTGATCGGAAGGCGCGACCGCGATCGCGCCAATCGACGAAATATTTTCTTTATCGAAAAGAGGCGTCCAGTTTGCTCCACCGTCAATCGTTTTCCAAACGCCGCCCGCGACCGCGCCAAAATAATAAATGTCCGGTTCGCCGGGAATTCCTTCGATGGCGAGCGCGCGGCCACCGCGGAACGGCCCGACTTGGCGCCACTGCATGCCTTTAAATAATTTTTCATCGATCGCCCCCGCGGGCGTCGGTGATGGGCTGGTTGTGCGTGCGGCTGTTGGCGATGGACTGATGGCGCGCGGCGATGGACTAACCGCGAACGCACTCGAGCAAAGCAAAACAAGAGCGCAGAAAATAAATCGATCGAAGAAGCAAGGACGACGTAGCGCAATAATCATCCGCCTAAGGTGAAAAGGTTGCCGCGACGTTCAACTAGAATGTCATGTCCGCGGACAAATCGCGCGCGGGGATTGTTCTGCCGGCTGCTGTCAAAATGTGTATCCGGCAATTGCCCGTAGTTGAAAATCTGGTTCGTCCGGTGCGCGAGTAAATTGAGCGAGCCCGGTGAAGGTTGCCCACCATTTGCCCGCGTGTCATTTCGGGAACGCGATCTCCCGCACGCATTCCGCGCCGACCGAGAAATGCCGGTTCAATTCGCAACTTCCGCCGATGGATTGCTGGAACTCGGCCTCGCGTTCGGCGAGTTCCTTGCCCTGCCAGATGGCTTCCAGGGTGGTGTTGTAGGCGAGAACCACTGGTCCGAGATTTTTCTGCGCGATTAATTTCGACTCCGATCCGAAACGGTGGTCGCCTCCGTCAATCTCTTCATAGACTGCCAAACCGATCGGCTCCTTCTCCGGATTGCAGATGTTGTAGATCAGTTCGAGCGCTGCATCGGAGAACACGACACGATCGCTCTGTTTCGAAGGCACATAACTCCAGTCGGCCAGATAAACGCTGGCTTGCAGCTTGTTCGTGACGCCGAATTCGATCTCGTGTCGAAAATCGACTTCCTGAAAACCGTGGTCCGCCGGCTTCCGCGCTTGCCACGTTATCCAGTTTTCTAATTCAACCTCGCCACCCTCTTCAATAGTCGCTTCGTAAACGTAGGTGAAGTGGCGCGGGCCCGCAAAACCGGAAACGGCCGGC
>QHQE01000114.1 GCA_003219265.1 Verrucomicrobiota bacterium
ATATTGCTGGCTCGCGCGTTCCTCGAAACGACGGATCAGCAGCATCAGCGCGAGCATCTCGACCTCGTCGCGTTGCTCGGGCCGCTGCATCGGAGAACTACGCGACGCGAGCCAAGGCCGTTCCTGTGCGGGAGCGCGCGGCGTTGCGGCCGAAGCTCATGCAAACAACAAAGAGCAGGGTGAAGAGAAGATCGCTCAGGAGCGAATTGCGGAAAAACATCCAACTCGGCGTCGCGCTGTATTGGGGCAACCCAACCGTCAGCGCTTGAATCAAGCCCGCGAAATTTTTTGCGTAACCGGGATCGGTCAGCCAGGCGAAGGCGTTGGTGATCACATAAAAAATTGTCGATCCAACGATTGAAGCCGGCAGAAGCGTTTTCAGCGAAGCACGACTGCGCAGCAAGAGTCCGATGCAGCCGGCCAGAGCAAGGGCGAGATAGCGACAAAGAATCAGCGGATCGGTCAGCGCCGCGCCGTAATGAAAATTGAGCACTGCGTCCGAGATAAAAAGCGCGATGAGCGGGACAGTGAACTTGTATTTCGCCGGAAAATAAGCGGCGCTACAGAGCGCGATGGCCGCCAGCGGCGTGAAGTTCGACAACCAGGTCGCGCCCGAGTGGACCAAAAGCCCCATCGTGACGCGGTAGGCGACAGCTGAAAGCAGGAGAAAAAGCGCGGGGATCATCGGCAAAGAATTTATCCGTCCTGCCAGATATGCAAAGACCATTTGCTCCGGCGCTAATGAACCTGCCGTAGATCAAAAATCGATTCTGAAACTACTACGCGGATGCGGCGACGACTGCTTTGTTGAGTCGCCCTTTGCGGCGATTAGCGGCATTGCGATGAATGATCCCTCGTTTGGCAGCTTTGTCGATTGCGGAGATGACGGCACGAATTTGATCTGGTTGGGCGCTTTGCGATGAATGCACCTGCTTTTGCATCTTACGTAAACGTGTCACAACACTGCTATTGCGGAGCGAACGCTTCAATGTTTGGCGTGCGCGCTTGGCGGCTGATTTTGTATTGGCCATTGCTTATTCAAAAAATTGCGGGCGTGGACGCTCGCAGTCGCGATTGCGATTGTCAAGAGTGACTCGCGAGGCGGCGCATTCCGATGCCAAGATCGACAATGAATGTTTGCGGAGCCGGCCGACTCCTCTTATGCGCGAGGATTTTTGCTTTGCGCGATTGTCTCGCCGTTGTTCAGTACCGGCGTCGCTTTATCTTTCGGGCGCGCACTGGATCCGCGCGTGCTCGTTTGCTTTTGTCGCTCTGCAGCGAGCGCTCCCGCCACTCGCATTTGCTCGACCGTGAGTGAAGGAGGGGCCGATTTGGAGCCAAGCTGATCCTGGCCTTTCGTTTTTTCCAATTCCGCCACTAGTGTATCGCTCGGTGGCATCGGCCGCGCCTTTGGCACTTTGGGCAGACGACCTTGGATAATTTGCACGATTGAGCCGAGTGGAAGCTGATCATAGACAGCCGCGACGTCGCTCGACTTCATCCGGATGCAGCCGTAGCTGGCCGGGCGACCGATTGTTTTCTCCTGCGGCGTGCCATGGATGTAAATGCAGCGCGTAAAGGCATGGGCGTTTTGGACTTCAAGTCCGCGCAGCCAAATGATACGCGTAATCACAGGATCGCGGCCAGGCGCATTTGGCGCAAGAATTTCACCGGTAAACCGGCGATTATGGAACACGGCACCGATCGGTGCGTGGTCACCGATTTTTTGCGCGATGGCAAAATAACCGAGAGGAGTTGTCATTCGCCCCAAAAAATCGCCGAGCCCGAACATCGAAGTGGAAACGGGATAGGTCGCCACCTTGGCGCCGTTTTGCAGGAGCATTAATTTTTGGTCGCGCACACTAATGATGACGCAATCCAAATTGTCCGGCGCGATGGCGGCAGGAAGCCCGGACGGGCAAAGGCAAAGCACGAAAACGACCACCGAAAAACGAAACATCGGCGCCTTCTTACTCGAAATAGACATTCTTGTCACGCGGGAATTGTGGCGGCGGCACGTGAACCGCCAAAGTTGATTCTTGGCCACCAGGGCGCAAGCGAGGAGAGCGCGACATAGAGAAAGCCACTCTGGAACATGAGCAGAAACGGGACCGAGATGAATTGTCGATGTGCGATCGCGAACCAGACGAAGTAGCTGAAATAAATCGCGAAGGCTAGCTCCGCGATGGGCAAGGCCGATTTGAGCGGCCGGTATTTGCAGGCTCGCCACGGCTGCGACTTGCGTTCGATGCCGTACTTGGGCGTGCGCGTGAAATCGGATTTGTGATTAAAGAGAGCTTCCAGCACGGCGCGGGCGTTGTTGAGGGAGAGGCCGATGCCGAGCGCGAGCAAACAGGGCAGGAAAAGAATTTCTTTCATCCAGGTGCGCGGATACAGCTCGCGTTGCGCGCAAATGTAAAATACCGCCACCGATACCGAGGCGGCGAGGAAAATGGGGACGTCGATCAAAAGCGTGCGCAGCCACCCGACTTGCGGCCCCCCGACAGAGGGATGCAAGAGCACGCACAAGCAGGCCAGAAGCAGGTAGGCGAAGTTCGACATCAAGTGACCTGTGGCCTCGAGTTTAATCGGAAACGGCAACTTGCTGCGCCAAATGGTGGGCAGGAGTTTCTTGCACGTCTGGATGGAGCCTTTGGTCCAGCGATGCTGTTGCGATTTGAAACCGTTCATGTCCACCGGCAATTCCGCCGGGGTCACCACATCAGGGAGAAAAATAAATTTCCAGCCCACGAGCTGCGCGCGATAGCTCAGATCAAGATCTTCGGTGAGCGTGTCATGCTGCCAGCCGCCCGCTTCCTCGATACAGGAGCGCCGCCAGAGACCGGCTGTGCCGTTGAAATTAAAAAAGCGCCCGCTCCGGCTGCGCGCGGTTTGTTCGAGCAAAAGATGTCCGTCCAGAAACATCGCCTGCGCGCGTGTGAGCAATGAATAGCTCCGATTTAAATGCCCCCAGCGCGTCTGGATCATGCCGACTCTCGGATCGGTGAAAAAATCAATTGTGCGCTTGAGCAAGTCCGGCTGCGGAACAAAATCGGCGTCGAGAATACAGACAAACTCGCCTTCCGCGGAGTCGAGTCCGACAGCGAGCGCACCCGCTTTGAAACCAGTGCGATCGACGCGATGAATGAGCTGGACGTTGAAGCCGCGACACCGCAGTTCGTCCGCGCACGAGGAGGTGATCTCGCGCGTATCGTCGGTCGAATCATCCAGCACCTGAATCTGGAGAAGTTTTCTCGGATAATCCAATTCGCTGACCGAGTGCAGCAAACGCTCGACCACGTAAACTTCGTTAAAGATCGGCAACTGCATCGTCACCTTCGGCAGTTGCTCAAAGCGGCGGGCTGGGACCAGCTCGCGCTTTCTGTTTTTGAGAAAGAGATAAATGATGAAATAGCGATGCACGCCGTAGGCGGAAAGACCGATGAGCACACTCAGATAGCAGATCGTCCAGATAACGTTTCCTTGCATGGTGCTTCCAGGCGCTGCCCTTGGTTAAGGCAGCGAGGGCGACATGATGACGTGTCCGCCACGGGCGTCAAATCAAAAAATGCCTCTGACGGTGAACAGATTTCAGCGCGGAACGCTTTCGGGACTGCTCGCAACCCTGAACACTGCCCGCGCTTTGCCGATGGAAATCGCGACGCGCTATCAACTATCAAGCTGTAGTCGCTTCGCTCTGCAAAGCGCGACGCAGAGGCATCTAAAACACACCCGCGTCGCGTCGCCCGGATGGCGACAGCTACAAGGCTGGCAAGCTATTCATCATTCGCTTGCCTGAGGCGGGGAGCGGGTTAATTGGTGATAAGCCGCTTTTCGCGGCCCAACGGGATGCAATTGCGCGACAGATTCAAGAGATGGGAACGCAACTATTTCAAGCGTTTTAATATCGTCTTTCCCATTCTTCTGGCCGGATGGGTGCCGTCGATCTTAACCCTGGTCGTTTCCTACACCATCCTGGAAAAAACCCTTGAATCGAAAATCCTGCGCGATCGCCAGACTTTCATTCAATTGGTCGCCCATCTGGTGGGCGACGATCTGGGCCGGACCAGCGGCATCATTGAGTATTATCAGACGCTACCGGAGGTAGTGAAAATCTTGAGCGCATCCAATCCTCAAGCCCTCGCTCAACAATGGCTCAGCGCAACATTTTATTCGCAGCCGCGTATTGATGGAATGTTCATCACCGGGCCCGATGGCCATCTGATCGCCTCGCTTCCCTCCGATCCGGAGCGGGTGGGCAAGGATTTTAGCTCCGACCTGTGGGAACAGGCGCGCACCTCGAACGGCGCTTTTGTCTCGGCGGTGCATCCTCGCCTGACAGATAAGCGAATGGCGACGGATATCGTGGGCGCGGTGCGGGCGCCGGATGGGGCCATTGCCGGCTATCTCGGAGTCTCCGTGTTAGTGGAAAGAATCGGGCGCCGTTTATCGACGATTGAGTTTGCCGACCAGTCGATGTGCCAGGTGCTCGATCAAAACGGCGCTGCGCTTTTTGCGAGTGGTTTCCAGCCAAATCCCAGCGCCGTTTCTCCCGCAGCAGCAATGTTAATGAAGGAGATCGGCCGCAGCAGAAGCGGGCATTTCGAGCGGCACGGCAATCTCTATTCTTTCAGCCCGGTGGAATCGACCGGTTGGATGACGCTGGTGGAGCAGCCCAAAGCCGTTGCCTACAAACCGGTGCATGATCTCCTCGGACGAATGCTTGTCCTGGCCCTCTGGTTGATCGCGCTCACCTCTATCTTCGCCTGGCTCGCCAGCAAGTTTTACCGCCGCCAGACCGAGGCGACCCGGCGAATCGAGCGGGAAGTTATCTTTAACGAAAAAATTCTCGCGAACATGCCGAGCGGCATCGCTTTTGTCGATCCGGCTTCGCGGCGTTTTCTTCAGGCGAACGGGGCCTTCGCGCAGATGGCGCGTCGTTTTGGAAATCTGGCACCCGATCGCGACATTGCGCAAGCGACTTACGACGACGTGAAGATCGCTCCGCCGGGAGCGATCGAAAAAGTGCTGGCTTTTGGAACGCCGTTTCAACTGGTCGAGCAACCGCTCAAAGATAATACGGGCGTGACGCATTTCGTGAACATCAACCTGCTCCGGTTGCAGGGCTCGCGACAAAGCGTGCAAGGCGTCCTTTATCTCGTCGAAGACAAGACACGCGACGTGACGCTGCGCCAGGAACTAGTGCGCGCAAATGCGGCTAAGGACCAATTCCTCGCCCTGCTCTCTCATGAATTGCGCAATCCCCTCTCGCCCGTTATCGCCATGGTCGGGGAATTGGAGGCGAGCATTCCCGATTCGCCGCCGGTTCGGCAGGCGCTCGAGGTCATCCGGCGCAATGTCGAACTGGAAGCGCGCTTGATTGACGATTTGCTCGACGTAACGCGGATCGCAAGAGGCAAGCTGCAATTAAGCTTCGAGACTATTTGCGTGCACGAAATCCTGCAGCGGGCCTACGAAATTTGCCGAGAAGAGATCGCTGGCAAGCGTCTCCAGGCGGAATTTCGACTCCGCGCCCAACATGCGCATGTCGAAGGAGATCCGGCACGTTTGCAGCAGGTCTTTTGGAATCTCATCAAGAACAGCGTGAAATTCACGCCGGACCAGGGCCGCGTCATCATCCAAACCCGCAACCCGACGCCGGAAGAGATTGAAATTCAAATTACCGATACTGGCATCGGTATCGAGCCGGAAAAGATCGACAAGATCTTCAACGCTTTCGAGCAAGGCCAAAGCTCGATTACGCGCCGCTTTGGCGGACTCGGTCTGGGTCTTGCTATCTCCAAAGCTATGGTTAACGCGCATGGCGGAAAAATCCGCGTAGAAAGTCCGGGCAAGGATCGCGGTTCGACTTTTACGCTAAACTTGAAGACGGCACCCGCTCCGGTGAGCGCGCAAACTGGAGACGGCGAGTATCCTGCCGTCGATGCGCAAAAGAAGTTCGTCGCATCGCGTCCGCGGCGCGTTCTCGTGGTGGATGATCATCACGATACCTGCACGGGGATGAAAATGATGCTCGAGCGCCGCGGCTACCAGATTACCCTAGCCCATTCCGCTGAGCAGGCACTGGAAAAAGCGCGCATGCAAGATTTCGATCTGCTCATCAGCGACATCGGCCTGCCGGACCGAAGCGGTTACGATCTCATGCGCGAACTGAGAAACAGTAAAGGCCTACGCGGCATCGCCCTCAGCGGCTTCGGCATGGAGCACGATGTGAGCAAGGCGCGAGCGGCCGGCTTCTCAGAACATCTGACCAAGCCAATCAATTTTGAGCGGCTGGAAGAGGCTATCCAAAATTTGATCGACCCGATTTCCCAATCGTAACCTCAACCGACTGGACGGTTGCGCTTACTGGCCGTTGTGGCTCTCCACCGCCGCGTTCTCTTTCCGTTCGGAAGCTTCTTTCAATTCCCGCGAAAGTTTCTCGACTCGTTGGCGCATGATCTTGCCAGCCTTAAATTTCACTGTGGCCCGGGGTGGAATTACGAAACTGCTGCCTGGCTGATTTGGGTTGCGTCCCACCCGCGGCTTCGTCAGCCGTGGCTGAAAAACACCGAAATTACGTAACTCGACGGCCACGTTATTAGCCAAACTGTCGGTGATCTTATCGAGCGTTCGCTGAACCACGTCGAAAACTTCGTGTTGCACCATCCCTGTTTGGTTGCTGATGGCGACGACAATGTCGCGTTTGGTTAGCTTTGCCATATGTATTTAATAATCGCTACACGCAGCCCGAGCGGCGGCCAAATTTTTTTAAAAAGAGATTTTCTGACAGCTAACCTCCTCCCAAAGAGGAGTAAACGCAATGGCCAGCTTCCCTGACGAGAGAAAAATCAGTGAGCTGGGGTCAGCCGCCCCAAGATGCGATTCAGATGATGGCGGAACACAGTTTGGCCGGCCAAGGCCTTCCGCTGCGCTTTGAGCTGACCCTGCACCACACCGAGCTTCGTGAACACAGCGTTCCAATCCATCTCCAGCCGGCGGACGTCGTCGTTCGATAGCTCGCGGACGCCACGCACGGAAGAACCGCGCTGTAACACATTCATCAGTTTGCCCGACAGTTCGCCAAGAATGTTCAGTCGGCTGAAAATATGTTCCGTCTCTTGCAAGAGATGCGAGCGAATTTCGGTAAACTGGCGCTCCTGCTCGGCCGAGATGATTGGCTTCGCCTTGTCCAGCCCGTAAGTAGTCAAGTCGTGCAGCTTCTTCCAGTTATCCAGCTGGAGCGTGAGCAGGCGAAGCTTGGTTTCGAGCTCTTGATCCCTCATGATTGCGATTCTTGCGACTGTTCGGGCGGCACGCCGACGAGTTCGAGCGTCTCGTCGAATTTCTGCAGGTTATCGATCAACAGATGTGCCCAGGGGCGATCGACTGTTTCCACCTGGCTAATGATCCCTTCCTCAAAATAAAACCGCCCCTGCCGCCACCGGAAAATTTCCGCCACCGCCGCTTCGCCTTGGAGCGATCCAAAGACCCCGTGACGTATCGATCCGTGATGCAGATAAATTTCGCTGCTGCCCCGACCAGACTTGAACGTAAAACGTCCGCTCCGCTGGCTCAAACAGCTCATCTGTAGAATTTCCGCGGCTGAGAATTGATTCAGATTACCGATGAGCGAATGACAAGGATCAATCCCCTCAGCCGCCGTCCCTGCTTGCCTCCCGAGCGAACGCACAAAACTCTTGAGGAGCCGCTCCATCCGGCGCTTGCTTTGCTCGCTCAAGATCAAAGTGATCTCCTGCTGCGCCGCGAGGGCGGCGACTTCGGCTTCGCCCCGGTCCGACACCAGGCAAATAATCTTGAGCGAGGGAAAATGCTGCCGGACGTTCGTGGCCTGCTCCAGCGCCAGTTTCGACTCCCCTTCCACGACAAAAGCGTCGAAATTCTCAGCCAGAAGAAACGATACCGCTTCGGAAAGAGTTCGTACAATGCGGGTGTCCACCCCTTCCATCGCCTCGAAGATGGCCAGCTCCTTGTCTCGAAAGACAGGATCTGCGTTCAGGATGAGGAGCCGGGTTCCCACAATTGCTAAGCGAGCGTGAAAATATGTAGCAGAAACCTTGCCCGACGCCTCTGCAAACCGCGATCAGCGGTTACTTTCGCCAATCTCCTCGCGGAGGCGGCGCGGCATAGGCACTTGGCGCAATCTCGTGCGCCGTCCGGAAATGCACCTTCGCCACTTCGCGCAGCCTCCGCGGCCCGCTCTTTTCCACGAGCTTTTTCGCGGTCTCTTTTACACTGGCCGATACCCCTCGCTCCAAGCGCAAACCAAGCTCTTTCCCTCGGCGCTCCAGCCAACCGATAAATGCTTCACGCGCTAGAATCGACGCTGCCGCTACCGCGATATCGGATTCCGCCTTCGGCCGCTGTTGAATGTCGATCTTGCGGCCATGTTGCAAAAGTGATTGTTTGATGACGCGCCCATCCGCAAATTGATCCGACAACGCGCGCGGACAATCCGGTTTTTTTGCCAGCAGATTTTCAATGACGCGCGCATGCCCCCAGCCGAGCAAACTGTTCAGGTTCCCGAACTTCTCATAAAGCTCGTTGTACCGTGCCGGACCGATCAGCACCGTCTCGATCAAGCCGCCGGCAGTTTTCCGGATAATTTGGCCCAGGGTTCGAATGCGCGCATCCGAGCCGATTCGCTTGCTGTCCTGAACGCCCGCGTCTAGAAGCTTGCGCGCGATCCCACGATCGACATACACGCCCGAAATCACCAGCGGTCCAAAAAAATCGCCCTTCCCGCTTTCATCCACGCCGAAATGCGCCTCGAACATCTCCGGCACATGCACTTCTTCGTAACCCAGTTTGGCTTCACCGAAAATTTTCGGCTCGAGCTCGAACTGCACAAACTCTTCCACTCCTTTGCCCTGCACTAAAACCTTCGGCCCCTTCTCATAAACCGCCACGCTCAGTTTGTTCTTCTGCGCAAAAAAAAGCGTGTACTGCTTTGGCGCAAACTGAAAACCGAGCTCCTCAAGTAGCGCGCGAAGTTTCGTCGCCTGCTCCGGTGTCAAGGCATGCGCGTACGAGTTCATCTTGCCAGCAGAAAACGCTCAACGTTCAACTTCCAACGCGCAACGTTCAATGATCTTCTGAATTCAACGCCTGCTCGCGAAAACATTCGGAGTTGGACGCTGAGCGTCTGCCATACCGTAGTCTTGCGAAGGCGGGTTGAGCGTTGCACGTTTCTACCAACCTGATCTCGCCGCCAGACTCCCGCAATTTTCGCGCCGCTTTGCTGCGCTGGTATCGCCGTCGCGGCCGCGATCTGCCGTGGCGCCGCACCCGCGACCCATACGCCATCCTCGTTTCCGAGTTCATGCTCCAGCAAACGCAGGTCGCCACCGTCCTCTCTTATTATAATGAGTGGCTACGCCGATGGAGCGATTTCTCCGCCCTGGCGCGTGCTTCGGAATCGAGCGTACTACACGCCTGGCAAGGCCTCGGCTACTACGCACGAGCGCGAAATCTTCACGCTACTGCCAGGATTGTCGTGGATCGATACGGCGGACATCTTCCGAGAACAATCGCGCGAACACGCGCATTGCCGGGCATCGGACGATATTCCGCGCACGCCATCGCCACCTTCGCCTTCGATCAATCCGTGCCGATCGTCGAAGCCAACACCGCTCGTGTCCTGTCCCGGCTTTTCAATTTCCGTACGCCAATCGATTGCACAGTGGGTCGCGAAGCACTCTGGAATTATGCGGAATCACTTCTGCCCAAGCGCTCTGCCCGCGTTTATAACTCCGCGCTCCTCGATCTCGGCGCACTCGTCTGTCTTCCACGCCAGCCCAAGTGCGCAATTTGTCCCGTGAAGAAATTTTGTCGCCCCAAGAATCCGCAAACTCTCCCGATCAAAAAAATCCCGCGGCCACCAAAAGAACTTATCGAAGCGCGCGCCTTCACTTTCCGTCGCAATCGAATTCTACTCGAGCAATCAAGCGGCCGCTGGCACGGCATGTGGATTCTCCCGCCGGCGCGGGTAAGATCGGTAATCACCCGCCCAATTCATACGTCGATCTTCCCTTTCACGAATCACCGCATCACCTTGAAAGTTTTCGCGCAGCCGGCGCCTCGCACGCGGGCACGAGGGCAAGGTCGTTGGTTCTCAATCGCTCAGCTCGCCTCGATTCCGCTCCCTTCTCCGCACCGCCGGGCGGTCGAGCAACTTCTCGCCAAGCGACCACAAAAGCTTGGCAGCACCCTTGCCGAAGCCTAACTTCGTTTCGCATGAGCCAAATCGAAATGCTGCGCGATGCCCGCTTCGGTTTCAATGGAGAAACATCCTGACCTATGAGAAGCATGACCGGTTACGGCCGCGCCGAGACCGATCACGGCGGGACAAAGTTTAGCGTCGAACTCAATTCCGTGAACCGGAAACAAGGCGACATCGTGGTCAATCTGCCACGCGATCTCGCCGAGCTCGAGCCACGCATTCGCCAGACGATCAACGAAAATATTTCGCGCGGCCGAACCAATGTCGTCGTGACTTTTCACAACGGCCCAAACGGTGCGCGCAACCTCGCCCTCGATACCGAATTGGCCCGCTCCTATCACGAAGCGATGCGCGCCCTTCAAAAAGAACTCGACGCGCCGGGCGAGATCACGATCAGCACAATCCTCCAGGCGCCGGGCGTGATGCGTTTTCCGGAACAAGCAGTGAGGGCAGAAGAAGCATGGCCCGCGATCGATCGCGCGCTCCGCGCCGCCCTCGCCGATTTGATCAAGATGCGCGAACGCGAAGGCAGACATCTGGCCAAGGACTTGATTCACCGGCTGAAAGCGATGCGGAAAAAACTCAAAGAAATCCGCGCGCTTCATCCCGATGTGGTAAAAAGATATCGTACCGCGCTGCTTGATCGCCTGCAAAAGGCTGGTCTGCCGATCGCAACTGACGACGAACGTTTGCTGAAAGAAATTTCCTTCTTCGCCGACCGTGCCGACATCTCGGAGGAATTGACGCGCGTGGAAAGTCACCTCGCGCAGTTCGCCCATCATCTTCGCAAGAACGAGCCGGTCGGCCGCACGCTCGAATTCATCACTCAGGAAATTTTTCGCGAACTCAATACCCTCGGCGCAAAGGCAAACGATGCTGCCATCTCGCAGCGCGTCGTCGCCTGCAAAGCGGAGCTGGAGAAAATTCGCGAGCAAGTCCAGAACCTTGAATAAACAGTTCGGCCGTCACGGAATTCTTTTCGTCATTTCCGCGCCATCCGGCGCAGGAAAGACGACACTCGTCGAGGCGCTTCGCCAAAGCTCCGATTTTGTTTACTCGATCTCTTGCACCACGCGGGCGCCACGCGCCGGAGAGATCGAAGGCGAAGATTATCAGTTTTTGTCCGCCGCCGATTTTCACGCGCGCGCCAAGGCCCGCGATTTTCTCGAATACGCGCAAGTCCACGGAGATTATTATGGAACGTTGCGCAAACCGTTGCTTTCGAATTTGAAAAACGGCGTCGATGTTTTGATCGACATCGACACGCAAGGCGCGGCCACCATTCGCAACTGCGACGATTCATTCATTCGCCAGGCGTTGACCGATGTTTTTATTATGCCGCCCGATCTCGACGAACTCCGCCGCCGTTTGATGAAGCGCGGAACGGAAACGGCCGAGCAGATCGACTCGCGTCTCGTCACCGCCGCGCGCGAAATGGAATTGTGGCGCGATTATCGCTACACCATCATCAGCCGGTCGGTCGAAGAAGATTTGCAAAAATTCCGGCATATCATGGGCGCGGAACGTTATTTGAGCCGGCGCCTCATCCAGAAGTAATTGTCGATCTTTCATGGAAAGAGATTCAAAACGCAGAAGCGAAAGAACGAGCGCGCGAAAAGTCGTGCGCCTTCGTTCGACCACGAAATCAATTGTGCTCGGAATCACGGGATCAATCGCCGCCTACAAATCCGCCGAGCTCGCCAGTCTGCTAGTCAAACAAGGTCATCAAGTTTTCGTTGTGATGACACAGGACGCGATCGAATTCGTTTCACCGCTCACATTGCGAACGCTTTCCAAAAATCCAGTCACGACCAGCTTCTTCGACGAAAAAGAAAGTTGGCGACCCGGTCACATCGAGCTGGCGGATCGCGCGAATCTGCTCCTTATCGCGCCGGCCACCGCGCACATCATGGCCGAGCTTGCGCATGGTCTTGCCAATCATCCGCTCGCCGCCATCGCGCTCGCCACCCGCGCATCGATTCTGCTCGCGCCCGCCATGAATGGAAAAATGTGGTCGCATCCGGCCACGATGGAGAACGTGGAGAAATTGAAATCGCGCGGCGTCGAGTTTATCGGACCGGAAGAAGGAATGCTCGCCTGCGGTTACGAAGGCCTCGGCCGCCTTTGGAAAGTCGAAGACATCGCCTTTCGCGCGGAATTTCTGCTCGCGCGCCAGGAAAATCTCATCGCGTGAGATTTCTCATCACGGCGGGACCGACACGTGAGCCGATCGATCCCGTTCGCTATCTCAGCAATCGCTCATCGGGGAAAATGGGCTACGCGATCGCCGAAGCGGCCGTCGAAGCTGGACACGACGTCACTTTGATTTCCGGCCCCGTGCATCTCGATCCACCGCGCGCCGCGCGCTTGGTGTCAATCGTGACGAGTGATGAAATGTCCGACGAGATACATCGACATCTTCGCGACTGCGATGCCCTCGTCATGTGCGCGGCGGTCGCTGATTACAAACCGGCAGAAGTTTCTCCGCGGAAAATCAGGAAGCGTGATGAGACCCTCTCGCTCGAGCTAATTCCCACGCGCGACATCCTCTCCTCGCTGCCAAAAAAAGATCGCGAATTTCTCGTCGTCGGTTTCGCGGCGGAAACAAATGACGTTGAAGAAAGCGCCGAGAAAAAACTTCGCGCGAAAAATTGCGACGTGATTGTGGCGAACGACGTGAGCCGCGCCAACTCTGGAATGGAAAGCGACGAAAATGAGGTGACGATTCTATTCCGAAGCGGTGAACGACAAAAAATTTCTCGCGCGCCGAAAAAAATTATCGCGCGCGAGCTCGTAAAAATATTTTCAAACATGCGAGAAAAATGTTTGACAAAAAAAATGTGATGGTTACTGAACCGTTTGTAAGTGAAGTTGAATTCATCTCGAACTCTTCACAACCCTCCGCATCTGCGGATTGAAAGGGGGGAATAGTCGATGGCAAAAAAACGCAAAAAGGCTGCCAAGAAAAAAGCAAAGAGAAAGAGGCATTAACGCCCCGCGCTTCATAACGACCCCGAACGCTTTCGGGGTCACAACTCCTAACTTCAACCCGGGAGGAGAATTTAATTTTCCTCCCGGTTTTCTCTTGTAGCCGTCGCGCTCTGCGCGACGCGACGCGCGCGTTGGATGGCAGATCCGCCCGGGCTTCGCAGAGCGAAAGGCACTACAGCGGGCAACGCGCGAACAAAATTGCAATTTGATTTCCGTTGTGCACTTCGTGCTCTTTGTGCGAGGTAGTTTCGCCATGAAGCATTATCTCGACGCGGCCGAGAAAGCGGCCCGCGCCGCAGGCGAAATGCTCCGCCAAAATTTTCAGCGGCCACTCCGCGTCAATTCTTCGGAAGCGCACGACATCAAACTCGAAATCGACGTGCAGGCGCAAGAGTTGATCACACGGTTGCTTCTCAAACAGTTTCCGCAGCACTCGCTTTACGGCGAGGAAGGCATCGTCGGCGATCAATCGAGCGAGCATCAGTGGGTGGTCGATCCGCTCGATGGCACGGTGAATTATTTCTACGGCATTCCGCATTTTTGCGTCTCGATTGCTTTGCGATTCCAGGGCGAGATAATCGTCGGCGTCATTTACGATCCCGTGCGTGACGAAATGTGGAGCGGACAAAAGGGCGAAAGCCCACGCTTGAACGGACAGCATTTTCGCGTGAGCGCGCGCGCCGATCTCGCCGAAGCCGTCGTCTCGGTCGGACTTTCCAAAACCGGCGTGACCATTGAAGCGGGCCTGCCGCTTTTGCAACAAATGATTCATCGCGCGCGCAAATGTCGCTTGCTCGGCAGCGCCGCGCTCGACATGGCTTATGTGGCGTGCGGACGTCTCGACGCTTACATCGAGCAAGGCATCAGCTTGTGGGATATCGCCGCCGGCTGGATTTTGGTTGAAACGGCCGGCGGCGCGGTCGATCTGCGGCCACGGCAAGATATGAAAAACAAATACAGCATCGTCGCCTCTAACGGCGTCATCGATTTGAAACTCTAAAAATGATTCGATGCGGAATCGGTTACGACGTGCATCGTTTGGCCGAAGATCGACAATTGGTCGTCGGCGGAGTTGAAATCCCGCACTCGCGCGGGCTGGAGGGACATTCCGATGGCGATGTTCTCTCCCATGCAATTGCGGACGCGCTCCTCGGCGCGATCTGCGCCGGCGACATCGGCCAGCATTTTCCAAACACCGACGAATCGATTCGCGGCATCAGCAGTATCAAGATTTTGCAACGGGTGAACGAATTGCTCGCCGAAAAAAACGCGCGTGCCGTGAATGTCGATGCAACCGTGATTGCCGAGGCGCCCAGAATTACGCCGTACATTCCGGCGATGCGAAAAAAAATTGCACAGGCGATCGGCGCGCCTGAGTCACGCGTCAGCATCAAGGCGACGACGAACGAGCGGCTTGGTGCGATTGGGCGCGGCGAAGGCATCGCCGCGATGGCGATCGCAACAGTGGAGCAGGAGTAAAGGAGTGATGGAATATTGGAGTAATGACGTAATGCATTGCGCTGTTCCACCACTCGATTGCTCTAGCACTCCTTCGCTCCATCGATAGAAATGGCACTCCGCTTTTTTAATACGTACTCGCGACAACTCGAGGAATTCCGGCCGCGGGATCCGGCAGCGCACAACATCGACATCTACACTTGCGGCCCAACGGTTTACAGCCGCGCGCACATCGGAAATTTTCGCGCTTACATCTTCGAAGATTTGCTCCAGCGTCATCTCGAGCTGCGTGGTTACAAGGTGCATCGCGTTATGAACATCACCGATGTGGATGACAAAACAATCCGCGGCGCGCGCGAAGCTGGAGTTCCGCTTTCGAAATTCACCGCGCAATTCAAGCAAGCATTTTTCGAAGACATCGAAACTTTGCGGATCAAGCGCGCGGATGAATTCCCCGCCGCGACCGATCGGCACTATATCGACAAGATGATCGAGATGATCAGCATGCTCATTTTCCGTGGGCTGGCTTATCAAGCCGAAGACAAATCAGTTTATTTTCGGATCAACAAATTTTCCGATTACGGGAAGCTCGCGCATTTCGATCTCACGCAATTGCAATCGACCGGCCGTGTAAAGCACGACGAATACGACAAGGAGCACATTGGCGATTTCGCGCTTTGGAAAGCGTGGGACGAAGAAGATGGCAACGTCGGCTGGGAAAGTCCGTGGGGTCGCGGCCGACCGGGCTGGCACATCGAATGCAGCGCAATGGCCACCGCGCTGCTCGGCGATCAGATCGACATTCACTGCGGCGGCGTGGACAACATTTTCCCGCATCACGAAGCGGAGATCGCGCAAAGCGAAGGTGTGACCGGCAAGAAATTCGTGCGCTATTGGCTGCATTGCGCCCATCTGTTGGTCGATGGACAGAAGATGTCGAAGTCGTTAGGCAACTTCTACACGCTTCCCGATCTCCTGGAGAAAGGGTACAGCGGCCGCGAGATTCGTTATGCGTTGATGCGAGTGCACTATCGTGCCCCGCTGAATTTCACGTGGGAGGGAATGGACGAAGCGCGGCAGGCGCTCGCCCGCATCGACGAGTGGTTAGCGCGATTGCTCGAAACCAGCGGCGATAAGATCGACGACAAAAACGTCGACATTGAACTCGGCCAGCAATTTGAAGAGGCGCTCGACGATGATCTGAACATTTCGGCGGCGCTCGGGTTTTTGTTCGAATCGATCCGGGAAACAAATCGCGCAATGGATCGAAATGAACTCGATGCCGCTTCGGCGAATACGTGGTTGAATTGGTGGAAGCGCATAAACAGCGTGCTCGACCTTGAGGGCGAAACAGATGAGTTACCGGCCGCAGTCGCCCAGCTCGCCGACGAACGCGAGCGCGCGAGACTGGCGAAAAAGTGGAAAACAAGTGACGAGCTACGTGATCGGATCGCCGCGCTCGGATGGGAAGTGCGCGACACCAAAGACGGCCAGAAACTTACGCGACGCCGCGAAGCACAATCTGGGTAGCGCACGCGGCTCGCGTGTTGGCGCTGGCGTCCTCGCCCGCGCGAACTTTTCCCGGGGCATCCGCACGCCGTGAATTTGCGCTCGCCGAATGCGATGAGTTTTGATCATTTTAGGCGCTGAGGGAAAAAAATGTTTGCGCCCGCTGAATTTCTCGATCTCGAGCACACGGCCCATCCGAAGTTGTTTGAGAACCAGAAGTATGTCTGGGACGCACTCAGACAAATTGCGAGTTATCTACAGTTTCGCTTGAAACCGGCCGTGTTCGGCGAGCTCATCGGGAAACCTTTCATCAGCAGCAATGTGTTTGTCGGGCGTGGGACGATTGTCGAACAAGGCGCGGTTTTGAAAGGGCCGGCCTGGATCGGCGAGAATTGCCACATCCGCAGCGGCTGCTATGTGCGCGAGAATGTAGTGGTGGGCGATGGCGTGGTGATGGGAAATTCGTGCGAGTTCAAAAATTGCATTCTCTTCGATGAAGCAAAGGCGCCGCATTTTAATTACGTGGGCGATTCCATTCTGGGTCACGGTGCACATCTCGGCGCCGGCGTGATTCTTTCGAACGTGAAACTCGATCATGGCGAAATCACGGTGGCAGCGAGCGACGGCAACGTCGCCACCGGTCTAACGAAATTCGGTGCGATCGTCGGCGACCGGACCGAAATCGGTTGCAACGCGGTGATCAATCCCGGTTCGATTTTGGGACGCGATTGTCTCGTTTACCCCGGCGTGAACTTTCGAGGCGTCCTGCCCGAAGGCAGCGTCGTCAAATTACGGCAGGAAATTCAGGTCCTGGAGCGGCGCGATGGAAGAGAAACTTAGATTCGCGGCAGAAAATTGCCGTGTGGCGGATGGGCGGGGATTCGAACCCCGGGTGCCTTTCGGCACACACGCTTTCCAGGCGTGCACAATAGACCGCTCTGTCACCCATCCCAGAAATCGGCGGTCAAAGTTGTAGCCGCCGGAACAATTCGTCGAGCGGCAGTTGAATGCCGATGTAAAACTCGCCGAAGTCCGCGTATTCCGCGCTCACCGGGTCGAACCGCATTTGGTAAACGATCGCTTTGATCTGAAAGGTGTCGCGCGCAAAAAGAGTCACGCCCCATTCCGCGTCATCGAGACCGGTCGAACCGGTGATGAGTTGTTTGACTTTCCCGGCAAACTTGCGACCAACTGCGGCATGCCCTTTCATTAAATTGCGGCGTTCTCCGTAGGGGAGCGCGTACCAATTGCGCTGCTCGCCGCGCCGTTTGCTCATATTATAAAAGCAAACCACCGGCCAATCAGGCAGCGTGGGATAAACACGTTCCTGTCGATATTTTTTCATGCGTTCGCGAAACGAATTCATTGCCTCGGCAAATTGCTCCGAGTCGGGCTTGATGTTTTGCTCCTTCACGAGTGTTTCCGCGTACTCATCTTCAGTCGTGATATATTCACTTTCCTCCGTGAGCGAGAGATAACTGTAAACCGGCGTTAACACATCGGGGCCTAACGAGAGCGCAAGTTGCTTGTCGATCTTGTTTGCGATTTGCAAATCCGGCGCGAGCAACATGAAACCCACGTCCGCTTTCGGCGTGACCATGCTGAGCGTGAGCAATTGCGTCGATTCGATGGCGCGAACTTCCTGCACAAGCGACGCAAGATTTGTCTTGGCGGCGTTCTGTTCTTCGCGGCTGAGCACTTGCCATTGTGCGAACTCAATCCGATAAAACAAATGCAGGCAATGCCAGCCTTCCTCGGGAATAAGCTCGGCGTTCTTGTCGGTCATCGCGCTAGTTTCCGCCGTGGAGATTTGCGGTCAAGCCGCGGAACGGCCATCCGCTGGCACCTCCGGCACTACAAAACACTCTGGGCGTGCGGCAAATGAGGTACGCAATATTCTTCGCCGTCGCGCGCGACGCGAAAGTCGAGATTCGGATCGCTCAATTCCGTCGCTCCGCAGACCGCGCATTTGTGAAGTGGTTCGGCCTCGCTGCGGGAGTGGACCTCGAAACGTCTGCGCCGCGTCGAAACTTCCTGGCGGTTTCGCGCTGCATGAAAGATTTCGCGGCCGAAAAAGATCAAATAATTGCTCAAGGCCGCCACCAGCGCCATGCGATACGAATTTGTCCCGATGAAAAAACCGTAGAACAAAAGTGCCCCCATCGCCCAGGCGACCCACTTGATCTTTACGGGCAAAATAAAAAATATGTAGATAACCACATCCGGATAAAAGCGCGCGAACGCGTAAAAGAGCGACGCGATCAGCATGCTATTGGAAAAATTTCCCCCGAAGAAAAACGCCGCGGCCGTGGTGCCGATCATCCCGACGAGAAAATAAAGAGTCAGTCGAAACGAACCCCACGCTCGTTCGAGACCGTCACCGATGAACCAGAGAAACCACAAAACGAAAACGATCCACAAAAAGCTGAACGTTTGCGGGATAAAAATGTAAGTGACGAGTCGCCAGACTTCGCCGTGGCGAATGCGCGCTGGATCGAGATTGAGCACCGAAACAAAATCCGGATTCAGGCGCACGAGGACAAAGACGAGCGCGTTGAACCCGACGATGATGCGAATCAATCCGGGGATTCCGAGAAAACCGAAGCGGCGTTCGAGTTTATCGAGCCAAGCCATGTTGCGGCCACGTTAAAGGAACGCAGCGAGGCTTCAAGGTGCATCGGCCGCTCGTTCGGGCGATGCTATTCAAATATGCGGCTTCGCCGCCAAATGTAACATCGAGCAAGGACTGCTCGATCCATCTTTGACTGCGCAAACTCGCCGCTTAGCTTGCCGCGTGAGCGACGGCGCGCAAAAAACCACGCCACTTTACGACGAACACATGCGGCGCGGCGCGAAGATGGTCCCCTTCGGCGGCTGGCTCATGCCGGTGCAATACACGAGCATTGTCGAAGAACATCGCGCCGTGCGAAAGAACATCGGCATGTTCGACATTTCGCACATGGGACAATTGATTGTCGATGGAACCGGCGCACGCGACTGGCTGAATACGATGCTAACGAATAACATCGACAAGTTGGATGTCGGCACCGGGCAATACACTTTTCTGCTCAACGACGCGGGCGGGATCATTGATGACTTGATCGCTTACCGAATCGGCGACGAGAAATTTCTCCTCGTCGTCAACGCGTCGCGCACCGATGAAGACTTCTCATGGTTAGATCGACATCGTGCAAACGATGTCGATCTTAAGAATCGCAGCGCGGATTACGGCGGTGTCGCAATTCAAGGCCCGCGCGTCGTCGATCTCTTCCATGCGGTGCTCGGCGAACGTCTCGATCTTCCACCGCGAAATCACATTGTCGATCTTGCGCGCAATGGAAAGGAACTCCTGATCGCGCGTACTGGGTACACTGGCGAAGATGGCGTCGAAGTTTTCTTTTGGGCGAGCGAGGCGACGTGGTTTTGGAATCTTGTTTTGGAAAAGGGGAAGCAATTTGGAATCGAACCGTGCGGACTCGGCGCGCGCGACACGTTGCGCCTGGAAATGTGTTATCCGCTCAACGGCTCCGACCTGTCGCCGGAGCGAAATCCAATCGAGGCTGGTCTCGGGTTCTTCGTCGATCTAACGAAACCGAATTTCACTGGTCGCGAAGTTTTGCTCAAAACCAAGGAGAATGGGCCAGCGGAGAAACTTGTTGCGTTCCGAATGCAGGGCAAAGGTCCGCCGCCACGGCCGCATTATTCTATTTTCGACAACGGCGAGCGCGTCGGCGAAGTGACGAGTGGCACAGTTTCGCCGAGCTTGAATTACGGAATCGGAATGGCGTATGTCTCGGCGTCACATGCGAAGATTGGATCGAATATCGAGATTGAAATTCGCGGGCAGAAATTTCCAGCTACGATCGAGAAGAAACCGCTCTACAAAAGATCATGAACGTTCCCGACGATTTGCTTTACACCGAGACACACGAATGGGTTAAACGCGAAGGCGACAATGTCCGCGTCGGCATCACCGATCACGCCCAGTCCGAATTGACGGACGTCGTTTACGTCGAGCTCCCAAAGATGGATCGACAAGCAAACGCGCGCGAGGCGATCGCAGTGGTCGAATCTGTCAAAGCGGCGAGCGATATTTACGCGCCGGTAAAAGGCAAAGTGGTCGAGGTAAACAAAGCGCTCGAAGCAAATCCCGGCTTGATAAACCGCGACCCGTTCGGCGAAGGTTGGATTTTCGTTCTCCAGATCGACGACGCCGGCGATCTCAAACAATTGAGAGACGCAGCTGCGTACAAAAAGCAGATCAGCTAGAGCTTGTTGGCCTGCCGGAGATTCTGCGAATTCGCGGCTTTCGATTCTTCTTTTTCAGCCACGACGGCCCAGAGCCGCGTCATGTTTATGTCGAGCGGGCTGAGCGTGACGCCAAGCCGGTGGAGTCGATCGGCATCGGAGTTGACATCCATTTCCCGCTTAGAGAAGGCCGGAGACGGTGTTGATGAGGAGCGCGAGGATGACGGTGTTGAAGCCAAAGGAAAGCACGCTGTGCACCAGCGTTAGTCGCCGCATCCTTCGCGAAGTCACTTGAACATCCGAGACCTGGCAAGTCATGCCGATCACGAACGAAAAATAAGCGAAATCAAAATAGTCCGGCATTTGCTCGCTGCCTGGAAACAAGAGACCGCCCGCGTATTCATCGGCGCCCGGATCGTCGCTATCGCCATAAAAAGCATGAGCGTAGCGCAACCCAAAAACTGTGTGCACCACGGACCATGAAAAGACCACTGTGCCGAGCGCGAGGATCAGATGCGCAGTGACATGACCATGCAACTCGGCTTTGTTAACACTGATCAGAAACCCTACCGCAAACAATGCCGCACAAGCCGCCACCACGACAAAAACAAAAATCACCAACCGGCCGACGTCCTGCTCTCTGGCGCGCGAACGCAATTTTTGGACAGGCGTCGTCAGAATGGTGAGCCACGCGAGGAAAAGCACACAAAAGACGAAGGCGTCCCAAGTCGCGATCGCTTCGGTGGAAGCATGCACGTGACCGCGCAGAGAAAGAGTGACAGCGGTTGCGGCAAAAAGCGCGACGACCAGCCGATGGCGGGCGTCCTGCCGGGAAATCAAGTCGAGAACGCGCACCATACGCTCGACGCCAGTTAACAACATTCACGGCGAACCACGCAAGCCGCATTCGCGGCGCGGCCAAGATCGACCGCTCGCACAAGTCGCGCTTTTCTCTTAGGCGACGCTGTGCTTAGTTCTAAATTTGCCGATGAGTAGCAAGCCGAAACCGCCGGGCGCGCAATTGAACTTTGAAGGTGCAATGGATCGACTCGAGACGATTGTCGAGCAGATGGAGTCGGGGAAACTGCCGCTGGAAGATTTGATTGTGCGTTACGAAGAGGGAATGAATCTGGTAAAGATTTGCCAGGAAAGACTGGCCAGCGCGGAGCAGAAGATCGAGATGATTGCCCGCAACCGCGCCGGCAAAGCGATCGTGAAAGATTTCGAAGCAACGCAGGAGCCTGCTGCGCCAGCCAACGTGATTGATGAAACCGAAAACGAAAATGACGAAATCAAACTCTTCTAAGTCTGCTGAGACGGCCGCGCCCGCGCGCTTGCTCGACGGAATCCGTTCGCCGGCTGACGTCAAAGCGCTGCGCGAAGAAGACCTGCCACAGCTGGCGCAGGAAGTGCGCGACGAGCTGATCAAAGTGTTATCGCAAACCGGCGGGCATCTTGGTCCAAATCTCGGCGTAGTCGAATTGACCATCGCGCTGCATCGCGTCTTCGACACGCCGCGCGACCGCTTTGTCATGGACGTGAGCCACCAAGGTTACGTGCACAAAATGCTCACTGGCCGTCTCGATCGCTTTTCCACAATGCGACAATACGGCGGCCTCAATGGCTTTCTCTTGCGCACGGAAAGCGAGCACGATTGCTACGGCGCGGGTCATGCCGGGACGGCGCTTTCCGCTGCACTCGGCATGGCGGTGGGGCGCGATCTAAGCGGCGGGAGCGATCACGTGGTGGTGGTGGCGGGCGATGCCGCGCTCACGTGCGGAATCAGTTACGAAGCGCTCAACAATGTGAAAGCGAACACCAAGCGCTTCATCGTGGTGCTTAACGACAACGAATGGTCGATTGCGAAAAACGTGGGCGCGATTGCAAATTACTTGAATAACATCGTGACGAGTCCGACCTACGCGCATTTGCACGACAAAGCGCGCGGATTCATCGAGGCGATCGCCGGAAAAACCGGAGTTCATTTCGCGCACAAGGTTGAGGAAAGCGTGAAGGGCTTGCTCGTGCCGAGTGTGATTTTCGAAGAACTCGGCCTCCGCTACTACGGGCCAATCGATGGACACGACATCGCGTTGCTCACGCGGACGTTTGAGTTTTTGAAAACTCAGGAGGAGCCGGTGCTTCTGCACATCCTGACGAAAAAAGGCAAGGGCTACGAGCCGGCGATCAAGCAGCCGGACAAATTTCACGGCCTCGGTAAGTACAAACTCGAAACTGGCGAAACCGCGCCCGCGCCGACGCCGACTTATTCTGAAATTATCGGCAAGACGCTGGCAAAATTCGCCGAGACGAATCAAAAAATCGTCGCGATAACGGCAGCGATGCCAAGTGGCACCGGTCTGGCGCATTTCGCGAAGGCGCATCCGACTCGTTACTTCGATGTCGGCATCGCCGAAGAGCACGCGGCGCTTTTTGCCTGCGGTCTCGCCACGCAGGGGTTGAAACCGTTTTTGACGATCTACTCCACCTTCATGCAACGCGCCTATGACATGACGATTCACGACATCGCGATCCAGAAACTAAATGTCGCGCTTTGCATGGATCGCGCCGGTTTGAGCGGCGATGATGGCCCGACCCATCACGGCTTGTTCGACATTGGTTACCTGCGGCACATCCCAAACTGGTTGCACATGCAGCCGAAAGACGAGGACGAATTTGTCGATATGCTTTGGACAATGGCGCACTACAACTCCGGGCCGATTGCCATTCGTTATCCGCGAGGTTCCGGCCCGGGCGCGCAAATCAAACCTCAACCGAAACTTCTCGAGATCGGCAAATCCGAAGTGGTGCAGCACGGTCGTGACGTGGCGATTTTCGGTTTGGGGAACATGTTCGAAGTCGCCGAAGAAGCTGCGCGGAAGCTGGAGGAAAAAGGGATTTCAGTCGCGCTGATCAATCCGCGCTGGATCAAACCGATTGACACCGGCACGCTCGAATTTTTTGCGCGCAGCGCCGAAGTCGTCTGCACGATCGAAGACCATGTCTTGCACAACGGCTTTGGCTGCGCGGTGATTGAGCATCTGCATTCGCAAATGATCAACACGCCGGTCGTGCGCATCGGTTGGCCAGATGAATTCGTCGAGCACGGCACCATTCCGATCCTGCGCAAAAAACACGGCGTTACGGCTGACGCGTTGGTGGAAAAGGTGCTGCCGCTTCTGAAAAAGAGAACGGTCAAGACACAATCGACCGCGGCGTAGCTGTCGATCTTGGGCGAACGTGAGTCGATCGTTCGCAAGGCCGGTTCATTACCCTGACGCATGAGCGCCATCGAAGCTCACAACCTTACGAAAGTTTACCGCACTTATCGAAAAGAGCACGGACTGTGGGGCTCGATTAAGGGACTCGTTAGGCGGCGGCACGATGAAACCCGGGCCGCCGACAAAGTTTCATTTCGGATCGACGAAGGCGAGTTCGTGGGATTTCTCGGACCGAACGGCGCTGGCAAGACCACCGTTCTCAAGATGCTCTCCGGATTGCTTAATCCTACCTCCGGTGACGCACGCGTCCTCGGCTTTGTCCCGTGGGAGCGGCGGAACGAAATGAAGCGGCAATTCAGCCTGCTCATGGGGCAGAAGAACGCGCTCTGGTGGGATTTGCCGGCGCAGGAATCGCTCGAGCTCAATCGCGCCATTTATGGAATCGATCGCGCGCGCTTCAACAAAGTGGTAGGCGGATTGTCGGAACTTCTCGAAGTGCAGGACAAAATGAATGTGATGGTGCGCGAGCTGTCGTTAGGCGAGCGAATGAAGATGGAGTTGATCTCTGCGCTCATCCATGAGCCGCGCGTGCTTTTTCTCGATGAGCCGACCATCGGTCTCGATGTTGTCAGTCAAAAGCGCGTGCGGGAATTTCTGCGCATCTACAATGAGGAGCATCGCATCGTTACCATGCTCACCAGCCATTACATGCAGGACATCGAAGAGCTCTGCCCTCGTGTCATCATCATTGACCACGGCAAGATCTTTTTTGACGGCCCGCTTACCTCGATTATCGACCGTTTTTCCGGTTACAAAATTCTCAGCCTCACGTTCGAGAACCAGACGATACGCGATTTCTCAGAATTCGGCCACGTAATCGAGCAAACTCCGGTCTCGGTGCAGTTGAAAGTGCCGCGCGCAAGAGTCACGGAAACATGCCGACAATTGCTCGACGCTTGTTCGGTGAGCGACATCAACGTGCAGGAATTGCCGGTCCAGCGCAGAAGCCAGTGCGCCGGTGACCTAGCGCCGCATCACGGCTTGTTTCAATTCGTGCACATAAGCCGGGTTCACCTCGAACGCCGTCACCGGCATTTCCGCGAGTTGGACTTCCGCGTAGTAAGGAATGCTCTCGACGAAGCCAGCCGCCATCAAGCTGTTGAGCGCATCGGTCACGTCTTCCAGTTCCATGCGGGTGAAATCCTGAATCTCCGCCCCGAGCATCGATTCCGCGAAACCGATGGCCCGCACAACGGTCGCCTCCCGACCAGTGAGCTTGATCTGACGCATCCTTTCAGAAAAAAGCAGCTTCCATACCGGTGTCTTGCCAGGTCGAACCGCGCTAACCACTGCGTCAGTCAGGCGCCGCCTTGCCTGAAACCTGCCAGGATGCTCTTTTCCATCGCCTCCGCGAATGTAGGGTATCGCGGCCTCCAGCCGAGGCCGCGCAGCTTTGCATTGCTCACACGCTTGTTGCTCTCGCCGCGCTTGCGTTGTGATGGCGCTTTTCCGATCGACGGAAGTGGACGATTCAACTTCCCGGCGAGCCAGCGATAGCACTCGCTTTGCAAAATCGGCTGGTCGTCCACGACATTGTAAATTTGTCGCGGGGACGAATGTCGATCCAGCAACAAAAAGAGCGCGGCTGCGATGTCATCCCGATGCACTTGATTGATGAAGCGATCATTTTCCGGGTCGACACTCGCTTCGCCGGCCAAAAATTTCGTGAGCACCGCGGAGCGTCCCGGTCCGTAGATCCCCGCCAGGCGCGCGACGATGCCGCCGCCACCGAGCACTAACTTTTCCGTTTCAAGCACTATTCGACCCGTCTCGCGCATCGGTTCGGTCTCACTCTCTTCGGTCACCCACGATCCATCTTTTTGCCCGTACACGCTCGTGCTGCTGGTAAACGCGACGGTCGATCCAACGAACCGATCGAGGAGATTGCGCGCGCCATTCAAGTAGATTCGGCGATAAACATCGGCCTCGCCGCCATGCGTGCTCGCGCACAGGATCACCGCGTCGAAATTTTCCGGACGGGCGTTCACTTGATCTCGGTGCGCGAGATCGACCGGAATAACCGGATAAGGTTTGCCCGAGAGTTTGGCCGCTGACTCCGGCGAAGAGACCCAACCTTCCAGTTCCCAGCCGGCGACGTGAAACAAGTCCGCAGTCGCTTGTCCGACATAACCGCAACCGGCAATCAAAACCCGCGACATAATTGTCGATCTTTACGCGGTCGCGGACGCGATTTCAATTTCGTCAAAGATGTTCTTCTGGATCGCGCGCACTTGCTTCAAACGAATCAACTCCAGGAGGGCGATGAAGGTGACGACGACTTCGAGGCGCGAAACGATCGCGCCAAACAAATCCGAAAAGCGAATCCGGCCGCCGGCTCCAACCCGTTGCAAAATTGTGTCGATCTTCTCCGAGACGCTAAAACGTTCGCCCGGAAGCTCCTGCAAGTCCTGACGGGCTTCGACTCGTTTAATGACATTTTGGAACGCGTTGATGAGCTGGAAGATTCCAACCTCGCCCAGCTCAAGCAGCCCCTCGGCAGGCGGAGACGAACCTCCTTCCCGGGCGAAAATGCGCTCCTGTTCCAGCTCACGCAGATGCAACTGCGCGCCCGCTTCCTTGAATTTCTTGTATTCGATAAGTTGCCGGATCAATTCCCAACGCGGGTCATCTTCCTCTGCATCTTCCTCGGGCGGCTGTTGATCGACCGGCAACAGGCTGCGGCTTTTCAGGTAAATCAGGTTTGCCGCCATCGCGACGAACTCGCCGGCGAGATCGATGTTCAGTTCCCTGAAAGCCTGAAGATGTTCGAGGTATTGGCGAGTGATGCGTTCAATCGAGATGTCGTAAATATCGATCTCGTCGCGCTTGATCAGGTAAAGCAGGAGATCGAGCGGCCCTTCGAAAATCTCCAGCTTGACCTTGTAATCGCTCTCCATGCGTCGCGCCCGACTTTAGGCAACCGAAGAGGCAAAGTAAACCAACGGACCGGCCGCTGGTCGATGTGAATCTTGCAGAAAAATTCGCCCGGAGTTTAGCGGGCAAATTTTCGATGCACCCAAACGCTGTTCACGATCCCGAGCCCGAACATGATCATGAGCACAAACGAGCCGCTGTAACTGATCAGGGGCAACGGCACGCCCGTGATTGGCAACATCGAGATCGTCATGCCCACGTTCTGAAAGATATGCGTGAAGATGAGGGCGGTGACGCCAACGACGAGGAGGAGACCGAATTGATCGCCCGCGAAAAAGGCAACGAAGAGACACGTCACGAGGAGCAAGGCAAACCCACCAATGAGAAACATGCCTCCGACAAATCCCCACTGTTCGCCGATGGCGGAGAAAATATAATCGTTATGAACGGCGGTGGCCGGTAGAAAGCCGAGCTCGATCTGTGTGTTGGGCGCTTTGAATCCTTTTCCAGCCCATCCGCCCGACCCGATGGCGATGAGCGATTGATTGATCGCCCAGGAGGCTCCCTGTTTATCGATATCGGGATTGATGAAAGCCGTGATCCGTTGTTGCTGATACGGTTTTAAACCGAGATTGACCGCGATCGGGATAAAGGCGAGCAAGATGAGAATGATGCAGATCAAGTAGCGCAGCGGAAGCCCGGCGGCGAACAACAGCGCCATGAGCACGGGCAGCCAGATAATGCATTCACCGAGATCGGGCTGCATTAGAATCAAAAGAATTGGCGCGGCAACAATCGCCCCGCACAGGAGCAGCCGAAGCATCGGATGCATTTGGCGGAACTGGCTCAGGAATAAAGCCAGCACCATGATCCCGGCGACGACCGCGAGCTGCGCGGGCTGAAAGTTGATCGGCCCCAGATGCAGCCAACTGCGCGCGCCGTAAACTTTCGAGCCGATAAACTTCGTGAGAATCAAAAAGAAAAGGCCGGCCAGATACATCGGCAGCGCGCCCCAACGAATCCAGCGATAGTCGATTAAACTGGTGATCATGAAGGCGAAGAAGCCGACCGCGACCCAGTTTGCCTGCTTGCGCCAGAATTCCGCCGCCGCGGAATCTTCGCGCATATAAGTCGCGCTGTAGATTGCCACCACTCCGAAGATCGCGAGCGCGAGCATGTTCGCGAGTAGGAGCCAATTGAGCCCGAGCAACTTTCGGAAAAACGGCGTCATGTCGATTTAATGTCGCTTAAACTTCCGCCACGAGCACGGAATCGAGGAGGAGTATACGCATGTTGCGCTTCTGGTAAATCTCGGCTGCATTTTGAAAAAGTTGCTCCGGAGATCATGGAGATTCTGCAAACGGCCCGGAACCAACCCGGTGCAAGAGATCGACATAACAGTTTCATAGTAAGCCATTTGCATACCTAACAACAAATAATTAACGCCTTTTCTTGTCCAGCCAGTCAAAGCACACTAAAATGCTTATTCGTTTCAACCCCGGATTCAAGAAATGGCCAAGAAGACAAAACGAAAACTCGCGCACCCGACCCTGCCGATGCAACGCCAGTTGAATTTGCGGCATGAGGGGACGCATTTCGATCTGCACGCGATTTTTGAGCGATTGAACGAACGCTATTTCCGCGGACGTCTGCGCGGTTACAAAGTGATGTGGGGTCGCCGGCGAAGACATCGCCCGAAGGAATATTTTATTTTCGGCACCATTCAGGAAGAAGAGCGCGTGATTCGAATCAATCCGTTGCTTGATCAACCGTTCGTGCCGCTCTGGTTTCTGCGCTACGTGCTTTATCACGAGATGCTCCATTCCGTCGTGCCGGACGAGACCGCGTCGGGCGGCCGGCGGCGCGTGCACACGGAAGAGTTCAATCGCCGCGAGCGCGAGTTCCCGAGTTACCGGCGCGCTCGCCGTTGGGAAGACGAAAATCTCGCGCGCTTCTTACGCTGAAGGAGCGCTTAACGTTAACGCCTTTCCGTCATCGTCGTACCCGAGGCCGGTTCAGACCGCGAGGGGGTCGTCGCTACGTTCTTTTTGATCAGGTACCAAAGGGTTGTCGCGAGCAGGAGGGAGATCAACTTCGCGCGCCAGTTTTTCAGGATCAGTCTCTTCATAATTGCTGTGCAGCAGAATTTCCGCGATGCGTTGCCGGAATGTTTCTGGAGTAAAATTGCGCTCGATCCGGCGCGGGTGACAAATAGAAATGCCGCCGGTCTCTTCGGAAACAACCACCGCCACAGCATCCGATTCCTCGGTAATGCCGAGACCGGCGCGATGACGCAATCCGAGACTGCGGTCTAGTGTTTCCCGCTGGCTGACCGGGAAAATGCATGCCGCGGCCGCGATCCGGCCATTACGCACGATCACCCCACCATCGTGAAGAGCGGCCTTCGGATGAAAAATTGCCAGGATAAGTTCGACGGAAAAATCGCTATCGAGCGTCACGCCGGTTTCTTCATAAACGCGAATCGAAGTGTCTCGCTCGATCGCGATAAGGGCGCCGAATTGTTTGTTGGCCAGTTGCGTCACCGCCTCGGCCAGGTCGTGGACGGTCTCCCGTTTTTCGCTCGTTAGAGAAAAAATCGGATGCCCGCCCAGCTCGGCCAGACCACGCCGCAACTCCGGTTGAAAAATTACGACCAACGCGACCGCGAGGAAAACCGAGAAACTCCGGACGATCCAGCCGATCACGACCAGATTGAGCAACTGCGAAATCAACGTCAGCGTCAAAAAAACAATCGCTAGTCCGGTTAGCACCTTCGCGCCGCGCGTCCCGCGAAAGTAGATGTAGCCGTAGTAGATCCCCACGCTCAGCAAAATGATCTCGAAGGCGCTGCGCCATCCTCCGAGCCAAAAATGGATGAGTTGCTCAATCATTTCACAAGATTGCTTCCGTTACGCGCAATGCGTTTGCATTTTCCTTTACATCATGCACGCGAAACACGTCGGCGCCCCGCGCGCGCAGAAGCGGAGTCAACGCCACCACCGGCGCGAGCCGGTCGCTCATATTCGATGAGCCGATCAGTTTGGCGAGAAAAGACTTGCGGGAAACGCCAACCACGAGCGGGCGTTCATCCACTCGAAGAGCGCCCAGATTGTCGATGAGCTCGAGATTATGCTCCAGCGTTTTCCCGAAACCGATTCCCGGATCAAACGCAATGGCCATGGGATCAACGTTGCACTCTAGGGCGCGGGCATATTGTTGTCGAAAAAAATCAGCCACCGCCGAAACAACATCGTCATAGCGCGGCTCGAGCTGCATTGTCTTCGGATTTCCCTGCATGTGCATGATGATGAATGCCGCCTGGCTCTTTGCAACCAGCGGCATCATTTCCGTGTCGCCTCGCCCGCCGGTCACGTCATTGACAATGGAAGCTCCTGCTTCGATCGCCGCACGCGCGACCGCTGCCTTGGAAGTATCAATCGAAATAAAGATGTCGATCTTCGCCCGCAATTTTTCGATCACCGGAATGACGCGGCGAAGCTCTTCCTCCGCCGCGATCGCTTCGGCGCCCGGCCGCGTCGATTCACCGCCCACGTCGATAATGTGCGCGCCATCCACTGCCATTTTGAGTCCGTGTTCGACCGCTTTCTCTGCCGCAAAAAATTTACCCCCATCCGAAAACGAATCGGGCGTGACGTTCAGCACGCCCATAATCATGCCGTGACGCGAAAGATCGACAATGCGGCCGGCGATTTTCCAGAGTGTCGCACCCATCAGAGTGAGACTATCACAGCGAGAAAGTTATTCGAATGGTGTGGCCGAACTCAGTGACTGCGCGAATAATGCCCCATCAACTCGCCTTGCGCGATCACGTGCCCTTTCATCGCCGAATCGAGCTGGGCGCGCTTTGAGCCAGCCGCGAGATTTATTTCCTGATCCAGCGCGAAAATCCTAAAGAAATAACGATGCGTGCCGGAAGGCGGGCAAGGTCCGCCGTAGCCGGATTTGCCGAAGTCATTAGTTCCTTGCGTCCCTTTTGGCGCGCTTCCTTCCGCGATCGTGCTCGTTTGCGGAGAAATGTTCCAAGCAATCCAATGCGTAAACAAACCGCTCGGCGCATCTGGATCATCGACAATCAGGACAAGGCTCTTGGCTGCCGGAGGAATTTCTTGAATCTGCAAAGGTGGGCTCGTATCCGCACCGTCGCACGAAAACTTGGAGGGAATATTTGCACCTTGTTGAAAAGCGGAACTCGTGATCTTCATCTTCTTGCCTCCAGTGGCCGATGACGACTGGCCGTGCGCGATCATGGGCAACACAATCGCCACCAGACCGACAATAATGCGAGAAGCCATCATTCGGTTCTCCAAAATCTCGTTACATCGACAATCGGGTCGATAATATGCTTTCGCTCACATGACTCAAGACGGACGTAAAATTCGAGAAAAGATTCGCGCGCTCCTCGCTCGGAAAGACTACCGGCCACTCGATAAGATCGACATCGCGCACAAGCTCGGTTTGACCGGCGGCGAACGAGTCACGCTGCGCAAAATTTTGCGTGAGCTGGAACGCTCCGGCGAGATCGCGCGCATTCGCAAGAATCGTTACGTTTTGCCGGCTGAAGCCGATCTTGTCACCGGCACATTGTCGATCCATCAAGCCGGCTACGGCTTCCTCATTATCGAAACTCCAGGCGAGCCGGACATTTTTATCGCCGCAGAAAACACCGGCACGGCCATGCACGGCGACCGCGTGGTCGCGCGGATCACGCGCGATGAAGCTTATGCGCGCGCGAAAGATCGACGTGGGCGGCAGGAAGGCCGTGTCATTCGAATCCTGGAACGCGCGCGCGATACGATCGTGGGCACGCTTCAGCACTCGCGGAACTTTTATTACGTCGTCCCGGATGATCCGCGTCTTGTTCACGATGTTTACGTTCAACTTCCGACGCGCGCGAAGCTGCCGAAGGCTCCGGGCCGCGGCGACAAGGTCGTGGTTCGATTGGAGCCGTGGGAATCGCGGCATGTTAATCCGGAAGGCGAGATCATCGAACTGCTCGGACCGGCCTCCGCTCCGGGCGTCGATATGCTCTCGATCATTCGGAAGTATGATCTGCCGACCGAATTTCCTCGCGCAGTTGTCGATGAAGCGAATCGGATTCCCGAGACCATCGGTGCACGGATGCTCGAAGGCCGCGAAGATTTGCGAGAAAAATTCATTGTCACCATCGACCCGGATGACGCGCGCGATTTTGACGACGCGATTCATGTGGACAAGACCGACAACCAGGGCTGGCGACTCGGAGTTCACATTGCTGACGTTTCGGCTTATGTGAATCCCGACAGCGCGCTCGATCGCGAAGCCCGCCGGCGCGGAAACAGCGTTTATCTTCCGGACCGCGTGATCCCGATGTTGCCCGAACGCTTGAGCAACGGCGTTTGCAGTCTCAATCCGGGCGTCGATCGACTCACGCATTCCGTTTTCATTCAGTTCGACAAGAGCGGTCATGCAAAAAACGTCCGCTTCGCCAAAAGCGTGATCCGCAGCGCGCATCGTCTGACTTACAAGCAGGCTTACTCGATCTTGCAGTCAGCCCCGCGCGACCGATTGAGCGAGCATCTGCATCAGGCGTGGGCGCTCGCATCATTGCTTCGCCGCCGGCGTTTCGAGCACGGCTCGCTCGATCTCGATTTTCCGGAAGTAAAAGTACATGTCGATGCAAACGGCGAGCCACTGAAGCTGGAGCGAGTTGAAAACGATGAATCGCACCAGCTCATCGAGGAATGCATGCTGGCCGCGAATGAGACGGTCGCGCGCGAGCTGAAGAAGCGTGCGATTCCAACGATTTATCGCGTGCATGAAAATCCGGACCCGGAGAAACTCGCGGAGTATCGCGAGTTCGCGCTCAGCTTTAATTATAAGGTCGGCGATCTGACGCATCGTGCCGAGTTGCAGCGCCTGCTTGCTTCCATTCGCGGGAAACCGGAAGAGCAAGCGCTCAAGATCGCCCTGCTCAAAAGTTTGAAGCGGGCGCGTTACTTTCCCCAGCCGCTCGGACATTACGGGCTGGCCAAAAATAACTATACGCATTTCACGAGTCCGATCCGGCGTTATGCGGACTTGGTCGTGCATCGCGCGCTGGTGGAACGCGATGGGAAGCGCCGACCGCGAACCGACATGAGCCAAATCGCTTCGGTGGCCGAGCATATTTCAACTACTGAACGCGTCGCCGCCGAGGCGGAGATCGAAGCTGTGCGGATGAAGAAGCTCGAGTTTTTTCAACGGCAACTCGACGAGCGCAATCCGCAGGTCTTTCGCGCAGCAATTGTTGATGTACGCAATTACGGCATGGTGGTTGAATTGCCGGATGTTCTTATCACGGGCCTTATCCACGTCTCTTCGCTGACAGACGACTTTTATGTATTCGAGCCGGTCCAACGCCGTTTGATCGGCCGGCGATTCCGAAGACGTTTCGCGATCGGCGATGAGCTCCGCGTCTTTGTCGCGCGCGTGGACCGATTCAAGCGGCAGATTGATTTCGCATTGGCGGATCAACAAAAAAATCGAGCCCGAGCGCGCTGACTTTTAACGCAAACTACCGCGAAAGGCTTCTTGCCAAAGAACTTGCGGCTAGATTTTCGTGTAAAATTTTCTTCCATTTTGCAAACAAGGCACCGTAAACTCGCCCGGTTCAGAAAATGGATAATATCATCGAGGCGAGAGAAGTGCAGATCGAGCGCAAGCATTTTTACGTGGAATTCCGGGAGAACGAGCGTGGGAAATTCTTGCGAATCACTGAGGAAGCTCACGGCCGCCGCAATACCATCATCGTACCGAGCACCGGAGTAGATGATTTTACCGCGGCCATTGCTGAAGTACTTCAAGGCGTCGAGAGCGCGCCTGCCTAAAGGAAACGTTCAACGCTCAACGTCCAACACTCAACGTTGAATTCAGAAGATCGTTGAAAGAAGGTTCAACGGCGTTGAACATTTTCCGGTTGGCCGTTCTCGCGCGTTGACACCCCAAGACGCGGAATTACTGTGCGCTTCCGCGGAGCCGTTCAAAATCTTTATGGCTAGGAAAAGGAAAGCTTCCGAACGCACATCGCTGCCAAAACGGAAAACGTCGCGCTACGTTTATTATTTCGGAGATGGTCACGCAGATGGCGCTGGCAACATGAAGCCGCTCCTCGGTGGCAAGGGAGCAAATCTGCACGAGATGACACGCATCGGTTTGCCTGTGCCGCCGGGATTTACCATCACAACCGAGGTCTGCACTTATTTTTACGACCACGAACGCAGCTACCCGCCACAACTCGAAGCGGAAGTGGCGGCGGCGCTGGCCAAAGTTGAGAAATCAGCCGGGAAAAAACTCGGCGACAAAGAGAAGCCGCTCCTTGTTTCCGTGCGCTCAGGGGCGCGCGATTCCATGCCCGGAATGATGGACACGATCCTGAACCTGGGGATGAACGACGAGGTCGTGGAGGTTGTTGCCAAAAAAACAAACAACCCGCGCTTCGCCTGGGATTCGTATCGGCGTTTCTTGCAGATGTATGGCGACGTGGTGATGGGCGTACAGAAAGCTCCGGACGAAGACCACGAACCGTTTGAAAGCGCGATCGAACACCTGAAGGACCAGCGTTACAGCAAGCATGACTTCCCGGACGTGAAACTGACGCATGCTGATTTGAAGGAGCTGGTGAAACGCTTCAAGGCATTAATCAAAGCACGGACCGGCAAATCGTTTCCACAGGACGCGAAGGAACAACTTTGGGGCGCGATCGGCGCGGTTTTTGGCTCGTGGATGAATGATCGCGCGATTGTTTACCGGCGAAAGTACGGACTCCCGCACGATTGGGGAACGGCGGTCAATGTCCAGACAATGGTGTTCGGAAACATGGGCGACACCAGCGCGACCGGAGTTGCATTCACGCGCGACCCAGCAAGCGGCGAAAGAGTTTTTTACGGCGAATATTTGATCAACGCGCAGGGCGAGGACGTGGTGGCGGGCGTGCGCACGCCGCATCCGATCGCCGATCTGGCGAGGCAAATGCCGGCGGCGCACAAAGAGCTAATGAAGGTGCGGGCGAAGCTCGAAAACCATCTCAAGGACATGCAAGACCTCGAATTCACAATCGAGGACAAGCGCCTTTACATTTTACAGACGCGCAACGGCAAACGCACCGGCCACGCCGCGGTCCGCATCGCGGTCGAGATGGTCGGCGAAAAATTGATTACAAAAAAAGAGGCCGTGCGGCGCGTCCCGGCGGATTCGCTCGCGCATCTTCTGGCGCCGATCTTTGATCGGCGATCAGAGAGCCAGGCAAAAAAAATCGGAAGTGGTTTGGCCGCGGGACCAGGGGCAGCGTCTGGTCATGTGGTTTTCAGCGCCGCAGAAGCGGTCGCACGCTCGGAGAAAGGCGAGAAAGTGGTGCTCGCGCGGATCGAAACTTCGCCAGAAGATCTGCGCGGCATGATCGCGGCCGAAGGTATTCTGACTTCGCGTGGCGGCGTTTCATCCCATGCGGCCCTGGTCGCGCGACAAATGGGAAAGGTGTGCGTGTGCGGAGCGACCGGGATTCAGATTGATTATCGAAAGCGAACCTTGAGCGCAAACGGCACGACATTAAAGCAGGGCGATTACATGTCGATCGATGGAACAGCGGGTGAAGTCTTCGCGGGAGAAGTCGCGACCGCGCCCTCAGAGATTGTACAAGTTCTGGTCGATCGTTCGCTCGATGGAAAGAAAAGCGCGACGTACCAGCAATACGCGAAGTTGATGGATTGGGTGGATGAGTTTCGCAAACTCAACGTGCGCGCGAACGCTGATACGCCCGAGCAGGTGGCAAACGCAGTCGCTTTTGGCGCAGAAGGCATAGGGCTTTGCCGCACCGAGCATATGTTTTTTGAAGGCGATCGGATAGATGCCATGCGAGAAATGATTCTGGCGGGCGGCAAGGAAGACCGGGCGCACGCACTGGCCAAACTGCTTCCGTATCAACGCGACGATTTCATCGGTATCTTTACGGCCTTAAAAGGTTTGCCCGCTACGATCCGCTTTCTCGATCCGCCGCTCCACGAGTTTTTGCCTAACGATCCCGCACAACAGGAGGAACTCGCGAACAAACTCGGCGTCTCTGTTGAACAAATCTCGCGGCGCGTGCGCGAGCTGCACGAATTCAATCCCATGCTCGGACATCGCGGCTGTCGGCTCGGCATCGTTTATCCCGAAATTTCCGAGATGCAGGCGCGCGCCATTTTTGAAGCGGCTGCAGAAGTGCAAGGCAAAGACATCAAGGTCCGTCCTGAGATCATGATTCCGCTGGTCGGCTTTCCGCGTGAACTCAAATTGCAAATCGAGATCGTCCGCCGCGTGGCTGAGAAAGTAGCGAAGGAGAAAAAGACGAAGTTCCATTATCTTGTCGGGACGATGATCGAAATTCCGCGCGCCGCGCTGGTGGCCGACGAGATCGCGCGCGACGCCGAGTTCTTCAGCTTCGGCACCAACGATCTCACCCAGACAACACTCGGCATGAGCCGCGATGATTCCGGAAGTTTTCTGCCGGCGTATGCGGAACTCGATATTGTCGATGCAAATCCATTTGCGTCTATTGATCAGAAAGGCGTTGGGCGGCTGATGGAAATTACGCGCGACCTCGGACGCAAGACTCGGCCCGACATCAAGCTGGGGATTTGCGGCGAACACGGCGGCGAGCCGACGAGCGTGAAGTTCTGTCACCGGCTCGGCTTGGACTACGTAAGTTGCAGTCCTTTTCGGATTCCGATTGCGCGCCTGGCCGCAGCCCAAGCCGCGCTCGAGAAATAGTTACGCCAGATTATCTGGCCGCTCTTGCCTTCGCCTCGTGAAACGCTTGCCAGGCGTTCCAGGCCCGTTCCCAGTTTTGCTTGGCAGCCCAAGATTGCGCTTCCAGGAAATGAAAATATACGGGCGCATTCGGCCGCTCGCTAAAATGACGGGCGGTGAGGAGCGCGTCGTCGATGTGCCCGCGCTGCATTTGCTCGCGATAAAGAGCGTAGCCGACCGCGTAATTATCGGGGGCGGCATAAAAGCGGCTTTGCAGTTCTTGCAGGGAAGATGTCGATGTGATTCGAGGCAGTGCGACTGCTTCGCCGAACCGCTGGGTCAATTCGTAGGCAGAACGAAAATCTTTCCTGGTGGCGTCATATCTCGCCATGCCGAGCCAAGCATAGCTGAGCCAATCCGGATACTGCTGAACAATCTTGGAGAGTTGCTCGAGGTCGCTGCGTTCCGACCACAATGAGAACAGCGCTAGCTTTTCCGTCTCGCTGAGTGTTTCCAAATTCGGATCGTGCTTAAAAAACTCTCCGAGCGCGTGATTAAAAAGCTCGCCTGAAACGCGGCTGAGATAAGCCAGCACCAGGTCGTGCTGACGGAGACCGATTTCTTCGAGAATGCGACTCACCTCCGGGCTCTGCATCGACGCGTTGGACAGCATGCTTGAGTAAGCTTCGGGCCGCTGTTCCGGCCCGGCCCGGCGCAACGCTTCCCGCCAGGCCGTCGCCGCAAGGACGGGGCGCGACGATAACCAAACGTTCCCTTCCGCGAGCGGAACTTCGTAAGCGTTAGGCTCGAGAAAGCGAGCCCGGCGGAAATCATCGAGGGCACTCGATGGTTGTTTCATTCCCACTTCTCCGAGGGAGCGCAGGAAATAAAGCTGCCAATCGAGAGGCGCCCACGCCAGAGCGTGATTAGTCAGCGAGACGGTTTCGGCAAAATTGCGGTCACGGTTTGCAGCGGCCGACAATTCTTTGGCGTTAGCAACTCCGACAACTCCGGGCAGCGGCATCTTGCCGCGGGCGGCGACAGTCCATGATGCGCCGCTCACCACCAGGAGAAGACCGACCAGACGAAAAAGACTCGCGATCCACCGGCTTGGCTTTAACCCCAATGGCCGGTGCAAGGAAAGCCCTAACAAAAAGATGCCGGCGAACGCGGTGCCGACCCGGTGTCCGGGAACATCGAGAAGTCCATGCAGAGCGAATACGACCGCGCCGATGAGCGCGGCTAGGCGGAACCGCTGATTGGTTCCTTCCCGCAAAGGCAGAACCCGGCGTATCAGAAACGCTGCGCCAATGACGATCAACGCGACTGCGGGCCAACCCAACTCGCTCCACAACCAGAGCCAATCGCTTTCCGGGTGTAAGGCGCGCGTGTCGCCCGACGAAGCCGAGCGGAAAATCGCAAAGACGGCGTCGAAATTTCCCAAACCGATCCCGCACCAGGGCGATGCGCGAATCAGTTGGAAAGCGTCGCGAAAGATCCGCCACCGAAAATCTGTTGAAATTCCCAGGCCCCCGACCTCGCGGAGGTGAAATCGTTCCAGCGTTTGTCCTCCAAAGAGCAGAATCGCGGTCAGTAAGAGCAGCAGGAAAGAGAATCCTAGCGCAATGCGCGCCGAAGAGCGCTGCCGGAGCGCGACGACCGCAATCCAGAGCGAACTACCGCCAACCAGAATAACCAGGCCGGCGCGAGAAAAATTCAGAACGATCGCCGCGATGAGAATTCCGAGTGCCATGAGCCAGATGAGCCAGCGTTTTCTTCCGTGACGAAGGTCATCCTGCCCGCACGCCAGTAGGACAATCGCCGTGATGCCAAAAAGATCGGCGGTGTGATTTCGATTTGGGAACGGCCCGAAGCCGCGCTGGTTAATCCAAAAAGGGAAAGCCGCGTGCGCCAAATAAAGCGCGATGCTAATCCCGGCCAGGGCAACGATGCCGGTGACAAAAAGCCGAAGCTGAAAACGAACGGAGCGAAGCCCGATTTCCTGCGTGCAGACCAAATAGAGCCAGCTCATCCCCGCGATCAAGCTGATCAGACAACCCACCGTCATCCATGGCTGCGGCGTGATGGTTATCGGGAGGGAGATTGTGAAATCATTAATCAGCGCGCTCCGCCATGCTGGCATAAAAAACCAGCCGGCAGGCAGGAAGGCGATTGCCGCCAAGCAAATCAGCGCGACAAAAATGCAATTTGTGGCTGGGCCGAGCGAAGCGCGAGGAGGTCGAACAAACAGATACAATCCAAGCAACGCCGCTATGATTCCCTCCGCCCATTTTTGTGAGCCTCCACCCAGGAAACAAGCTAGTACAGGCAGAAGAGCAATGGCAGCGTTGCTCATCCATTGCGCCGCCGAAATGCTGCCCCGAATCCTTTCGGGGTTGCGGCGTTGGGACTGCGGCTCGGAATCTCGCATTAGTTGAAGAGGATTGCCATGGTATGGGAATAGCTAGTTCAGCCCGAGCGTGTCGTCTGCGCAATGCGCAGCTCTCATGTTCGCGTCAAGCTTACCACCAGTTGAAGCCACGCCGCCATCGCGTACTCTCCACCTGACTCCAGCGCCATAGCCATGGTTACGCAACGCACGGAAGGTCTCTACCGCCTTTTCCTGCTCTGCCAGATCGTCATCGTCGCTCTTCTGTTCTGGTTCGGTGTTTGGGTGATGGTGACGTTTTACTCTCCGGGCGCGGAACTGACCTGGCGACGTTACAGCATCTACTGCGGCCTGCTCATTCTCGGCATGTGTCTGGAAGCGCTCACTCGCGGCGGTTCGAGAAATTATTTTCTGCAAAACGAATTGTTGCGGCAGCATCGGCTCAGTCTTCGGCAAACTATCGCCAGCACCGGCCTGCTGGTTCTTTATCTCATCGCCACCAAGGACGCCTTCATTTCGCGAATTTTCTTCTTTAACTTTGTTCCCTGGCTCTATGTCGCCCTGCTCTTCTCGCATTATTATCTTCCGCCGCTTTTGGCGCGCGGAATTTTCACGCGGCTGCGCGAAGAGAAAACTCTCCTGGTAGGTTCTCCGCGTAAAGCAGCTCAGCTTCGCAGCTGGCTGCGACGCAAAGCAGAAATCGGATTTCGCACCGTCGGATTGATTTGTGAAGAAAGTAATCCGGGAGCTTGGCATCACCCAGGTCATTTTGTTGGAATTTCCCCTCTTCACCGAGATCAACCGCAATATTATTCGCATCTGCGATCAACTCGGCATCCGGCTGCTCATTGTCAGCGATCTGGAGGAAAAGCTGCGCCATTCGGTCACGCACTTCGAAGATGACGGCTTCCGCTTTATCGGTCTCCGCGAAGAACCGCTGGAGAATCCCCTGAACCGCTTCTTTAAACGGGCGATCGATCTCGCCATCGCCTTGCCGGTAGTGCTTTTCATATTTCCCATCCTGGCGGTACTTGTCTGGGTCGCACAGCGCTACCAATCGCCCGGCCCACTCTTTCATGCACAAACCCGTGCCGGCATGCAAAATCGACAATTCATCATCTTCAAATTTCGCACCATGCGGCCCGATCACGATGAGCTCGCGCGTCAGGCGCGGGATCGAGACGAACGCGTTTATCCACTCGGCAAGTGGTTTCGCAAGCTCAGCATCGATGAAGTGCCGCAGTTTTGGAATGTTCTGCGCGGCGATATGAGCATCGTTGGGCCGCGCCCGCACCTGATCGAGCACAATAACCAGTTTTCGCGACTCATGGAGAACTATCACGTCCGCGCATTCGTCAAACCCGGAATCACCGGCCTCGCCCAAGTGCGCGGGTTCCGTGGTGAAGCACGGAATAACTCCGACATCGAGAACCGCGTTGCGTGCGACATCGAGTATCTGGAAAACTGGCATCTCTCGCTCGAGTGCGGAATTATCCTGCGCACCTTTGCGCAGCTCATCGTGCCGCCACGCACGGCCTACTGAGTCTTTTCGCGTAACGACTTCAGCTCGCCGAGAAATTTCTCGAGCACGCGGCGCTGCTCGAATTGCTCGACATAAGCGCGGCCATTTGCGCCACAGTGGCGCAGTTGCTGTCGATCCTCGCTTAGCTTTCGCAGGCAGTTCGCGAGCTGTTCTGCATGTCCCGGCAAGATATTTTTGCCACATTGTCCGTTTGCCACGGCCCGCGCCAGCGCGCTTTCCTCGTCCGCGACCGTCACGACTGGAGATGAATACGCCAGCGTGATCAAAAGTTTGCTGGGAAAGAATGCATTTCCCGATCCGCCTTGCTGGGTGATTAACGAAACGTCCGCATCGACGAGCAATTCTTTGTAATCAGTTCCGTACTGGAGCGGCAACATGGACATGTTGTTTCGATCGCGAATCCCTTTCGCGATTTTTCCGCGCGCCGCGCCATCACCTGCGATCACGATGCGAATCTTTT
>QHQE01000001.1:0-42397 GCA_003219265.1 Verrucomicrobiota bacterium
GTTATCGTTTCGAACATCGACTCGAGGATATCCAGACGCTGAATGAACGGGCACTCCGCGGCGAGCTTCACATTTCGGCCATCTCGATTCACGCGTATACGTATGCGGCGGATAAATATGCACTGCTGCCGTGCGGCGCGAGCATGGGCGATGGCTACGGACCAATTGTCGTTAGAAAACACCCACCATCCAGCTCCGAAAGCTTTCGCGAGCAAGGCATCCAACATCCAACGCCGAATGAAGATGTCGATGTTCGCGAGTGGTTGCGCAGCTGTGTGATCGCTGTTCCCGGGCGTATGACCAGCGCGTTCCTCGCGTTGCAACTTTATCTCGGCGACTTCAAGCACGTCGTCGTCCCGTTCGATCAAATTTTCGACGCGATTAAAGATGATCGCGCGCAGGCCGGCTTGATCATTCACGAAGGTCAACTGACCTACGCGCGATCCGGTTTTCAGAAAATCGTCGATCTTGGCAAATGGTGGAAACGCGAGACAGGATTGCCGTTGCCGCTCGGCGGCAATGTGCTACGCAAAGATATCTCGCGGTCGGTTCGCCACGAGCTTCTCGAAATTGTGCGCCAAAGTATCGATTTCGGCCTCGCCCATCGCGCGGAGGCGGTGCGCCACTCGCTGCCGTACGCGCGCGACATGAATGCAGAGCTCGCTGGCAAGTTCATCAGCATGTACGTGAACGATTATACGCGCGATTACGGCAAAACAGGGCGCGCTGCGATCCGGAAATTTTTGGGTGACGCACACGATGCCGGGTACATCGACAATCCCGTCGAAGTGGAGTTTGTGGACTGATGCGCTAATCGCCCGCGGCCTTATTTCTTCGGCTCTTCGGTTTTGCCCGTCTGCTGCATGACGAACGCTTTTACACGCGCAGCTTCCTTTTGGAACCCGTTCATGAAGTCATGCGTGCCGTACTCGAAGAGGACGATGAAGCAAAAGGTGAAGAAAACAAAAAGTACGAGCCAAAAGAGTCCGCGTAGCAACGCCATGGCTGACACGATAACTTAGGCAAACTCGCCGGTCAACGGTGCCTAACCTCGCACAAACTTCGGATTGAACCGCGGACCGAAACTGCCATGCTTTCCGGGCCATGCGGGTTCCGCTGCTCGATTTAAGCGAACAATACCGGACGCTGGCCAAGCCAATTCGGACCGAGATCGACGCGGTCTTGGCGAGCCAACGTTTCATCCTCGGACCCCAAGTGGAAGCGTTCGAAAAAGCGATCTGCACCTATTGCGGCACGCCACATGCCATCGGCGTTTCATCTGGGACGGACGCGCTCTTAGCGATCTTGATGGCGCTCGAAATCGGCCGCCACGACGCCGTCATTACGACTGCTTACACGTTCTTTGCGACAGCCGGGTGCATTGCGCGCGTCGGAGCTAGGCCAGTCTTCGTTGATATCGATCCCGCAACCGGCAACATCTCGCCGGCAGCGATTCAGCGCTACATCGCAGAAAATTGTCAAGCAAATGCGGATGGAGGATTGAAGACTAAGAGCGGAGAGAAAATTCGCGCGATAGTTCCCGTTCATCTGTTCGGCCTGTGCTCCGAGATGGACGCAATTCATCAAATTTCGGAACGCTATCAACTGGACGTGATCGAGGACGCAGCGCAGTCAATTGGAGCGGAGTATCGTTTCGGTGAAAGAGCCGCCAAAGCGGGGACGATGGGTGAGGCCGGTTACTTCAGCTTTTATCCTTCGAAAAATCTCGGCGCCGCCGGAGACGCCGGCATGATTGTTTGCCGTGACGAAGAGTTGGCGACACGATTGCGCGTGCTCCGGCAGCATGGGATGGAGCCGCGCTACTACCATCAGGTTATCGGCGGCAATTTTCGCCTGGATGAAATTCAGGCAGCCATCCTCAAGGTAAAGCTACCGCATCTCGACTCGTGGTCAGCGGCACGCCGTGCGGCGGCGGATTTTTATCGCCAAGAATTCACACGGCTTGGCCTAACAAAACGAATTGGGCTGCCCGCCGAACCACATCGCAATCGTGGCCTAACGAATCACCACATCTATCATCAATATGTCATCCGCACGGCGAAGCGCGACCAGTTGCGTGAGCAGCTGGCGAAGCGCGAGATCGACACCGCGATTTACTACCCGCTCGGATTACATGAGCAAAAATGTTTTTCTTATCTCGGTTACAAAAAAGGCGATCTGCCTGAGACCGAACGGGCTGCTCGTGAGACGCTGGCGTTGCCGATCTATCCCGAGGTCTCGCGCGAGGCACAACGCTATGTGGTCGGCGCGATCGCCGAGTTCTTCGAGTAAAGATCGACAATTACTTGCGACGCGCACGGCGCCAGCCTATATCAACGCTCGCAAGCGAGGGTAGGTTCCGGAGTGGCCAAACGGGGCAGACTGTAAATCTGCTGGCTTTACGCCTTCGCTGGTTCGAATCCAGCCCTGCCCAGTTCTTGCCGCTGCTCTAGCGGCGCCGCTTGCGACTACCCCGCGAAGATTTGGATCTTCGGCGGCTTTTTGCTGTTCGTCCGCCGCGGACCGCACGTTTCCGCGATTTTGCGGCAGTCGATCTTCGCGCTGGTCTTTTCTTTGCCGCCTTACTGCGCGGACGCTTTTTTGCGGGCCGCGATTTGGCGCGTTTAACAACCTTGGCGACCCTCTTCCTAACAGCAGGAACGATCGGCCGGCCACTTGCGGCGGCTTTTCCTGCGAGAGCACCGACGAATCCGCCCACGACCGCGCCGACCGGGCCGGCCATACTGCCGATCGCAGCGCCGGCTACGGCGCCGGCTGTTTGCTTCGGGATTGGTGGAATCTGGATGTCCTCGGATGATTGTGGACTTTCTTTTTTTTGTGCGTCTGGTTCGTTAGGCATAAATCACGGAGCTCCTTCCGTTTTGTTTGGTTGTAATCAAAATGTAATTCGAATGACAAGCCTATTGCAGCCGTTCGCGCATTCTTTTCGTGAAAATAAAAAAAAGCGCCCGCCGCGGCGGGCGCTTTTCGCGAGATTTGTTTGGCTTAGCGGCCGCGTCTTTGCCCGCCATCCCGGCGTCCGCCGCCGTAGCCTCCTCCACCGCCATAACCACCGCGACCACCACCGCCGCCGCCGCCGCCCGGTGGGCGAGGCTCACGCGGCCGCGCTTCATTCACGGTTAAAGACCGGCCTTCCACGCTTTTGCCGTTAAATTGAGTAATGGCATTCTGAGCTTCTTGTTCCGAGCCCATCGTTACGAAGGCAAACCCGCGAGATTTGCCAGTGAATTTGTCCTGCATGAGGGTGACTTCCTGCACCGCGCCGGCTTGTGAGAAAAGCTCCTGCAGTTCGTTTTCGGTCGTATTGAAGGAAAGATTTCCTACGTATAATTTAGTTCCCATTGAGTCTATTCTGGAAAACGCAGCCAGGTCACTGTTCCCGCTTATCGGATTTCAAATCGCCACTGAATAAACTCAACTGACAATCCACCAACTGCCGAGCTACCGTTTCCGTTTCGGTCACATTAGTAAAGGGCTTCTTTTAAGAAAGCAACAGGAAATCGAGGGTCAATCGGCCCTGCTGAAAAATGTCTGAATCTACCGACGCGAGCGGAAAAAATGGCACGGCCCGTGTCGCGGTCGTAGCCGCCGGCGTAATCAGTCCCTTGGGTTTCGGGCTGGGCGAAACGCTCGATTCACTGCGTGCGGCACGGGACTGCGTCACGGCGGTGACACGATTTTCGGTAGCCCAATGTCGATGTAAAACTGCGGGTCAGGTGCCTGATGAGCGCCTTCTCGCCGAGCGACGCAAGTGCGCGCGTCCACAACGCTTCCATCGCGCAGCACACATGATGATCCGCGCGCTGGCCGAAGCGCTGAGGCAAGATGCCAAGTTCAAACCGGAATTGACAGTGATTGGGACGACGAGCGGCGGCATGTCTTACGGCGAAGATTATTTTCGCTCGTTACATCTACACGGTGACTTACGACGTTCGCCAACCTGGATCGCGAATTATCCTGCGCAAAAGCCGGTAGTGGATGCGCTGGATACTTTCGGAATTCGTGCGCCGTGCCAGGTAATTGCCAACGCCTGCGCTTCAGGCACGAACGCGATCGGTCATGCCTTCGAGTGCGTTCGCTCGGGACGCTATGAGCGCGTATTGAGCGGCGGTTATGACGCGCTCTCGGAGCTGGTTTTTGTCGGCTTCGATTCGCTTCAGGCCTCGACGCCAGAAAAATGCCGCCCCTTTGATCGAGATCGCACCGGAATGGTTCTCGGAGAAGGCGCCGCGATCCTCGCATTGGAAAATCTCGACACCGCGCGTGCGCGCGGCGCGCCCGTTCTCGCGGAAATAACCGGCTACGGCATTTCCACCGACAATTTTCATTTTACCCAACCGAACCCTTCCGGCAGCGGACCCCGCCAGGCAATGGAGCATGCTCTCCAAAGCGCCCATCTTTCGGCCCATACGGTCGATTACATCAACGCGCACGGAACGGCCACGCCTTTTAACGACGCGGCCGAGGGAAAAGCAATTGGCGAGCTGTTCGGTCGCGGTGTGCCGGTCGGCTCGACCAAGAGCATGATGGGCCACTCATTAGGCGCGGCCGGCGCGGTCGAAGCCATTGTCTGCCTTCTCGCGCTTCAGCATCAATTTCTCCCTCCGAACATCAATTTTCACGCTCCAGATGAAGATGCCGATCTTAACATTGTCGCGAACGAATCGCGGCCAGCGTCTTTGCGCACAGTCCTCTCGAACTCTTTCGGTTTCGGTGGCACGAACGCTTCCCTTGTAATGCAAAAGTTCGAGGCATGAGTCTGGCAATCGCCGGCATGGGGTGGATTACCCCCCTCGGGGGTGGTGTTGATGCGGTGTGGGAACGTTTGCTTCAAGGTGATGAGGCGCACGCGGAAAAAATTACCGAGAAGTTCGATGACCAAGCTTATACCGTTTTTCGAGTGCCGGATTCCGCGCTTGCCAGCCTGGCGCCTCATCCCCGCCTTCGCCGCGCCAGTTTAATCTCCCGCTTCGCCGCAGCCGCCGGCTTGGCGGCATTAGAAGAGGCAGGAGTGAAACTCGATCCGCGGAATGCGGAACGAGTTGCTCTCGTCTTCGCAATTTCGAACGGCGGCGTGATCTACACGAAGCGCTTTTACCGCGACATCGTTGAATCGGGCGCGCAATCAGCCAGTCCACTCTTTTTTCCTGAAACGGTTTTCAATGCGCCGGCTAGTCACCTGGCAGCGATTCTCGGGATTACCGGCGCCACTTACACGCTGGTGGGTGACGGTGCGGTAGGACTTCTGGCGATAAGAATGGCGGAGGATTTGATGGCCAACGGCGCGCTTGATTATTGCCTTGTTGTCGGCGCGGAAGAAGTCGATTGGCTGCTTTGCGATGCGTATCACAAGTGGCGTCTTCTCCGTTTGGAACCTCCGGTGGAGCCGTTCAATGAAGTCGCCAGAGGAATGATTTTGAGCGAAGGCGCCGGAGCGGTCCTGCTCGCACGCGAAGGCCTAATAAAGATCGAGAGTACTCATGCTGGCGGATATTATCGCAAACGCGACGAAGCAGAGGACGTTTTGAAGCGAATCCTTTGCGATCTGATCGAAGCCGAAAGCGGCTTTGTCATCGCGAGCGCTAACGGCACATTTATCGATGAAGCGGAATGCCGGGCAATCTCGCAAGTCATCCCGGGCGCGATCGTGTACACGGCGAAGCCAGCGCTCGGGGAAAGTGTCGGCGCCGGAGGACTGTGGCAGGTCATTGTGGGAGGCCAAGCTCTGCGCCAGGGAGAGCTTCCGCCTCTGCTGCACGTGACTTCAAAAATTCCGTTGCGGATTTCAGCTTCGGGTTCAGCCGCGGCGACAGCGCGTGGCGCGATTGTCTTAAGCTGCGGACTCAATCAGCAAATTGCAGGTTTATGTCTCGGCGTGGACCGCTGAACTGGATGAGCCGTTTTCTCGCGGGATTGGCTTTTTCCCAGGGCCGCGGCCTCGGTCGCGTCCCGCTTTTGCCTTTGCAAGAGCGCCTTCCTTCGGTACCTTCGGCGACCGCCATGCGAAAGCCGGTTCGTTTGTTCTTTATGCTACTTCTGATAGCTGGTTTCGCCAGGGGAGCAATTAAAACTCCGGAGAATGCTCCGATCGAAATCACCTCAACCGGGGAAACCAGTTACGAGAACGGGCTGGCCACCGCGCGCGACAACGTGGCCATTCACGTAGGCGACACAGATATCTACGCCGACTACGCGCAGTACAATTCGCGCACACACGAAGTGCTGGCGGTAGGCCATGTGCGAATCTACCGCGATATCAGTCTCTACATTGCCGATCGCGGTATTTACAACATCGACACAAAAAAGATTCGCGCGACTAACATGCGCACAAAGTCTGATCCTTATTTCGTTAGCGGTGAAAATGTCAGCGAAATTTCCGAGAACGGTTATCTCGTCCAGAACGGAACCTTCACAACGCATGATGCGCCGACCGCCGATTTTCATCTCCAGGCGCAAACGATTCGTATTTACGAGAAAGACCGCGTCATTTTTCGGAACGTGACCTTCTACGTCGGGAAGGTGCCTATTTTTTGGTGGCCTTACCTGTACCAGTCGCTCAGTGACGCGTTCAGTTTTACGGTCTCACCAGCGTTTTTGAGCTCATGGGGGCCATCGCTTCTCACTCAGGTCACCTTCCCCATCACGGACGACATCAAAGGCCGGATCCGGCTCGATTATCGGGGCCGTCGCGGCGTGGCCATCGGATTCGAATCGGATATCGACTACGGAAAGGACAAAAGCAGCTCGGCTAAACTCAAGACATATTATTTACAAGATCAAAATCCGCTTATAAATCGCACGAGTTTACCGCGAGGAGCAGTTCCGACCGGACGATACCGAGTCAGTCTGGAGGACCGCACGAACTTTACCGATGACATCTACGGCATCGTTGACATTACGAAGCTGAGCGATCCTTTCGTGATGCAGGATTTCTACCAAGGCGAGTTTCGTATCGATCCGGTTCCGGACAACGTGGTCGCAGTCACGAAAGCGAACCCGTTCTATACCCTTACGGGGATCACGCGTTTTCAGGCGAACGAGTTCTTCGAGCAAACGGAACGTTTGCCGGAAGTGGTCTTAGACATCAAACGCCACGCGCTTTTTGGCGGCCCCATTTTCTACGAAGGCGAAAGCGGATTTGCCAATCTGGAGCGAGCATTTGCCGACGGCTCGGGCTTTGAGGATTACAGCACCATCCGTCTCGATACCTTTCACCAGCTCCTCTACCCGAACACATATTTCGGTTGGCTTTCCATCGTGCCGCGGGTTGGTTTTCGCGGCACCTACTATACCCAGACCCGTGACCTCGGGAAAACCGTGTTCACGCCGGACTCAAACCCGCTGGTGCCTAGTTTTCTCCTGCCGAACCCGACACTGGCACAGCCAATCAAGTACGGCAATGACACATTCCGCCCGGTTTTTAACACCGGAGTGGAAGCCTCTTTCAAACTCTCCCAGACGTGGGAGAATGTGCAAAGCCGAGCGCTTGGTCTCGATGGACTTCTCCACGTGATTCAACCGTTCACGAACTTCTCTTACGTGGCCAATGGCGGCGCCGACCCGGCCTCGATCCTTCAGTTCGATCGATTTCAACCTTCCACGCAACTTCGCACCATCGATTTCCCACAGTTCACTTCGATCGACTCAATCGATAATTGGACGGTCTGGCGCCTCGGCGTCCGGAATCGTCTCGAGACCCGGCGCGATGACTCGACGACCACTTGGTTCGAGCTCGATACTTTTTTTGACGTGAACTTCGATAATCCGTTCGACCGCACGCCGTATTCGAATTTTTTCAATAATATGCGCTTCACGCCGCTGCCGTGGGCGACGCTCAGCGTTAACTCCCAGGTACCGGCTTTCGACAAGGGTTTTACGGAAGTGGATACGACCCTGATTGTCCAACCAATCGCCAATTTGCAATTGAGCGTTGGGCATCGCTATTTGAATGGCAATCCCTTCTTCGACAACAGCAGCTTGTTTGTCGTCGGCGGATATTACCGCCTCGATGAGAACTGGGGCCTCGGCATCCAGGAGCAATACGAAGCGACCACCCGCATTCTCGAGGAGCAGCGTTACTCGATTTATCGCGATCTGACGAGCTGGGTAGCTTCATTTGGCGCCGTGGTGCGCGACAATGCTGGGGTGAAAGAATATGGCGTGCTCTTTACCATCACCCTCAAAGCATTTCCGAAATTTGGTTTCGATTTGAATTTTGATCCAGCTGGCGCAGGTCAAGGCCAGAGCACAGGTCAATGAGCGGCATGGTGCAAAGAATGCTGCGTTTCCCGGCGTCGTCCCGCTGCTTGCTCTGCTGCGACTAACTCGCTGCGTCGCTTCATTCGCATGGATCTTTCCATTATTGGTTCCGGTTACGTCGGTCTTGTCACCGGCGCTTGCTTCGCCGACGTGGGCCACAACGTTGTCTGCGTCGATAACGACCCGCGGAAAATCGAAGCGTTGCAAGCTGGTAAAGTGCCAATTTACGAGCCCGGTCTCGAGGAAGTGATCCATCGCAACGTCTCCGCGCATCGGTTGCGGTTCAGCGGCAGCATTCGGGAAGGGGTCGATAATTCACAGATCGTTTTCATCGCCGTCCCCACTCCGCAGCAGCCGAACGGCGATGTCGATCTTAGCTTCATCGAGAAAGTCGCCCGGGAAATCGCGGGCGTATTGACCAGCTATCGCGTGATTGTCGATAAAAGCACCGTGCCTGTGAAAACAGGCGAAAAAGTCGCCGAGTCCATCAAACGCTACAATCGCCACGGCGCGAAGTTTGATGTTGTCAGCAACCCGGAGTTCTTGCGTGAAGGCTGCGCCGTCGGCGATTTGATGCATCCGGATCGCATTGTGATCGGGGCGCAAAGCGAACACGCCATCGACCTGATGAAGAAGGTCTATGAACCATTCATGGCGCCAATTCTTGTGACCGACATTAACAGCGCCGAGCTCATCAAACACGCCGCCAATTCATTTCTCGCGCTCAAAATTTCCTATATCAATGCTCTCTCGGCGATCTGTGAGGCCAGCGGCGCAGATATCGAAAAAGTCGCCGATGGAATTGGAATGGACCGGCGTATCGGTCGTGATTTTCTCAATGCCGGAATCGGTTACGGCGGTTCCTGTTTTCCTAAAGACATCGCCGCCTTCGTCACGATCTGCGAACAACTCGGTGTCCCGTTTAATTTACTCAAGGAAGTGCAGCGAATAAACACGGCGCAAGAAGAGCGTTTCCTTAAGGCCATCCGCGAAACGCTCTGGGTCTTGCGCGAAAAGAAAATTGCTGTCTGGGGCCTCACATTTAAACCAGATACCGATGATATTCGCTCCTCTGTCGCGATCGACCTCGTGGCCGCTCTGTTGCGCGAAGGTGCGCACGTCACCGCTTACGATCCGAAGGGAATGGAAAAGGCGCGCGAGGTGAAAACGATTGCCGATGCTAAGTTCGCTTCGTCCGCGCTGGAAGCGACGGACGGCGCCGAAGCGTTGATTATTGCGACGGAATGGAGCGAATTCGCCAATGTCGATCTTGCTGTCGTGAAGAGAAACATGACGACGCCGATCGTCTTTGACGGGCGAAACCTGTTTGATCCCGAGACGATGGGCCAGCTCGGTTTCCGCTATCATTCCATTGGTCGCGCGAGCGTGAAGCCGCACTAAACTTTTCTCGCAGCGGACTGACCGCATGGCGCAATCCTCTGCTCGCCGATCCGCGCTTGCCGCGATGCGAGCGTGGCGAACGGAAAAACGCTTCGCCCATTTGGTCATCTTCAAGCTTTTGGCCGAAACGAAATTGAGCGCGTCGGACCGTGCTTTTGCTTTGGACTTGTTTTACGGCGTCCTGCGCAATTCAACGCTGCTTGATTTCTGGATCGGTCGTCTGCGGACCGCTCCCGTGGATATCGATCTTCGCGACATCCTTCGACTCGGCCTTTATCAACTCTTTATCCTCGGAACTTCCGAGCACGCGGCCGTTTACGAAACCGTGGAGTTGGCGCAGAAGAAGCACCGTGCATTGATTAACGGAATCCTGCGCGCCGGCCTGCGACGCAAAGATGAGTTGCGCGCTCAGGGAAACACGCAGCCCCTCGACGTTCGAACATCTCATCCGAAATTTTTGGTCGCACGCTGGGAACAGAATTTCGGAGCCGAAGCCGCGGAAGCACTGTGCACGTGGAACAACCAGGCACCGCCTCTGTATGCCCGGATCAACCGATTGAAAATCGATTGCGAAAAGTTCCTGCGGACTTATCCGGAATCGCGCCCTTTGTTGCACAATCCTGACTTCGTTGAGCTGGACGCATTTCCATCCGAAGCGCTCGAGCGGGGTCATTGCTATATTCAGGATCCGAGCACGGCGATCGCTTGCCAGCTTCTCGATCCGCAACCGGGAGAAAAAGTCCTCGATGCGTGCGCGGCGCCGGGCGGGAAGACAAGTTACATCGCAGAGCTCATGCGAAATCGCGGCATGATTGTGGCCTGCGACCGCGCATCGGAGCGCGTTCGCATCCTTGAAAAAAATATGGCGCAACTCGGGGTCAGAATTGCTCATGTCTTCCATCATGATTGGGGACGCGGGCGCATCCCGAAAGAAATTGCTTCGATCGCTCCGTTCGATCGCATCCTGATCGACGCACCATGCAGCAATACCGGGGTGATGCGACGGCGCGTCGATGTCCGATGGCAGTTAAAGCCGGCGAACTTTCTTCGCATGCAAAAGCAGCAGCTCGAAATTGTCCGCACGGTCTTCGGTTTATTGAGACCGAGCGGAGTGCTTGTCTATAGCACGTGCAGTCTGGAGCCGGAGGAAAATGAAGAACTCGTGCGGCGCGTCCTGGCTGACCTGTCGATGTTGCGATTGGAACGGACGAAGCATTCAATTCCATTTCGCGACTACTTTGATGGCGCTTTTGCAGCGAGACTTATGAAGTCGGGTTCGTGAGTTGCATCCGGCACTGTCGATGGAATCATAAGATTCGATGCACGATCTTCGCTTTGACAAACTCGCGAAACTTCTGGTGGAATATTCCACACGGCTCAAGCGTAACGAAACCGTCTTGATCGAAGCGTTCGATGTGCCTGATGAAATGCCGATCGCGCTCATTCAGGCAATACGAAAGGTCGGCGCGATTCCTTTTGTACAAATTCACCGCGCTCGAGTCAGTCGCGCGCTCACACTCGGGGCGTCGGATCGACAATTGAAACTAATGGCGAGCCATGAGCTCGCGCGCATGAAGAAGATGGACGCATACATCGCAGTGCGCGGGAGCGACAACATCACCGAGCTTTCTGATGTGCCGGTAAAGCAAATGCAGTTGATGGCGAAGAAAATGCGGCCGGTGCAAGATCAAAGGGTCAAAAAAACGAAATGGGTGGTGCTGCGCTGGCCGACGCCGTCGATGGCGCAGCTTGCCGGGATGAGCACCGAGGCCTTCGAAGATTTCTACTTTGAAGTCTGCACGCTGGATTACCGCAAACTGCGACCGGCCATGAAAGCGCTTAAGGCGCTGATGGAAAGGACGGACCGTGTCGAGATTAAGGGGGCGGGCACCGACGTCCGCTTTAGCATCAAGGGAATTCCAGCTGTTATTTGCGGAGGCGATCGCAATATTCCCGACGGCGAAGTTTTCAGCTGCCCCGTGAAAAATTCCGTTCAGGGTTGCGTCGCGTTCAACGCACCGAGCATTTATCAGAGCACCGGCTTCGATGGCATCCGCCTGGAGTTTCGCGATGGCAAGATTGTCGATGCAACAAGCAACCAGACGGAGAAGCTGAACAAAATTCTCGATTCGGATGCCGGCGCCCGTTACCTCGGCGAGTTTTCGCTCGGATTTAATCCCCACGTTCTGCAACCGATGAGGGACATATTATTCGATGAGAAAATCGCCGGTTCGTTTCATCTCACGCCGGGACAGGCTTATGAAGAAGCCGATAATGGGAATCGAAGCCAGGTGCACTGGGACATGGTAAGCATCCAGCGGTCGGACTACGGTGGAGGGGAGATTTATTTCGACGGCAAATTGATCCGGCGAGACGGAGAATTTCTGCCCACGCAACTACGGTCGCTCAATCGCAGCCATTTCGTTAAACGCGGCAGAAGATCGTAAGCTAGAAGTTGCACGCGCGGCATCGGCGCGAAGTCCACGATTCCGCCGCATATAACGTAGCCATCCAACTCGCTTTACGCCCGCCTCGGGCCGTGACCGAGCAGATTGAGCTGCATCATTCCGATTTCGCCGGCGCCCGTGAGCTGCAAGTTTGCAATCTCGAACATCGGGATGCCTTCGCTTGGGACCAGGCCCGCACCAGGCAACTGCACGGCAACCTGCTTGGAATTCGAATTCAGGACAATGGCCCCAATCTCAAACGACGGTGAAAACTCGACCGTCCCAATCTGGAACGGAGCTGTTATCAGGACGGAGGCTTGTCCTTGCTGCGACGGAGTCAGTTGCAAAGGCGCAGCCTCGAAATTCGGGACGAGTTGCAACCCTCCGACCGTAAAGGAAGGCGAACCTGTGGCCGTCGGCCGCTGCTGTTGAGAGGGAGTCAATCGGACACTGCCAAGCGCTCCTCCCGCCGGCTGAATCTTTGCGATCTCGAAAGTGACCTGCAAATTCATTACTGGCTGCCCCTGTTGGGTAGGAGCCAGACGCATGGTGACGATCTTGGAGGTCGGCCGCACTTGCAAGGCACCCATTTTGAAGGTGGGCGTAAGTTGCATCGAGGCGATCTCGAAAGAGAAAGTGAGTTGCACGGCGGTGTGCATGGCGCCGGCCGGCTGCGGTGCGCCAGCGGGCTGCGGTGCACCTACGGCGGCTGGAGTTCTGGTTACTTGAGCGGTTGGGATTTGGATCGGTTCAGGCATGGTTACAGGTATGGTTGTTTGCGGGACTGACGGCTCGGTGGAAATGGCCTGCGGGACAAAAGAGGGCGTCTCGACAGCTTCCTCCACAGATGGTTCCATCGCGGAGACAGACATTTGATACGGAATCGGTTGTCCTTGTCCGATCGGTTCTATCTCAGGCTCGATCACGGGCTCTGCTGTCGTCGTCCACGATTCAAACTCGGTGTCGATCGGTTCTACTTCAGGTTCAAACACAGGCTCCGCGACGGGCGCAGCCCCCATCACAATGACAGCAGCGGCCGCCATTTCCGAAACGGCAGGAGCGCCGTTCGTCCATTCGATGGGCTCTTGCATTTCCGGCATTGGCGGAATGACTGGGGATAAAACCTCGGCACTTGGGGTGAAGTCGACGCTTGGAATCTCAACCTGTTCGAGGACAGGGCCAACTGAGGACTCAAAGATGGGCTCGGCGAGCGGCACCAACTCAACTTCGGCCTCGGGATTGCGATAAGCGAAAGTTTCCACCGCGCCAAGAGTTGCTCCTCCGCCGAAAGCGCGATCGAGTTTCCCCAGCGGCAGAACGCTGCGTCGCAACGAAGGTTCCGACGCTCTCAACTGGAGCGAGACCCGGCGCGGGCCACCAACGAAGTGATTGCTCACGGTCGCCAAGTGCTCTTGTGATGGAGCGAGAGTGACTTCGTCCAAGCGTGGTCCGGTAACGGGCGCTGCCTGGCGGTAAATCGTAATGTTGGTCAGGCGGCGGCGAACCTCAGGAGCGATCACCCGAGCCAACGGAACGATGACCCAAGCCAACAAGAAGATGCCGGCCAGGAGCAATCCGCCAACGAGCAACGTCTGCGGCGTCTCGCCCATGACAGGCCGGGACCACTCTCGGACGCGAGTCGGGGCGAGCACCGTGGCTGGCGTGGCAGCCACGACAGCCGGGGCGCTGGCAGGCGCGGCCGATGGTAGCACCGAAGGCTGCGATTGAGCAGCAGCAGGTTGTTCACCCTGGCTGACAGGAGCAGCCGATGCAGCGATGGAAGCGGAAGGCGATGCTGCCGCAACCTGGGTTTCAACCGTAGGCGAGAACGCAGCTGCTGGAGCGGCAGCCGCCTCCTCCGGCTTCGCGGGGGCTTCATTTGAGGCCACAACGGGCGGCTGCGTAACCGCAACGGGAGATTCGGCCGCTCGCGAACTCGTCGCCTCCATTCCAGCAATCACCGGACTCGCGGCCGGCGAAGAAGAAGAAGGCGAAGATTCCGTCTTCGCTTCTTTGGCTGGATTATTTGCGGCTGCAACAGCGCTAGGAATCGGGCTGGGCTCGATTGCCGGGCTGGATTCAGTTGGCGCCGACATGGCAGCGGCTGCTTCAGTCGTCGGAGTGGAGGAAGCCACCATCGCTGGACTCTGCAGCCAGCCGAGATCATAGAAGGCATCCCCGAAAAGGTTGTTAAGGGCGGGCGAGTAGATCTTTTTGGCCGATGCAATCCAGTCGGTTGCTTTGTTCGGGTTGTTGTGCTGAAACTCCCAAGCTGCCTGCGCGTAGTACAGCGCCGGCGTGTCTCCCGTAAACTGGAACTGCTCCATCATCTTTTGCGCGCGGCTCTCTTTGCCTTCCAGCAAAAGCGTCATGTAGATCTTGAACTTAATGATCTGCGCCGCCTGATTCTTATCGCCCCCTGGTGTCTGCTTAAAGAGCGCGTCGAAGCGCTCTCGCGCCCGTGTATAATCTTTTTTCTTAAACGGAATTTGCGCGAGATTGTATTGCGCCTCGCGGAATTTCGGATCCACTTTGGACGCCTTCTTAAACGCGGCTTCCGCTTCGTCGAATTCCTTCTGCTCCATCAAAATCTCGCCCCGCAAATTGAGGATCGGCGCCTGATTCGGGTCGGCCGCATTGGCCTCGTCGATAAATTTCCGCGCCGTCGCGAAGTCACGCTGTTGGACGGCTTGTTGCGCTTGTTCGAAACTTGAGAGCGCCAAAGCTTTGGTCTTTGCGGCGCGCTCGGCCGCAGTCGCTAACGGCAGCGAGGGGCGCGTCTGGCCGGCTGGCTTTTCCAGCCAGCCGACTTCATACAACGATTCTGCAAAAACCTTGTTCAGTTGTGGAGAAAAGTTCTTCTCCGCCACAACGATCAAATCTCTTGCTTCCTTGTTCTTCTTGTGTTGGAGCGCGATGGCGGCGTTCGCGTAATGAACGGCCGGCGTATCGGGCGAAAGCTCGAACTTGGCCAGAATGGAATCGACCATGTTCTCTTTTCCCTCGAGCAGATAGGTCAGTAGAATCTTATATTGAATAAGTTGCGTCGCTTCACCCTCCAGACCGGCCACGTCACTCGAGAGAAGCTGTTGGAAACGAGTGCGAGCTCCCACCCAATCTCTCTTGAGAAACGGAATCTCCGCCAGGTTAAAGCGCGCGTTCCAAAACTTCGGATCGATCCGCACCGCTTCGAGCAAGGCTGCTTCCGCCTTGTCGTAGATGCCTTCCCGCATCAGGATTACGCCGCGCAGATTTTGCGATTCCGCCAGATCCGGTTGACGAGCGTCTATCGCATCGAGCTCTTTCAATGCCTCGGGAAAATTATTCGCCTCGAAATCCCGGAACGCTTTGTTATACATTTCCTCCAGTTCCGATTTCGACGGTGCAACGTTAGTGGCCGCGAGGGAACTGAACACCAAAACTGTGATGGCCGCGATTTTCCGAATGTTCATGCCATTCGCATTACAACCTTTGCGCAACCGATGACAAGCATAAAATTTACAAGCCAGCCGGAGCCCTTTTCTGGCGCTATAATTAGCAGAATTGCGCCGGGAAGCTACCAGGCTTTTGGCGGGCGCGATTACGAATTGAGATTCGCGACGATGCGCAACCCTTCCAAGGTCAGATGCGGATGGATCGCGTCGATCTCGCGCAACTTCGCCGCGATTAACTGTGCGTAGCCGCCCGTGGCTACGATGTGAACTTTCTCGCGCGGAAATCGCTCCGCTTTGATCCGGGTGATAATCTCGCGCACTAATCCGCGATAACCAAAGACGGCGCCGGACCTCATCGCGGCAATTGTCGATTTCCCAATGGCGCGGCGCGGTTCTATCAACGAGAGTTTGGGCAACAAAGCTGTGCGCTGATAAAGAAAATTTGTCATCGCCTCCAGACCCGGCGCAATCACTCCGCCAACATAATTTCGGCGTTTCGAAATAATATCGAAAGTCACAGCCGTGCCGAAATCCACCACGATCGAAGGACAACCGTAAAGCTTTGCCACCGCGGCAGCATTGGCCAATCGGTCTGCTCCGATCGAACGCGGGTGTGGATAATCGATTCCAACCCCAAGATTTAATCGCGAATTTAACCAAAGCACTTTTGTGTTTCCCGCAGCCGCGCGGACAACGCGATTTTTTCTGGGCACAACCGAACAAACAACCACCATCTCGATCTTTCGGCGCTTTACGAATTGACGAAGACAAGCGCTCATCAATTTGTCCGTCGCCATTCGTCTCGGCCGAACAATTCGCGTTTTCGAAGCGAACGCCAGTTTCGTGAACGAATTGCTGATATCGATCAACAAGTAATCGGCCGCTTGAGACATGGAAAGAAGGCGGGCGCGCCAAGCACGCGCTACATGGAACGCTTCCTCCCGTCAAGTCCGGTCGCCGCGGCGACACGGACTCGTCCTATGGCGAGCTTGCGACGCCTGCGCCGAACGCGTAGCCTCGGTCTGTGAGAAAATTGGTGGATCGACCGCGCCGCTTGCGGCGTTCGCCGGCCTTGCGCAATCTCGTGCGCGAAACAAAACCCAGCCCGCACGATTTCGTTTTGCCACTTTTCGTGAGCGAGAAAATCGACCAGCGCCGGCCAATCGCGAGCATGCCAGGCGTCTTTCAATTGTCGATGCAAGGGATCGTCGATGAAGCGCAGCGCGCCCGGGACGTGGGGCTGCAAGCCATCCTGCTTTTCGGAATCCCGGAAAAAAAAGATGAACAGGCCAGTGGGGCTTACGCGGAAAACGGCGTCGTGCAAAAAGCATTGCGCGCGATCAAGAGAAAATGTCCGGAAATCGTCGCGATCACCGATGTTTGTTTGTGCGAATACATGAGTCACGGTCATTGCGGCGTCACGCGCATCGATGATGATCACTTCCATGTTCTGAACGATGAGACTGTCGATCTTCTGGTCAAAACCGCGCTCTCCCATGCCCAGGCCGGCGCCGACCTGGTGGCACCAAGCGACATGATGGACGGTCGCATCGGCGCGATTCGCGAGGCGCTCGACGCGGACGGTTTTGATCAAACTGGAATCCTGAGTTACGCGGCGAAGTTTGCTTCCGTCTTTTACGGACCGTTTCGCGACGCCGCGGAAAGCCCGCCGCAATTTGGCGATCGCCGATCGTACCAGATGGATTGCGCAAATGCGGACGAAGCGCTGCGCGAAGTCGCGCTCGATATCGAGGAAGGCGCCGACATCGTGATGGTGAAACCGGCTCTGCCCTACATCGACATCCTATGGCGGGTGCGCGAACGTTTTGGCAAGCCGACAGCGGCTTATCATGTGAGCGGCGAATACGCGATGATTAAAGCCGCGGCCGAAAAAGGCATCGTGGACGAGCGCGCGGCCGTTCTCGAGATCATGACCTCGCTCAAGCGCGCCGGCGCCGACATCATCATCACTTACTGGGCGCGAGAATTGGCGGAATGGACGCGAAATTGAATAACGGTCGCGCGGAAACTTTGATCCATGCGCGTTTGAAACGTCTCGCGTTGCTTTGGGCGCAGGCTCAAGGCTACTCCGCTTGCGCGCTCGAAGTGAGTTTGCCTCATTGCCGATATCGCGCCGATGTCGCCGCTTATCGACCAAAGCCGAGCGGAGTCGGGTTGACCGCGATCTTCGAATGCAAACAGGCGCTGCCTGATTTGCGAAGAGACAATTGTTGCAGCGTTGCCGTCCGCGCACGGTTAGAAACTGTTTATCGCCGCCGCCAAATTCTCGAAAGAAATTTGCGCGTGCATTATCCGAATCTCCGAATCGCGGACTCACTTTTTCCCGAATTTGATTCGTACGATTTCGCAGCGATCGAACATCACGGTTATGCGCGCGTTTTGCGCGAGTTGTCCGCGCTGCAAAATTGTCTCTTCGATTGCACCAAGTTCGAAAAACTACTTCGTTATCGCTGTGCGAATTTGTTCTTTCTCGTTTTGCCTAACGAATTGTTTGAGGAGATAGAAATTCCTGTTGGATGGGGCGCGCTGGTGGAATCCGATGGCGCCATTTCGTTAGCGCGCAAACCGGTCCGACACGAAAATGCTCCCGAAAATCGATTACGTTTTCTCCAGCGAATCGCTGCGGCCGGAACGCGCGTGTTGAATCGACAACTTGAGATCACGTTCGACGACGTCGTGACGGTGCGAGGTCGATGTTGCTAACTGCTCGGGTGTTTCCCGGAAACCGGAACAAGCAAGTTGCGCCCGGTCATTTCCGCTGGCTGTTTCATTCCGAGCAAAAAAAGAAGCGTCGGAGCGACATCGGCGAGAATCCCATCTTCGCAGCGAAACTTGGCGGCATCGCGCGCGACGTAAATGCAATGCACGAGATTTGTCGTGTGCGCCGTATTCGGCGAACCGTCGGCGTTGCGCATTTGTTCGCAGTTCCCGTGATCGGCCGTCACGATGCACTTACCGCCAAGATCAAGAAGCTTCGGAATGATCTTCCCAACGCATTCATCCACCGTTTCCACCGCTTTGACCCCCGCTTTCAGGATGCCGGTGTGGCCAACCATGTCCGGATTCGCAAAATTCAGCACGATGAAATCGTAATTCGCTATCCGGGCCAACACCTCGTCCGTGACTGGCGGCGCGCTCATTTCCGGCTGTAAATCGTAGGTCGCAACTTTGGGCGAAGGCACGATCTTCCGGTCCTCTTTAGGGAATGCGCGCTCGATTCCGCCGTTAAAAAAATAGGTCACGTGCGGATACTTTTCCGTCTCGGCGACGCGCAACTGCGACTTGCTGGCCGCGCTCACGACTTCGCCTAGAATCTGCACGAGCTTTTCCGGAGCAAAAATGAACGGCGAAGGATAAGTGACATCGTATTGCGTGAGTGTGACGTAATGAACTCGCGGCCACGATTCCCGATCGAAGCCATTGAAGTCTTTTAAAATAAATGCTTGTGACAATTGCCGCGCGCGATCGGCACGGAAGTTGAAAAACAGAACCGTATCGTCGTCGCGAATGCGTTGCTCATTTGCGTCTGTAAAAATGAGCGGCGGCATGAACTCGTCGGTCTTGCCAAGTTCATACTGCCGAGCCAAGGCATCGGCCGGCGAAGATTTGCAAACTTCGCCGCGGCCGAAAACAATCGCGTCCCAGGCTTTTTTCGTTCGATCCCAGCGACGGTCGCGATCCATCGCGAAGTAACGGCCGACGATCGTCATGATCTTCGCGCCGCTCTGCTTCAACTCATTCTCGCAAACTTGCAAATCGTGCGCGCCACCGGTCGGCGAAGCGTCACGGCCGTCGGTGAAAGCGTGAACGAAGATTTTAGTAACGCCTGCTTCCTTGGCTGCGTTTGCCAGCGCAATCAGATGCGAGTAATGGCTGTGCACACCGCCGTCGGAAACGAGGCCGAGCAGATGCAGGCGGTGACCACGCGCGCCGGCGAACGTTTCTTGCGCGACTCGGTTACGCTCCAGTTCGCCCTCCGCGATAGCTTTGTTAATTCGGGTTAGATCCTGATCAACAATCCTGCCCGCGCCCAAGTTAAGATGGCCAACTTCTGAGTTGCCCATTTGGCTGGCGGGCAAACCGACATCGCGTCCACTGGCGCTCAATTTAGCGCCGGGATAATCCCGATAGAGCTTGTCGTGAAACGGTGTGCGCGCGAGAAGTGTTGCGTCTCCATTTTCTTCGCTTTTGTTCCGACCGCCGGGATTGATGCCCCAGCCGTCGCGAATGATGAGCATGACCGGACTCGCCATACGGAGCGCACTTTGCCGACGATTGGGAAGATCGACAAGCGGTTCTTTCGTTGACAACGCGGAGTACGCGCATCTACATCGCCCACGTGAAGTGGCGCAACCAATTGCTGGCGCTTTTCTGCCTCCTCGCCTTTGCCGGCCTCGGCGTTCTTTATTTTCAACATTGGGTCGTGCAGAAGCCTTTCGGAATTATTCTGTTTATCGGAGAGGGACTCGCACCGGGCCGACTGGCTGCAACACGCCTCTACGTGGGCGGCGCGGACGCGCGTCTCACCTTCGACTCGATGAATCATCTCGCCCTGCTGATCAATTACTCGAAAGATTTCGCCGTTCCGGACCGGGCTGCCGCCGCAACCGCGCTGGCCACCGGAGTGAGAGTGAACAATCGAGCGATCTCTGTCGATGGCGATGGAAAACCACTCACGAGCATCGTCGAATTGGCGCGCAAGCGTGGACGAGCTACGGGCCTGGTAACGAATGCGAAACTGACCAATCCAACGAGCGCGGCTTTTTACGCGCATCCGGCCGATCCAAACGACGTTGACAGCGTCGCACGCGAATTCGTTGAAGGCGGAAAGATCGACATTGCCATGGGCGGTGGCGTCGGATCGTTTCTTCCGGAGACAAAAGGCGGAGAGAGGCAGGATGGCCGCGATCTTTTGCTCGAACTGCGCCGCAACGGTTTCGACATTGTGCGCACGCGGGCGGAGCTGGAAACGATTCCCGCATGGCGCCGTCCGAAACTTTTCGGCGCTTTTAGCAGCGCGGAACTCGCGTTTGCGAACCAACTCGAAGAGCGACGCGAACAACCCAGCCTTGCGGACATGGTGCGTCGCGCGATTGAATTGCTGCAATACAATGCCGGCGGGTATCTGCTCCTGGTCGATGCGGGACTGATGCGCAAAGCGGCGCAGGATAACAACGGGGAAAGAACGCTTGGTGAAACGGCGGAATTAGACCGCGCGGTTGCAGTTGCGCGACGTTATGCCGGGCAAAGATCGACAATCATTGTTTGCGGGGATGTTGCGATCGGTGGCATGAGCTTGAGTGGTTTTCCATTTCGCAAGGACAGCGGAATCGCGTTGCTGGGCCTCAATTCCGCGGGAGAGCCATGGATTACCTGGGCGACTGGTCCAAATGGCGCCAGCTCTTACGGCGCAGCGAAAGTGCCAGGCACCATCAACGCGCAACCCGAAGCGGAGCCTCTGGAGCCGGCCGCGTTTTACTCGAAGTCGGCGCTCAGTACCCTCGATGACGTCGTTGCGTTTGGAAGTGGCCCAGGAACGGACGCGTTGACAGGCTCGGTAGAGAACACGACCATTTTCAAAATCGTTCGCGACGAGCTGTAGTAACCGGGCTGTAACTCTTGCTGCGTATCCTGGCGATCAACTGCCACCGCAAAAACAAAAAGCCCGTCGATCAGCGTGCTTTCCAATCGACGGGCTCGTGCGTGAGAAATTATTAGTCGGGACTGACAGGCACAATTTCAGGAACAAAAGTGAAAGGCGGCGGAGCAGGCAGATTCGGAGGAGGCCCTTCGGCTGGCGGTCCCTCCTCCGGCATCTCCTTGCCGGCTCGCAATTCTTTGAACCCCTCCTCAACAGCTTTCCCCTCAGACGCAATTCCTTCCCGACTTGGGCCCGCGATATTAGCAGCCATCAGGCTGGTGGGCTGGTTTCCGCCGAAGGTAGCGAGCTCTGCAACCGAAAAAGGCGTGTCCTGTTGCTCCTTCGGATTCCATTTCAACATGATATAACGACCACTCGTTTCCGGAAAGTCGATCGCGGCGCGGCCACTGCCGTCATCGACTACAGAACCGATCGGTTTCAGATCAGCCACCGTGCTGTCATCGAAATGAAGGGTCTTTGGCGCGTCTTCCGCGGTGGTCTCACGACCCGAGCCAGGCAACGATCGCAGGACAAAAAAATCGATGCTCCCCGGCCGCGACGAGTAGAGTGCGGAAATCCGGCGCAGGGTCGTGTTTTTGCCGAGATCAATGATTGCCGTCGGCACCACATCGGTTGGAGCGAAAGTGAAGCTCGTGGCCGGTTGACCGTCGATCATGTTATTCGCTTGTTTGAGATCCTCTCCTGAACTGACGTAGAGCGCGCGCGCCTTTGCGTGCAGGTCGGTCAGGCTGTAACTGATCAACCCAAAGCTATCCGGCTTTTCTTGCACATTAAGCTTACGCGGACGCGCCATGGTGAAATCTGACACCGTCGCGGTGCAATAAACGCCGAATCCCGCGATGCGTCCCGGCTCTGTTACGTCAAAAGTCAACCGGACATACTTCGCTTCACTTGGACCGAGCTTCGCCTTCACTGCATCGGAGGTCAGTTCCTGTTGCGAAACGTCATGCCATTGCGGGCTGTCCGCGGGTAACTTCGCGCTCGAAATCGCGATCTTCACATCGCCTTTGGCGCCGCGGTTAAGAAACGAAATGCTGTCGACGTTTTCAATTTTCGCAAATGAAACAAGCAAAGTCGTGCTGCCACTTGGCAACGCGTAGCCAACTGTCGGATCATCGCACAACAGAGCAGCCTCCGCAGTGTTGGTGTCTTCCGATTTGGAACTAAGTTGCAAGGCCGCGATCGGCTGGCTTTGCCGCGCCGCTTCGACCTTTGCACCAAGATAATAACGAGCAAGATTTTGCGGGTAAGCCGACGCTTGCTCGACCGTGAGCGGTGGAACTTTTTCAAGCACTAATTCCGTAGCGAATAGACCGGAGGCGTGACCGAGAAAAAGGCAGCAGGCAAGAGGGCAAATTTGGGCGTGCAAAGATGTAGAGGTGCTCATATAATTTCCATAGCTACCAAAAGCGATCATAGCCACCCGCCCCGCCTCTGGCAATACAAATTTTCATTCAGTCTAATTTTTTTGTCGGCAGCTACACCGCGTTTCGCTGAACGAAACGGCTGCAGCGTACACCGAAGCGGCGACAGAACTCGCGCCGCAACGGTCGATGGTTAACGTGGCGCTCCAATTCCCAAGCAAATGGTTGGAAAGAACGCAAGTAGCCGGATGCGAGCCCGAGAAATTTAGTTTTTCGCGTAAAGCGCGGCCGCAGCCGCGCGATACTTTCGGCTCCCGGCGTACGCGTAAAACGGAATGTAAGCGTCGTTGCCGAGTTGATCCGCGCGGCAGGCTGCCCAGTTGAAGGTGGGATCGAGAACGTAAGCCCTGCCATCAGTGTTCCACTCCAGCCAGGCATGGGTCTTACGACTGATAAAGGTACGCTTGCCGATAACCAGGTGAATATGCTCCGCACCGTGCGATTGCATCCTTTGGTAAAGGGCGACCGCTTTACCTTTACAATCGGCCACAACAGCTGACTCCACCTCTGCCGGGGTTTTCCATTCAGGAGTAAAACCATAGGGAATGGCTCGAATATCCTCAATCCAGTGGTTCACAAGAGCGAGGGAAAGATTTTGCCTACCCCCGCCACTCTTGCAGAAGAGAACCGGGCGGATTCTCGTCATTTGCTTATCGTAAGGTGTGGAGCTGACCGTGAAGTAAAGCGATTGAGCGAAACAAGAAATGGAAGAGAGGCAGATCAATCCGATAAGAACGAGAAAGATCTTTTTGACGGGGTAAGGTCGGATGCTTACGAGAACCATAATGATTATGGCCTCTATAAGCAGCGCCTGTGCCAATCCCGGGCCGGCCCACGCGATTTATTGGGAACGGTCTAGTTTTTTCGCCATGCCGTCGGATGTTGCAGTGGAAATTCGCTTATTTGCGACCCGTTGCTTGTGGCTGCAATAAACCCTTCCGTGACACACAAGATCGAGAGGCATAACAGATTCCTGCGCATCGCGTGGTGGATTTTGGCGGCGACCGTTCTTGGCCTGACGGTCGCCATTCGGATTCGCCTTCTTGGAATTCCGCTTGAGCGCGACGAAGGAGAATACGCCTATACCGGTCAACTCATGTTGCAGGGCATTCCGCCGTACAAACTCGCCTACAATATGAAGTTCCCGGGAAGTTATGCCGCTTATGCGGTGATGATGTCGATCTTCGGGCAAACGATCACCGGAATTCATTTGGGCTTGCTCTTCCTGAACGCTGCCACGGTTGCGCTCGTCTTTTTCCTGGGTCGAAGACTGGTGAATTCGACGGCGGGAATTGCTGCTGCTGCAACTTACGCAGTGCTTTCAGTCAGCCCGTCGGTTTTGGGTTTCGCCGCTCATGCGACGCACTTCGTAGTACTGTCGGTGCTCAGCGGAGCACTGCTCTTGCTTCGCCAGCCCGATCGACAATCACTGCCAATTCTTTTCGCCAGCGGCGCGCTTTTTGGAATTGGGTTGCTGATGAAACAGCCGGCCGTGTTTTTTGTTCTGTTCGGCGCGAGCTATCTTTTCTATCGCGATTGTCGAGCCCGCGTCGGGTTAAAGAAAACTCTCGTGCAAACTGCCGCGTTCAGCTGCGGCGCGATCATGCCTTTCGGAATTGCCTGCTTTTTTCTGTGGCGGGCTGGCGTTTTCGCGAAATTTTGGTTCTGGACAGTCGACTATGCGCGCCAATATGGCGGCTTGGTACCTCTGACCGAGGGGATGCACATCTTCGTTCAGGTTGTTACGAGTGTGATTGGAAGTGGTTGGGCGCTGTGGATATTGGCTGGAATTGGTCTGGTTGTGTCTGCGTGGGATCCGATGATGCGCGCCAACGCAAGTTTCCTGATCGGCCTGCTGGTGTTTGCAGCGGCCGCGGTTTGTCCGGGATTCTACTTTCGCCCCCACTATTTTGTTTTGCTCCTTCCAGCAATTTCGCTACTGGCCGCTCTCGCCGCCGTGAGGGTCTCGGACCTATTGAAGAGTCATCTGAGCCCGGTCCGCCTCGTCCCCTTCCTCTTCTTTGGCGCGGCGCTAAGCTTGCCGATTTTTCAAGAGAGAAGTTTTCTCTTCATCGCTCCTGTGGAGTCTGCTTCTCGTATGATTTATCCTGAAAGTCCTTTCTCGGAATCGGTCCGGGTTGCGCAATATATACGGGAACACTCCGCTCCGACCGACACGATTGCAGTCTTGGGTTCCGAGCCTCAGATTTATTTTTATTCGCAACGTCACTCGGCCACGGGCTACCTCTATACTTACGCGCTGATGGAACCACAACATTACGCGCACCAGATGCAACGGGAAATGATTCACGAGATCGAACGCGCGCGTCCAAAATATTTGATCTTCGTGGGAATGACCGACTCCTGGTTGAAGCGACCCGGATCCGATGGGTTGATCTTCACTTGGGCACATGATTATATCCCGCAAAATTATTCGGTAACCGGCTTGGTCGATCTCAGTGCATTCGATCGCACCCATTATTATTTTGGGGATGTGCCGCGTCCGCTGCCACAGTTGGAAAATTATGTTTTGATCTGCGAACGGAAATCTTAGGCCGTCTTTTCTCGCGAAATTTTAACGCTGCGCGTGCACCTTTATTAGTTCTCAATCAATAGCTGTACCGAAAACGAACCGCCGCTGGTTGACTGTCAGCGTCTGCGTTTTTCTCGCGGCAATCACGTGGATGGTCTTTGGTCAGACCCTCGGTGACGACTTCATTAACTACGATGATCAGAACTACGTCTATGAAAATACTAAAATAACAGGCGGGCTTAACCTGGCCGGCATTGCTTGGGCGTTTAGCCACGTTCATGCCCAGAACTGGCATCCGCTGACGACAATCTCCCACATGCTGGATTGCCAGCTATACGGATTGAAGGCGGGAGGTCACCACTTTACCAATGTTTTACTGCATACCGTGGCGGTGCTCCTGCTATTTGCAGTGCTACGGGAAATGACAGACGCACTTTGGCGAAGCGCTTTCGTTGCGGCAGTGTTCGCGATTCATCCCTTGCATGTGGAATCGGTGGCATGGGTGGCCGAACGAAAAGACGTCCTCAGCGCAGTATTTTTCATGCTCACTCTGGGCGCCTATATGCGCTATGCGCGCGCGCCATCAATTGCGCGCTATCTGACGATGGCAGCGCTTCTCGCTCTTGGCTTAATGTCCAAGCCGATGCTGGTGACGCTCCCTTTTGTCCTTCTGCTTCTGGATTATTGGCCACTTAAGCGATTTGCTCCGGCGACCCCGGTCGAATCGAAAGCCAAGTGGCTCGATTGGTGGGAACGACAATCCCGAAAGCTTTCGGGACTGATCCTGGAAAAAATCCCGCTGATCGCACTCTCGGCGATCTCGGGCACCGTTACATTTCTTGCCCAGCGACAGGCCCTCGGCTGGACCGAAGATTTGCCAGTGTCATTACGATTCAACAATGCCGTGGTGACCTACATCGCCTATATCTGGCAAATGCTTTGGCCGGTGAAGCTGGCGGTTTTCTATCCGCATCCTGAAAATCGCTTGCCGATTTGGGAAATCGTCTTGGCACTCGCAGTTCTGATCGCCATCACCGTGGCCGGGATCGTTCTCCGGAGAAAACGGCCTTACTTTATCACTGGATGGCTATGGTATCTGGGCATGCTGGTGCCGGTGATCGGCGTGATTCAAGTCGGATGGCAGGGCCGGGCCGATCGATACACTTATTTGCCGCAGATTGGCCTATATGTCTTGGCCGCCTGGGCTGTCGCGGATTTGTCAGCTTCATGGCATCGCCAACGGCAAATTGCAGCCGTCGGAGCCGCGATCCTGCTCGGCGCTTTGACCTGGCACGCGTGGAATCAAGCTTCCTTTTGGCGCAATAGCGAAACGCTCTGGACCCACACCCTTGCAGTGACCTCAGACAATGATGTCGCTGAGAACAATCTGGGTATTATTTTCCTGGGACGCGGGCAGATGGACGAGGCCATCTCTCGATTTCAAACCGCTGTGGATCTGCGGCCCGAAAATGCGCCGGCCCATGATAATCTTGCCAAGGCTTTTCTTCAAAAGGGTCAAGTGGCCGATGCGATGTTGCATTATCGTAAATTGCTGGAAATCCAGCCGGACAACGTGGAGGCACGCAATATTCTTGGCACTGTCCTTATCCAGCAGGGGCGCGTTAGGGAAGCAATTGAGCAATGGCAGGAAACCCTGGCGATGCAGCCGGAAAACGGGAACGCCAAGAGTAACCTTGCATGGGTGTTTGCAACTTATCCGGAAGAATCGGTCCGAAACGGAACACAGGCAGTCCAACTGGCAGCGCAGGCGTTACAACTTTCTGGTGGTAAGAATGCAATCATTCTTCGAACGTTGGCTGCTGCTTATGCCGAGAGTGGCCGCTTTGCCGAAGCAGTCCATACTGCGGAGCGCGGTTTGGAGCTAGCCATCGGCCAGGGCAACGCTCATTTGGCAGCCGAGCTTCAACAGAATATCGCGCTCTATCGAATGAACTCGCCGCTGCGCGATACGAGTCCCGTAGGTGTCCACCGCCCACCATAGCTACTAGCTCTTCTTTGCCGCACACGTGCAGTATCCATGAACGAAAGCAAGAGACCCCTAGTTCGGTGCTTCGCGGTAAGGCGATCCCGCCTGATAAATCGCGATTTCTTTTTGGAGCTGCGCGGCCAGTGCGCTGTCGCCTTGCGCCTCCGCCAGCCGCAAGGCGTCTCGCGCAATCTCAATCGCCTTCGCGAATTGCCCGGTCTCTGCATAAGCCGCGGCCAGTGTGCGGCGAACGATCAGATTCGCGCCGCTTGAAAACTGATCGGCCTGCCGAGCCAATTCGAGCGCTTTGTTGCCATTTCGCGATGACGCGTTAGAACAGGTGGCCAATATCCAAGCGAGATTGTTTAATGCAGGAACGGATCGCGGAGAGATCGTTAAAGCCTTTTCGTAGTTCATGATTGCGTCCGAAACTTGGCCCTTTTGATCAAGAGCAATGGCAAGATTAATGCGCGCTTCTGCATGCTCAGGCTGGATCGACAAGGCAGCTCGGCAATGGGAGATTGCTGCGTCTAGTTCGCCTTTCTGGAGCAAGGCAGTACTGAGACTATAGAGAGCAATGACATAATAAGGCCGCAGCGCCAGCGCTGTTTCATAACGAACGATCGCGTCATCCACTAGTCTCTTTTGGAAAAGAACATTGCCGAGAGCAACCTGGGCGTCAGGATCAAACGGCTGAAGCATTACTGCCTTCTGGCAATAGAGAAGGGCCTCGTCGGTTTCACCTTTTTGGAGAAGCGCGTTGCCAAGATTATAATCCGCGTCCGAGAAATCTGGCTGCATTTGCAAAGTTTTCCGGTAATGAGCGATTGCCTCGTCAATTTCGCCTTTCTGAAAAAGTACGATGCCCAAATTATTGTGAGCCATCCAGCAGGTGGGGTTTCTTGCCAGCGTCGTCCGCCAGAGCGCTTCGATGTCAGCATACATCGTGCTTTGCCGCCAAGTCAGCACCGCCAAGGTCGCAACCATGGCGACCGCCGTGCCAAAGATCAAAGGACGGCTCCTTTCGAAAGTGCCAGCTAGACTTGCCACACCTGCCGAAACCAGCGCAATTGGTCCGATGCAGGCCAAATACTGGTAATGATCCGCCACAAACGCGTAGCGAAATGTGTAGAGCATGATCAAACCCGATACGGGACTGAGTGTTGCCACAAAGAACACCGCCGCGACCTCCACACCCCGCCCGACGTAGCGTCTCGCGAAGTAAATCGCCGCGCATAATCCAACTGCCGTCAACAACCATACATAGTCCAGAAGGTGGGTCGGCGAGATTGTCCATCGCGGATAAATAAAAGTCAGAGTCGATGGCCAAATCAGTTTGCCCAAATAGAACCAAACGGCGCGGCTGGCGATGAGGATGCGCTCGATGGGACCCAGCGCAAAGAGTGCCCCGCGCGTGCCTTGATGGTAGCGTTCCCACCAGACCGCGACCAAGCCCATCCCCAAACCAAGAAGGAAAAATGGGACGATCTGAAGAATACTTTCCCAATTGATCCGCTTTCTTTGCAGCCACAAAATCAAGAGCAACGCCGCCGGTAGCGTGCATGCGGTGGTTTTGGCCGAAAGCGCCAGCCCATAAAGGACCAGTGCCAGTCCGTAGAAGCGCCATGGCCGCTTGGTTCGCTCGTCGACAAAGACCGCCCAGGCAAGCAGCGTGAGCAAGAAGAAACATCCCATGAGCACATTTTTTCGTTCCGTGATCCAGGCGACCGATTCCACCTGCACCGGGTGCAGCGCGAAAATCGCTCCAGCCAGCCACGCGCCGGGCACGTTCAAACGCGCCAGGAGCCGCCAGACCAGCAGAGCGTTCGCGACATGAAGAAGAATGTTGACCCAATGATAACCCAACGGGTTCAGCCCCCAAAGCGCGTGCTCGATCCGAAAAGTGGTATAAACCAGCGGGAAATATTGTGACGGGGAGTCGAACGAAAACCAAATCCGGCGCAAACCGTCGCGCGCGGTCAGCAACTCGTTATTCGTCACATAAGCATCATCATCCCAGAGGAAGCCGCCATGCCATGCGGGGCGGTAGGCGAAAACCGTAGCTGCGGCCAAGATTAGAACGAAGAGCCAGACGCGCGATCGAGAACCAAGCGGCCAGCTAGTGACTCTATATGACATTTCCCGCGAGTGGATCATCCTTAGGCGTTGCCACTGCGTCAAACGTCTCCGCCTAATTAGCGGTCTCCGGGAGCCGGCAGCTATCCCCGTTCCTTGTGATAAGGAAGACCAGACTGGTAGAGAGCGATTTCCTTGCGAAGCGCATTGATTAAAATGCTATCGTCTTTGGCATCAGCTAGCTGCAACGCGTGTTCAGCGATTCGTATTGCGTCGGTAAAACGGCCGGTCTCGGCGTAAGCCGCAGCAAGGACCCGTAGAATAACTGGCCGATTTCCACCAGACAGACGGCTAGCCTTTTCAGCCCACAAAACCGCTTCCGATCCGTTTCTAAGTGATGGATCTGAACAAGTCGCCAGCAGCCAGGCAAGATTGCTTTGCGCGGCCACATTTTCCGGAGCACTCCTGAGAGCCTCTCTGTAGTGAGCGATCGCATCTTGCGGACGGCCTTTCTTAAGAAATGCGCTTCCCAGGTTTGCATGGGCATCTGCGTTGCCAGGCTGCAATTCGAGTGTTTTCTGGTAATGAGTAATGGCCTCGTCTGTTCGGCCTTTTCGAAGTAGAGCACTTGCAAGGTTGTACTGGGCCTCGGCGTGATTCGGCGATAAGGCCAGCCCAGCTAAGTAATAGACGATCGCGCCGTCCATATCGCCCTTGGAAAGAAGGGCGTTCGCCAGATTGCAGGAGGCATCGGCGTAATCAGGCTGAATCGCCAAGGCCTTTTGGTAGTGAACGATCGCCTCGTCCACTCGGCCGATTTGAAAAAACGTACTGCCGAGGTTGTTGTGCGCTTCCGGGTCGGCAGGATTTACAGCGAGCGCTTTTTCGTAATGGACGATCGCCTCCTCAAATTCGCCCTTCTCCACGAGAATGCGTGCGAGATTATAATGTGCTTCCGCGTAACCCGGCCGCAGGGCCACAGCCTGACGATAATGGGCAACTGCCTGGTCAGTTTCGCCTTTAGCGCGAAGAGCGATACCCAAATTGTAATGAGCCATCCAACAACCAGGATTTTTTGCCAACGTTCCTGTGTACAACGCTACGATATCGTGATAAATGGCGTTTTGGCGCCACGTTAAAACGCCGAGTACGAGCAAGAGTAGCCCGCATACCGCCGGCCGGAAAGACGATTTCCATCCAGTGGCAGCGATCCCCTCTGTGATGCCAGCTCCGGCTAAGGCAAGCGGTCCCATGCTCGCGAGATACTGGAAATGGTCGCTTACAAACGAATAGCGGAAGAAATAAACGCTGAAAAAGCCCAGGACGGGAAATAGCGAAATCACAAAGTATGCGGCCGCAAACGATACGGAGCGCTTCCATTTTCCACGGGTGAGCCACAAAATAACCAGGCCGACCAACCCTGCCAGAAGCGGCAGATAGGCGGTCAGTCGTGACAGACTAATCTCCCACCGCGGGTAAACGAAAATGAGGGGATGGGGCCAGATCAGTTTGCCGAGATAAAACCATATCGTGCGTCCAGCTATGATGAGTCGTTCCGGCCAAGTTTGCGCCCACTCCGGACCGCTGGCGCCCGCGTGGAATTTCTGTTCCCAAATCGTCCAAACACTCGCGAGCGCAGAAATCAGAACGAACGGAATTAGGGCCATGAGGTTACGCGATTGGATTTGACCTCTGCGCCACCAGATACAAAGGGCGAGCACGGCCGGCAACATCACCGTGGAAGGTTTGCTCGCGATCGCCATGACAAAAAACAGAAGTGCCCAACCAAGTCGCCGCCAGCGCAGGCGATTGCCCGTTCCTTCCGAGTCCACCTTCAAAAAGCAGAGGATCGACAAAAGGTAAAACAGGCACGACTGAGTGTTTTTCAACTCGGTTACCCACGCAACCGATTGCACCATCACCGGGTGCAGCCCCCAAAGTGCTGCCCCGAGCCACGCCCCGCGAACACCAAGTTCTCGCAACACGCGCCACAGCAACACCGCCGAGCCTGCGTGCATGAGCACGTTGAGAATGTGGTACGGCGACGGACTCAGGCCGACGAACTTGTGCAAAGTCCAAAAGGTAGTGAGCACCAGCGGGTAATAGACCGCTCGCGTAGTCGTCCAGATATCCTTCAATCCCAACGGTCCGACGACGCACGGGTTCTGCGTCAGATGCGATTCGTCGTCCCAAATGAATCCGGCATTAAGGACTCGGGCGTAGGACACAAAAACGAGGGCGATTAAGAGGAACGCCGAAAGCCAGTCTCGTTGCCACACCGGTCTTTGTACGTCGGGCCGTTCGCTAACAACGGCCGGGGTAGCGGACTTGGTCATTAACTAATGCTCCATGTCATTTCGAGCGGAGCAAGGCGCAATCGATAAATCTGTCCCACTTATCACTCAAATGAGATATTAGCACCAAGATCTCCCAATGTGAGTTCAGTCGATTAAATTAGCCGAATCTTGTTAACTCCGGGGCATTTCTTCAACTGGAATTCCCTAGCGATCGCATGACGAGCAACAAGATCTTGGAGTGATTTGATACACATAGCGGAGTGAGCTACACATGGTCGATCCAGTCTTCAGGAATGGCAAAACACGTTTCCATCCGCTCAATGACTCCCAAATGCGGAGTAGTTCTCGCGATATGTGCTGTCCTTGCGGCGATCACGTGGTTGATTTTCGGTCAGACCCTGGGAGATCAATTCGTCACCTACGATGATCCACAGTACGTTTATGAGAATGCAAAGGTCGCCGCAGGCCTATCGCTAGAAGGGGTCTCCTGGGCTTTTACGCACACATTGGGCGGTAACTGGCACCCGCTCACGACCATTTCTCACATGGTCGATTGCCAGCTCTATGGACTGAAGCCGGCCGGGCATCATTTCACCAATATTCTCTTGCACGCCGTCGATGTCATCCTCCTGTTTCTCGTGCTGCGACAAATGACAGGGACTTTATGGCGAAGCGCTTTTGTCGCGGCGCTGTTCGCAATTCATCCGTTGCACGTGGAATCGGTAGCTTGGATCTCTGAGCGGAAGGACGTGTTGAGCGCCGTATTTTTCATGCTGACTCTCGGCGCCTATATACGCTATGTCCACGCGCCCTCGCTCACATCCTACCTGCTCGTGCTGCTCTTGTTCGCTCTCGGTCTGATGTCGAAACCAATGCTGGTGACTGTTCCATTCCTTCTTCTGCTTTTGGATTACTGGCCGCTCGGTAGAATCAACGATCCCGCCTTCGCAAAGGGTACGAAGCGGAAAGCAGCAACCAGTAGTCAGTGGTCAAAGGTCAGTGGCCTGATAACGGAAAAGATTCCTTTGTTTGCATTGTCTGCTCTTTCGTCCGTGGTGACATTGCTGGCACAGCTCTACAGTGCAGGAGCGATCGACCAGTTGCCATTCGCATGGCGACTGAACAACGCGGCTGTCAGTTGCGTTGCCTACATTTGGCAGATGTTCTGGCCCGCCCGGCTGGCGGCTTTCTATCCTCACCCTAATGACCAGCTGCCCCTCTGGCAGGTTCTTTTGGCAACTGCATTTCTCATCGCAGTCAGCCTGCTGGCAATCCATTGGCGGAAGGAAAGACCGTACGTTTTCACCGGCTGGTTTTGGTATTTCGGGATGCTCGTGCCGGTGATCGGCCTGGTACAAGCCGGCGAGCAAGCACGCGCGGATCGATACACCTACCTGACACAGATCGGTTTATATCTGGTGATTGTTTGGGGCATCACGGACCTGATGACGCTCATAATGACGCGCAGCTTTGGCTCGCGATCTGATACCGCCGGCGAGCGGGCTGCCACTAGTGGATCACGCGGAGTCCGAGCACACGGCCCACACGCCTTCGCAGAGGTTCGGCAGGGCTACCAAGGCCATAGCTACAAGCCATTCCGCACCGCCATTGCGGCAGTAATCGTCATCGCGTTGAGCTGGCGCGCGTTTGTGCAGACGTCGTATTGGAAAAACAGCGAGACACTCTGGAACCACGCTCTTTCTGTTACCACTGACAACGACACGGCGCATAACAATCTCGGCTACCTTTTTCTCCAACGCGGCGAATGGGACAGCGCGATTTCGCATTTCGAGACGGCATTGGAGATTCGCTCTCGCAACGCTTCGGCGCATTACAACTTTGGCGGGGCGCTCATCGAGAATAGTCTCGCCAACGCCCTGGCCCGAAAAGGTCTGCTAAGTGAGGCGGTTGGCCATTATGAGAAAGCGGTGAAACTGCGACCTGATTACGGCGATTCTTATCTCAACCTTGGCACTGTTCTATTTGAGCAGGGCCGGATCGGCGACGCGATTGCCCAATGGCAAAAGGCGATTGCAACCCAGCCCAACGACGCGGGCTTCCACACTGCTCTGGGCGACGCGTTTCTACGAGGAGAATTACAGAAGGATGCAATCGCCGAGTACGAGCGTGCGGTGCAGATCTCTGGCCAAGACCCTTTGGCTCGCAACAATTTGGCTTGGCTCCTCGCGACCTCCCCGGATGCTTCAATTCGCGACGGGACTCGAGCAATCGAGCTCGCCAAACAGGCCGTGCGACTTTCTCGCGGCAAAGATCCTAATTATCTGCGCACCCTCGCGGTTGCTTGCGCAGGGAGTGGCCGTTTCGCCGAGGCGAGAGAAACTGCTCGGCGGGCATTGCAAGCAGCCGAGATCCGGGGCAACTCCACTTTGGCCAACGCACTTCGGGATGAAATCGCACTCTACGAACTAGGCCTGCCATACCACAAGTAAAGCCGGGTGAGCCTTCGACGACCGGCAGTTTTTTGAGCGCCGTCGCTACGAAAACCGACGAGCCCTTGTCTAGGGGATATATTTGCGCTGATCACGACAATCTATGCGATCGCTGGCAAACAACTGCGCGGACGGTGTCTGCGCACTCCAAAGCAAACGGCCGGGCCTCGCTAGAAGGCCCGGCCGCTGTGAATTATTCGAGTCTTAACTTTAGAATCTCTTCTTTATCCCGGCGTACCAGAACCGGCCTTTGATCGTGGCAAGCGACTCATCGTAGCCGTTCTCAAAAGAGCCGGCAACAAATGGCGGATCTGCGTCCAAAACGTTCTGCATCCCAAGCTGGATCGTCGTGTTATTTAACCAAGCCCGCCATCCACAGGGATTGTACTCGGCTGTGGAGACAGGCATGACGTTTTTGTCTTTGCCGCCCATCCTCACGTTCTTACCACCCTCTTTGGCTAAGCCGGGCACCTCGGCCGGAGCCGGCGGCGGCAGGTTGAACGTGTACGATACAATCAGGTCAAGCGTGGTCCACGGAGCTATTTTCCGCGCCTTTTTACCTGTCAGGCCAGTGGCAGGATCAGTTCTCGGGGTTTGTGGTTTGCCACCCACCAACGAGATATTGTCATCTTCATATTGGGCGACCCAGTGGACTACCGCGCCGATATCGAAACCCTGCAGCCATGAGTCAGCCGGACCGTCATAGAACAGACTGAAATTGGCCCGATGCCGCGGCAGCGAGCTGGTCAGGCTGAATGCCGACGGCAGAAACTCGCCTGCGATACCGAAGCGTTTTGTATCGGGCATGGTCTGAAGCTCAGCCCGGGCCAACCAGGTGCCGTTGACTGTGGCGGTCAGCCTGCCAAAATCCCCGGCCCCAAACATCGAAGATTCGAGAATATAGATCGCCTCGTAGTCGAGACCTTCGAAAATCGCACCAGCAAGGTTTTGCGACGGATCGAGGACAAAAATAACTGGTCCAAGCTCGCCAGGAATCGTAGAAACACCACGAGTAACCAAGCCCGGAAGATTATGCGAGATAATGAATTGCGCGCCCAGGGCCGACACGATGTCACGCATGTCGATATGCCACCAGTCCGCACTCAGCGTCAGGCCTTTGAGCCATTTCGGACTGTAAATCGCGCCATAGCTATATTCATAGGCGACTTCCGGATGCAAGAAAGGATTTCCGGTAATACGTTCCTCGACCTGCGGCTCGGTTTGAGAAGAGAATGGATCGTGTACTATTGGGAAGCTCTGCAGGCCGGCAGGCGAAAGCTCCTGTACTGTCGGCGCATGAAACGCTTCGGTGTAGCTGCCACGCAAGGTCAGCGCTCCGATCCACTTGGGATCAAGCGGCTCCCAGCGAACGGAGACCTTCGGCCTCTGCGTTTGGTACGTGGTGTGTGCCGACGCCGTGACTGAAGTTGCAGAGGTATTCTGACTGTACCATTCCTCGCGCTCGGCGAAGTCAATCTCGAAGCTGTACAAGCCGGGGAAGTTCCACGTTGGGCTAGTGACCGGGACCCGCACTTCCTCGTAGACGGACTTTACATCGCGGTTCACCCTTGCACCTTCTCGATCCACCGAGCCAATCGTTTGAAACGTCGTATTGAGCGAGTCAGGAGTGCGCGTCCATCTCTCTCCATGGTAATCAGCGCCGATCGCAAAGCCGACCGGCCCGGCCGGAAGATTGAACAGGTCACCGTCAATCTTGGCATACCAGAGAGGCAACTCAAAGCTACCGGTATTATGCAGGTTGACATAAACCCTGTTTTTGGCCGCGTTCGTGTTTACAGCAAGGAGGCCCTGGAACGGATTAAAAGCCGTGGCCGGGTTCGTATCCAGCAGCGCCGCACGCAGCCCAGGCTGGCTGACCTCGCCTATGGATATGTCCTGCCCATCGTTCCGAGCGTAACGGAAACCCAGTTCCCAATTCCAATTCTTGAAATAATCGCCAAATTCTCCCATCTCACCTTTGAGCCCAACGTCGAAGATCGAATCCCAGAAGGTGTACTGCTCATGTCTGGGGCCGGTGTCGCTAATGCCGCGGAAACGAACCCCCGTATACATCGGGACAGGGACTCCGTTAATATTCAAAGTTGCATTCGCGACCGTGAACGGATTAAATGCATTTTGGATTGGCACGCTGATGCCGGAAGGACTGAAGTTCCTGCCCAAGTCACCATCACCACTCACGTGGAATGGGTCGGGCGTAAACGGAACAGCCGCCAGGGATGCATCGAAAAACGAGCGCGTGTACTTAAAGTCCGCAAACACCACCAGGTATTTGTCGCACAGATCGCGGGTGAACGAACCGTAGAAAGTTTGCCGATCCGCCGGCGGAAGGTCTGGCGTAAAAGCCGCGAAGTTGAAGAACTGATAGTTCCCATCCGGATAAGGAGCGAGCACCCCGGGCCTGATATAGAATGGAGAAGTCGCGGCGTTCGGAGCTGAGTGTGGCGTCGGCGAGCCAGAGCCGAAAAACAATCTCGGGATCAACCTGAAGCTTCCAACGCGACCAGGTTCGTTTCCACTCCGGGCGTCGAACCCGCCAAACCGGGTGAAATTCCCGTTGCTCGAAATGTCGCGGTCCCGGCTAAAGAGGCCGCCGGTACGCTGCCAGAAATCAGCAATGACCACAACGTCAGTCTTATCATCTCCGGTGCCGGCTTTGAGCCATGCCTCCCACTCACCCATCTCGTTGGACGCTCCCAGGTTTGTGTTCCCGTAACTGCCCCCGATCTCAAGCCCGCGGAACTTGTGGACCAAAAAGTAGTTGACCACACCGGACACCGCGTCGGCGCCATAAATAGCCGAGGCGCCATCCTTCAAAATTTCGAGATGATCGACCAACGCAAACGGAATGAGTTGGACGTCGTAGCCGCCGTTCAGTGAACTCGTCGCCCAGCGCTTGCCATCTATCAGGACCAAAGTCTCTTTCGGGAGCAGACCGCGCAAGTTGATCTGCACAGTGCCGTCACCGCCATTGGCGATGTTCTGGTTAACCGTTCCGCCTGCCTCCTGTGGCAGAATGGTTGTGAGGTCCGTTGCGTTGCGGATGCCCAGTTTTTCGATGTCTTGTGGCCGATATGTGTCCACGGGATTTGGCCCGGTTTCTTCCGCAGTCGGAATGTTTGACCCGGTCACGATCACGCGTTCAGCGACGGCTTCGCCGGCCGGTGCTGGGGCTGCCGGGGCCGCCAACTGAGCGAATGCGTTCGATGCGAAAATTAAAGGAAATCCAACGCTCGCCACAAAAGCAACGCGAAGGGTTCCAAGTTTATTTAGCACGTTTTTTATCATTGGTTTCTCCATGGGTTTGGTTAGGTTTGTGTAGGGATTAGGCATGATTTTGGGGTCTGACAAGGTTTTTTTTCACTTTTTTAAAGATTTTTTTGAACGGGCGCCCGTGGTCGTTTGTCACGCTCCGCCCTGTTTTTTGTCGTTTTATCGGATTTCGCAGCGGCTGCCTAGAAAAAAATTAAGAAATTTTTGCGGGCGGTCAGCGCCCGTCGGCTGCCCCAATTTCATTAGCGATGCAATGCAAAGTCGATCGTGCGCTTTTCATGAAATACGCAAAGAGGTGCACATTGCGTGCCATTCATGCGCCGCTTCGCGGATTATTTTTTAGCACCGACTGCTGACAGTTTCGACTTCACTGCGAGGGACCGGATAGTTTCCAAGCGGTGATCACATCAACGGCTGCGATATCCGTTGTGAAGGGATGCGTGCACCGAATGCGCGAAAGAGCGCGCATTCGATTTGGAACTGCACCCTCGCCTCGTCAGGTTAAAAGTGCGCTCCTCCCTTGAAAAAGATTCGTTCGCGCTCCACATCCGCACCCCGGCGCAGAAAGAAATCGCACAGTTCGGGCGTATAGTAATTGCCACCGAATGTTGGATTGAGGCCGAAAAAAATGTTGCCCCCCGGTACAAGGTGCCGCTGCTGCAAATCGCGCAAGAAAAAATCCCATTCCGTTGGGCCCCAGAGACGTTCCGTCGGATAGTCCAAATTAAAATTGATCGAGAACGCGGTGATCCAATCGAATTTTTGGCCAAGATCAGGCAGCGCTTCGAATGCTTTGATCCTCCACACGACGCGCGGCACGTCGAAAATATTGAGCAACTCAGCGTAAAGCGACACTTGGTCTATGTCCAGACCCAGGACGGAGTGACCAAGCTTTTTCAGGATGAACAAAAAGAATCCGCCGCCGCAGCCAAGATCGAGCACGCGCTTGGGCGCGGAGCGATGAAGTTTTAGATCTTGCACGCGTTCGCGATTCAGTCTCAACCAAGGATCAACATTCGCGTACTTGGCGTACCCGGCGGGCGAGCCGGCGTAGCGGTGCTGGATTTCGCGCAGATGTTCCGCATCGATGCCCGCGCGCAACGGCCCGAGTGGAAGCCGGAAAATAGAGCGTTGTGCTCTGCGCCAAGCGCGTCGATAGGTCAACCGCTGCGTGAGTTTGTTGATTTTATGGTAAAGCTTCATTTCGAAATTGACTGGCGCGCGCCGACGGGGCCAATAAATTGGTGCATGATGCTGACGTTACAAAAGAGTCCCGATGAATTCCAATTCCGTGCGGTGCTCTTCAGCGCAAGATCGCATCAGTGCGGAGGATGAAATCCGAAATCGGTCTTCAATTTTGGCCAAAGCCCATCGATGAACCAATCTCTTTTGATAGATCCGGCATTGTTGGCAACCAGCGTTTCCGCTCTGGCCCAGCGGGTCGTCAGCGAAACGATTCGGCTATTGGAGATTGAGAGAGATCAAGGATCGAGAGGCAGCGTCAATTTCGTCGCGCCTGCCTAGCAAAAGAAAATGTCGCCGAGCTAAACAGAACCGCCCATATGGAAGAAATTGTAGCGGCTCAGAAACGCTGGCCAGTTAATAATGACCTGCGAAACTGAGACGATGAGCACGATTCCTCCGAGCACGATTAATCGCAACCAATTGCGAGTAATTTGGCACATCGTCCAATCCAGTGCCCGAGCGTAAAGCAGGAAAAACGGAATCGCAGCCGCGCCGAGCAGTCTTCCGGAAGTGAAGTACGGATGCTCACGAGATGGATAGACGCAACCTCCAAAATCGAACGCGATTGACAAAAGCGCAACGAACGCGACCAGAGCAGCGAAACTTAAGAGCGCCAACCACAGGCTCTGTCGCTGAAGATACGTCAGCTTTGCTACGCTCGGAAAGAGACTGATGGTGGCCAAGCCAATCGCAAGGGTGGAAGAGATCCAGTAGAACGCATCGGTGAACGCGGAACCAAGTCGTTGGCCATGCCAGATAAATTCGCCTCGCCAGAAACTGGCCATCAGTTCCGGCCAGAACTCCTTTAATCCATCGAATGTGAAAATTGGATGCGGCCACCAATCACCGACGGTTTTGCGAGTCCATCCGAGGAACTCAATTTTCGAGCCGGTGGCAGTTAGATCGCCGAAAGTGTGATGGTTCCACGCAAGCCAGAGAGCGATTGGCACGGCCGCAGAAATTGTTAGCGCCGCGAGTGATACGATGGTCGTGCCAATCGCTCCGCCGCGAGCGAGCTGTCGCACCTTGAAGATTGCCGCGATGCCCGCCACTGCCAGTAAAGGAACGTTAGTCGTCTTGACGAGGCAAGTGGTGGCGAGCGCGAGCCCGGTCCAAATTGCGAGACGCACACTCGGTCGTTCGGCCTGCAATAATTTCACCAGACCGACAAACGCGATTCCAAAACAAAGTGGAGAGAGTACATCGCTCTGGATGGAATAGAAAGCGCTCTGCGGCCACACCGCCAGCAACAGCGGAACGCTTAATCGCGACAATTGTCGATCGGGAAAAACAGATTGCGCCGCAACGAACCCCACCCACACAAGACCTGCGGCGGCGAACACGTTCGAAAAACGAATCCAATACAGCAGCCAGCCGCCTTTAAGGGCACAGGCGCGGCCAAGATTTAGCCATGCACCGGCAATGGCATAGTAAAGCGGAGGTTCCCCTGATTCGTGATTTTGATTGGATTGCCACCAGGCCGCAATCCTGTTTACTACCTCGTCGCGCTCCTCAGCCGGCAACGTCCAGTTTGGCGGCGGAAACTGCCTTGTATTAAACTGCCGCGGACTCGCAAAGTACTCGGGCGTGCCGTAGAGAGAGAAATAATAGGCAGCCTCGGCGGAGAAATAGCCCAGATCGCGCGGTGAATCGCAATGCGCGTATTTCATTACCAGATCCACGTGCGCCTGCTCATCGACATTGTTGAAAAACGGAAAGGCCGCAGCAAACGTGAAGACGCGGACTGCGGCTATCGCGCAGAGGAGCAAGACGATAATGCGTTCGTGCCCCGTTGACAATGTTATTGGAGCGTTCGTCTTGCTCACCAATGTGCGCAGTGCGAGTTGTAAACAGTCATTGCCGGTCAGCCCGATTCTCGCTGAGTTGCAATTTCCGCGCAGGAGCAACGTGCTTCACCTTAATCAGCGGGAGGACGAAATCCGAAATCCGTCTCCAATTTTGCCCACAGCCAATCGATGAACCAATCTCTCTTGATCGATCCGGCGTTGCCCGCAACCAGCGTTTCCGCTTTGTCGACACTGCCGTTCAAGCAGTAGAGATAAGTGAGCAGCAATATATCATTGACGCCTCTCGATTCTCGATTTCTCTCCATCTCCAATAGCCGAATTGCTTCGCTGACGTGCCGCGAAGCCAGCGCTCCCGCAACCAAATCCGGCAGCGTTTCGGTGGGCGGGCTCTCGGAATTCAGCGCGACCCGCTCAGCGATCGAGAGCCGGAATTCATCGCTGCGCAAGACCTCCAAGACCGGCGTGCGCAAGCGTGAACCGCGCAGGTAAAGGTCCAGTTCGGCCAGCTTATTGCTGCCCATCAGTTCAGAAAGATAGCGCGATTCTCGGACCGCAAAAAATGAGTGAAGTGATTTGTTCAGCGTCTCGGGCCAAATCCTGTTGATCAGTGGAGACCAAAGGAATCGGTGAACGGCGGCGGCGGCTTCCATGTAGGGCCAGGCGAAGCGGTGTGTCGCCTGTTCATCCCAAGGCGCATCGGACAGACGCTTCGGATAAAAATCTGTCAAAGGCGCTATATCACGTGTAATGCGATCGATTTCTTCACCGTCCATCAGAAACAGGGCGGCCAACTGCTGCGGAACCTCGACGCCAATGCGCCTCAAGTCTGCGCCGGTGCCCGCCTCGCTCCACAAGCGTCCCATCTCTTCTTCTCTGACTCCGCGGCCCGGTCCTTTGATGCCCATCATAATCCATTCCTGATCGGCGCTGGCCCAGACCGACGCGTTCGAGAACGCATTATGAAACGCGCGGAGGATTGCCTTCGCCTCAGCCACTTTGAGCTGGTTAATCGGAAGCCAAAAGGTCGCGATTCCGCCTTCCTTCAGCCGGCTGTGCATGAGCGAAAAAAATTCCTCGGTGTAGAGATTGACTGAACCCGCCACCTTGGGTGGCGGCGGTTCTCCAGAAATAATGTCGTACTGCCGCGGGCTGGCCTGGAGGAAAAAGCGGCCGTCTTGAACAAACGCAGTGACACGAGGATCGCGCAGCGGATTCGAGTAGTTAATGCCCGAATATGAATCAGCGAGATCGAACACCTCCTTCGATATGTCCACGACGTCGATCCGCTTCAGATGCGACTCACGAACGAAGGCGTCTGCCGTAACCCCGCAGCCGTAACAAATGAGCAGCACGTCGGTCGATTCGGGACGGAAAGCCAACGGAATATACCCGAACAGCCTCATATAGCGTTGGCTGTGCGGGTTTGTGGCGGACATCGAAAACGCGTTCGTCAGCCGAAGCAATTGGAATGTGTCAGAGATGCCCTCCACTTTTTTGATCGGATGCGCGAGCGAGCGCCCATAATCATCCATTTCGTAAGGGCGGGTGGCATGGGCGAAGTGCGCTTCGTCGCGGTGATACGGAAAGATTGCGAGAATAAGAATCAGAACTGCGGAAAGCCCAATGATGATTAAGCCTACTGCTCGTCGAAATGACCAACTCGACCGTCCGCTCACAAGAATCCCGATCAGAGCATAACCCACAGAGCAGAATATAAGGCTCCATTGGAAACCGATCGTGGGCAGAAGCGCGAAACCAGCCAGCAGTGGACCAGCCGCCGCCCCAGTCGTGTTGAACAGAGTCGTTAGGCCAATGCTATTCATTCGGTCGCCCACGCTGGCCTGAACGGATGCAAGAATGGATGGAAAGAGAATTCCCGAGAGAAACGCGACGGGAAACATTAATGCGAGCGAGAGGAGCCCGATATTCCACCAAGCGACTTCAAACGAACCGGCGCGCGCTTGAACCGCCTTCCCAGGGAAGAACAAGTATGAAAGAAGAGTTGTAATCGCCGCCAGTAACAAGAAAACGGGCAGCAAGT
>QHQE01000001.1:42476-46342 GCA_003219265.1 Verrucomicrobiota bacterium
ACAAGCGCAAGAACCGAAACCACACGACCTCCAGACACAGAAGGATGGCGCCTGTTCCCAAGCTGGCGAAAAGCAGACGCCACGGAGGGCGATAATTTATTTGCAAACGCAGAGGAATTATTGAGTCTGGAATAAGCGGGGCGGTTTCGGCGTCACTTCGTGCCACGAGCAATGCTGTGAGTGCAGCGATGCAGCTCACCAATCCCGCAGCCAGACCGGTGCCGCGCAGCCCGAACGTCTCGATCAGGTAAGCTTCACCCAACACGGCGCCGGCTACGGCCCCCAGTGTGTTCCAGCCATAAAGAAGGCCGATGGCACGTCCGAAATTGGTTCGCCCCAACACCGGATCCTCCATCAACACGGGCAGCGTCAGGCCCATGGCCGTTGTGGGCACCAACAGAATCAAAAACGACAGCACAAAACGCAGACCGAGAAGCACCGAGTGATGGCTCCACAGCACTTGCCAAACGGGCCGCATCCAACCGCCCAGCAGCGGAAGGGCAAAAACGATTGTGCAGCCAAAGCATGCCACCGCCACTTCCAGCGCAGCGTAAAGTTGTAACGGCCGCCAGCGACGTATTCTCGAGGACGCCGCAATCGCGTTCCCCAGCGCCAAACCCGCCATAAAGCTGGAAAGAATCAGCGCCGCAGACCAGACCGAATTTCCAAAGGCCAGGCCGCTCAGCCGGAGCCAGAGCGTCTCGAAAATGAGCGCGCCAATTCCGGACAGGAAGAGAATACCCGATAGAATCGCAATGCGCATTTGTGTCTTTCTATTCTATCGCAGCCGTAGTTCGGCGGAATTAGGTTAAATGATCTCGTCGCGCCGCGATCAATGGCGCGGCATCAGCAAGGTCTTTATGGCGATGGGCGCGATTGAAAGCGCGTCTCGCTCGCCTTGGCTAGGCGGAGATTTTCCTCCGCACTCTTAAATTTGGGATCAAGGCGCAATGCTTCCTCGTACTGCACGACAGCCTGAGAAATCTGCTCCTGCCGGAGATAGATGTTACCGAGATTATTGCGCACGTCGGCGCGTTTTGGATCTAGCCGGATCGCTTCAAGATAATGCGCCTTTGCTTCTTCCAGTTCGTTTTTGGCCGAAAAGGCGTTTCCCATTTCGTAATGCGCTTCGACGTCGTCGGGCTTCAGCCGCAAAGTCTGCCGAAACTGCGCGATTGCTTCATCCAACCGGTGGGTTCTTTCCAGATGAACCGCGTAACCATAATGATAGGTTGCCGACTTTGGCTTGGATCTCACTGCCGCCTCGTATTGGAGCCGCGCTTCATCATCGCGGCCCAGTCGCTCGAGCGCGTAAGCGTAATGGTAGCGATAGTCTATGGCTTCGGGATCGAATCGAAGCGCCGTTGCAAAATCCTCGGCTGCTTCATCTATTTTGTCTTGCGCCATTAGAACGCTGGCGAGGTTGTAGTGCGCTTTCGCGGAACTGGGTTCGAAGCCGAGCGCAACGTGGTACTCTTCCACCGCTTCATCCAAGCGGCCCGCCTTTTGCAAAGCGATGCCGTAGTTCAAATGCTGGCGTGCGCCAATCGGCAGATCGGCCACGACCCAACTCTCACGTTGCGCTTCCGGCCGTGGACCGCGCGTCTGGCCAATCCAGAGCGCACCGAGCGGAATAACAAACACCGCCGCCCACTTTAATCCGTGCAACAGCCAGCTTGGAAGAAACTCGTTTGACCGGGCAGTCACGGCGCCGCCAGTGAGCCCAAGAGATTCGCGCGTCGATTTCTCCCGAACTTTCCAAATGAAGCCGTCATAGTAAAAATGGAGCAGGCTCGATGCGGCAACAACGCCAGTGAGGACGCGCTTGATGGTCTCGACTTCAAGGCGGGAATTAAAATAGCTGAGTGAGCCGTAGGCGAAAACAAGACCGATGTACAAGCCCACGAGCGAACCGCTCCGCCGAAAAACAAAACGCATGAATCCGCCGATGCTGCTGTCCTTCTCGACGCGGTTGCGATTGTAAATCCAGACGAGCGAAAGATACTGCACATCGTGAAAAACTTCGAACAACGCGATGCCGGCAAGGATGTTGGCAACACCGTTATTGCAATACCACCAGAAGCCGATGCTCGTGACGACCAGCGCCAGCTTCACTGGATTGGGACGTTTTCCTTGTGCCCACATCCGCGCGAAGTTGATCAAGAACAGAATCGCAACCGCGATGGCGGTCAATAGCATTATCTGCTGCGCGGCGCGCAGCAGGCCCGGCAAAACATAAGGCCCGCCGCTTGCGTAATACGCTTCGAGTGTGTCGGTCATTCGCGGTGATGAAAGAAGGACCGCCGCAGCAAACCAGATTGCGCATGTCGCGAAGTCAAGGCGACGGGTGAGCGTGGCAAACGAGCCCATTTTCGCGTCGTAGATGCGACAGAATCCGTAGGTCTGCATCATGCCGTGCCAGACACCCCAGAAGAATACGACGAGAACGATCCCTTTGAGGTCCCACCAGTAGAAAGCGACGCAGGTGCAAACCAAAAAGATTGGCGCGATTATGAAGCGCCAGCGAAATCGCCCGAACAATGCGCGGTCCCCGTAGGCGCGAATCATCCCCGGGAGGTGATGTCCCATCGCGCCAAATGCAGCCACGAAAACGTAGATGTCTTGTGCACTCCAGCGGGCCTGTGCGAGGGCGAACATCGGCACGAGCAAAAGCGGCGTGGCGACGTAAAGAATCAGATCTCGCCAGCTGTTCAGGATCCAGATGTTAGGTTTCGGCGCACTCGTCGGAACTGCCGGTACGGTCTGAGGACGGGAAAAGGCGGTAGCGTGCTGCATCGGCTCGAGCGCATAGAATCTCTCAATCGAGAGAAAAAATCAACGTCGCTCTCACTGAGCGTTACGGGCCCGCATGTTCACGGAGGCGTGGCCGTAATTCAGACCAAATTCCGACGCGACGTTATTCGCGAATCTTGGCACCCCGTCTGCAGTTCCGCTGTAAGATCGACATTCTTGCACCCGAATCTAACGATTGAAACGTCGTCAGTTCATTGAGACTAACGAAATTCTTTTTCATATCGCCCGTGCTCATCGTGTTGTGGAAGAAGTCATTGGCTCGTGCAAACGCTGCGAACACTTCTTGGTTAATTTCTGGTTGCATGAAATTTGTTTTTGTCGCATCGCTGCGCGAACTTACCTGACGTTCTTTGCCAACGCTCTTGGCCGCACCGGTCTGAGCATCGAGGATCCTGCCGCCGTGCAAGAATTTCTCGCCAGCGGCAAAGCCGAGATGGCCGCCATTTCCATGGGCGCTGTTTTGTTCGGAGCCGCGACTTACATCGGCAACAGTCCCAATTTCATGATCAAGGCAATCGCCGAGCAACACAAATGCAGACGCCGAGTTTTGTTGGCTTCGTCACAAAGTTTTCCCTTCCCATCCTGTTGCCGGTACTTTTCCTGGTTTGCTGGCTGACGTTGCGCGGCTAAAAGTTGATCGATGTTCACCGGTCTTATCGAGGAAGTCGGCAGCGTGCTTTGGATTCGCGCCAGCGATCGCGGCACGCAATTGCAAATCGCCGCACCGCGTATCGCGAAAGAGATTCGAACCGGTGGCAGCGTCGCTGTGAATGGCTGTTGTCTGACCGTCAGCGCGCATCGCGGCGAGCAGCTCACTTTCGATCTCCTCAAAGAAACGCTCGATCGCACGAATCTAAAAACATTGCGGCGCGAGAGTCCGGTCAATCTCGAGCGCGCCCTTGCCGCGGATGGTCGCATCGGCGGACATTTTGTGCAGGGCCACATCGACTGCGCGGCGCGGATCCTAGCCTTCGAAGAGAGCGGCACGGATCATCGCCTGGAAGTTGAATTACCCGCTGAATTTGCCCACTACGTAGCTTACAAAGGATCGA
>QHQE01000001.1:46353-56643 GCA_003219265.1 Verrucomicrobiota bacterium
CGTCGCCGAGGTCTTGCCGGAAAGTTTCGCTGTCTGGCTCATTCCGACCACGAAACGCTACACAAACCTCGAGCGCGCCCAGGTTGGGGACCCGGTCAACCTCGAGTTCGATCTCCTCGCCAAGTACGTCGAAAGGATGTTGCCGCGCCAGGTGCCGCAGGAATAGAACGGACCGGGACCGGCGCCCATTTCGCGCCCCTTTCTATTCTATCATATGTAATGATGTGCGCGTCACTTCGCGCCTGAGCCTAAAAGCACCGCCGGAATCGTTCGCAGCAAAATCTTGAAATCGAGCCCGAGCGACCAATGATCGATGTAATCAAGATCGAGTTTGACCCAATCGCGAAAATCTCGCACTCGATTGCGCCCGCTGATCTGCCAGAGACAGGTCAAGCCCGGCTTTACGCTCAACCGCCGCCGTTGCGCTGTATTTTCAAATTTTTCCACCTCGTAAAGCGGCAGCGGGCGCGGACCAACCAAGCTCATATCGCCCATCAACACGTTCACCAGTTGCGGTAGCTCATCAAAGCTTGTGCGACGCAGCCAGCGGCCGAGCGTGGTAATGCGCGGATCGGCTTCCACTTTGAACACCGGCCCCTGCATCTGATTGAAAGGCTCCAGCTCCACCCGCCGCATCTCGGCATCGTCCGACATCGAACGAAATTTGTACATGACAAATGGCTTGCCGTGCTTGCCCGCGCGACGTTGTCGAAAAATAGCTGGACCACGTGAAGTGATGCGAATCATCAGTGCTACAATCCCCATCGGAATCGCAAAAAGCAGCAGCGCCACGAAAGCGCTCACCCGGTCGATGATCTCTTTGACGAGCAAAGTCCAGGAAACGTCCGGTGTCGAACGAAAGACCAACATTGGGCGTCCCCCGAATGCGTCGAAATCCGGTTTCGCAATCGAGGTCCGAATAAAATCGGCGACCACCCATGCGGGCACGCCTTCCACTTCGCAGGCGCCGATCGCTTCCTCCACTCGATTGAGCTGGCTGTGACCGGCGGCAAAAATTACGCGCGCGACCGCATGGCGATGCATTGCTTCGATAAGGTTGGAAAGCGGCTGCTTCTCGATGTCGATCCGCGCGACCACGTCCATGAGCAGGTGCTGCTCCGGACTGAAGGAGTGTTCCAGCGCCGCGATGTCCTCTGGAATGCCAGCCAAGAGCACCGGCTCACGCAACTCGCCCCGCAACGCTTTGCCCCGAATCCAATCAACGATGATTCGCTCCTTCATCAAGAGCGCCAGCGTCGCGATCAAAATGAAGAGGAGCGGCACCGACCGGCTCACCAATGGAAAACGCAGGAAAATAACGCAACCGCTCACGATGATGCTGAGATAAATCATGGCACGAAGAATCTGGACGAACGATTTCCATTTCCTTTTGTTGAGCGGCGATTGGTAGAAACCTTGCAAATCCAAAAGGATCGGGCCGAACGGCATGATCACCACCAGCAGCCATTGATAATTCCGGAACGGGTCGATCGGAGTAGTGAGATCGAACCAGGCCGTGCTGTAGTAGCGCAAGCTGTGCGCGGCCAGCAGCGAAAGCGCCAGCAGAACGGAATCAATCAACTGTTGCAGCTGTGTGTTTAGTTCCTGTCGTCGTGCAAGCATGCTAGAAAAAGCAACCTCGGCATCAACTTGATCGCCCCGGAAACAGATAAGATATGGCAGCGCGAACATCGGTCAAAGCACGGCACCCTCTTCCTCGCCTCGTGGGCGTAATCAGTTCGCGGGACGACTTGCGTTTCGCCATCCGAATGCGGAACCCGCCGGATTTGTTTGAGCTGCGGCTGGATCATCTCGTCGGCATCGTCAACGAACTGGAAAACAAATTGTCGATGTTACCCGCGCCGCTCATCATCACCGCGCGACATCCGCGCGAAGGCGGTGCGAATAACTTGTCGATCAAACAGCGCCGCGAATTGCTTTCGCGATTTTTGCCCCACGCCCGCTATATCGATGTCGAGCTGCGCTCGGCTAAAGCTCTCCGATCGTTGCTCGAAATCGCGCGCAGGAAAAATGTGCGACGCATCGTTTCGTTTCATAACTTCAGTTCCACACCAAGTACGCGCAGCTTGCGTGCCAGGGCGCGCGCGACGAAATCATGCGGCGCAGATATTTTCAAGGTTGCCACGCGCACCGATACACCGGCCCAGCTCGCACGATTGCTTGATTTCATTGCAAATAAAGACGTCGATCTTGCTGTGAGCGCGATGGGCATCGGCAAACTGGGCGGCATATCCCGGCTCGAACTTATGCGACGCGGTCAGCCTTCGCTCCGCGACATTAGACGTTGGACGTTGAGCGTTGGACGTTGAACGTTTGCATTCAATGAAGCTTCCTCATCAAGTGCCGGTCATGCCGCTCCCTGGTGCAGTGCTCTTTCCGCACGCGTTGCTCCCACTTTACATTTTCGAGCCGCGTTATCGCGAGATGCTCGAGCACGCGCTCCATCATCACCGCATGTTTTGCGTGACGCTGATCAAGCCGAGTTGCCCGGAATGGCACGCACCGGAAGATTTTTTTCATCTCGCCACCGCCGGACTCATTCGCGCCTGCGTCGGACGCGGGGACGGTACTTCCAATTTGATTCTGCAAGGTTTGCAGCGCGTCCGTTTTGCCGCCTTCGAACAAGAAACGCCATTCCCGATCGCGACGATCGACCCGCTCGAATCTGAAGTTCAGTCCTCGGTGAAAACGGAAGCGCTCGGGGCGAAAGTGCTCGAGCTTTACGACAAATTCAAAGGCAACGGACGTCACTTCCCCAGAAAAGTTGCCCGCTATCTTTCCGATTTGAGCGATCCTGAAATGCTCGCCGATCTCATGGCCTCCACCTTCGTGAGCGATCCGCTGCGTCGCCAACGCGTCCTAGAAGAACTCTCCGTCAATCAGCGGCTCCGCCTGGTGATTCAATACCTGCACGAAGAAATGTAGCCCTGTAGCCGTCGCCCTGTGGCTGGCGCGACGCGCGTGTGATTTTCACGTCCGCATCCCGCTCGCCGCGGCGAGCGGCTACAGGCCGCGAATCCGCGCATATTCTTCCATCAAGTACCGATCGGTCATTCCGGCGATGTAATCGCAGACCGTGCGATGTAATCCTTCCTTCTCGATCCGTTTCGCCGCCGCTTCGCCCAGCCGCTCCGGATCGACAAGATATGTTTCAAAAACTTTTCTCAACATTTCGCAAGCCCGCTCATTCACTTCCGCCACGCGCGGATGATAATAAACATTCTGATACAAGAATCGCCGCAGCTCGCGATTCGCTTCGAGCAATTCGTCGCTGTAACGAATGAGCGACGCCGGCTGCCGCCTCACTTCATCTGCGCTTTGGACGCCAGCATCGAGAATCGATCGCGCGCTGGTAGTGACGACATCCTGCACCTGCACATCAATGATGTCGCGAATGATCAGCTTGTTCAGCTCGGGCTCGCGCGCATCGGGATAGCGCGCCAGCACCGCGCGATGGCTCCTTTGCCAGACCGCATTTTTCTCCAATTGCGCCGTGCTCAAGATTTCAAAGTCCACCGAGTCGTCGAGATCGTGACTGTAATAAGTGATCTCATCCGCCAGGTTCGCGATCTGCGCTTCGAGAGATGGACAGCGATATTTCTCTTCGCCCGGTGTGGGCGGATCATAGAATGCCTGATGTTTTCGCAAACCTTCCCGCACTTCGAAGGTCAAATTGAGGCCGGGAAAATTCGGATAAGCGTTCTCAAGCAGCTCCACCACGCGCAAGCTCTGCCGATTATGATCGAATCCGCCATGTCCCTGCATACATTCCGCCAGCATTTCTTCGCCGGAATGCCCGAAGGGTGAATGCCCGAGATCGTGCCCCAGCGCGATCGCTTCGGCGAGGTCCTCATTCAACGACAATGTTCGGGCGATTGTGCGACTGATCGATCCGACCTCAATCGAATGGGTCAGCCGGGTCCGCAGATGATCGCCGGTCCCATTCAGGAAAACTTGCGTCTTGTATTCCAACCGGCGGAACGCGCGTGAATGAATGATCCGCGCGCGGTCACGCTGAAATTCCGTTCGATAAGCGTGACTCGGCTCCGGATATTTCCGGCTGCGCGAGTCCCCAGATTTCTGCGCAAACGGCGCGAGCGTGGCACGCTCCGTCGCCTCCATTTGCTCGCGCGATTTGTAGCCGCTTCGATCGCCGGTAGTTGCTCGCCGCAGCGAGCGCGACGCAGATGCTCGCTGCTCGATCGCTTCTTTACTCACGCCACGATTATTCGTCGATTGTCGATCCTGGCGAGTCCGGAGTTTTGGTTTGCGAGAACTTTTCATGCAAGCTCCGTTGCGCTTTCCGCGCCTCCAGCCTCACCATCAGCAAATCAAAAACCGCCAGCAAAATCGCGCTCAGGGTCAACCATGCGCAAATGAACCAGAAGAGGATGAACCGGATCGGATGGTCCTGCGGATTGAGCATCGATGCCAAAAATGTCGATCCGGAGAACAAAAGCACGAGCGCGATCACGAGCACTGTGAACATCGTCTTGCGCCGCGTAGTTTGATTGCGAATCACCCCGCGCGTCGCATGCACGACGAACGAAACTGTCCGCAAAGGTTTTGTTTCAGGTGAGTTTTCCGTCACCATTGATTCGATTTGCCAGCGCACGCGCGCTCGCTACTTATCGATCTTACAATCCCGAAATTTCAAATCAAACAGGTCAATGAAAACTGCTAAGAAAAATCAAGTCACTCCCGAACGCTTGATGCAATTTGGTTTCGCCTACGCGCCGCCGCTCATCATCACTGCGGCGGTCAGCAACAAAGTTTTCGATTCGCTGGAAAGCGGATCGAAAACGGTCGACCAAATCAGCAAAGAAACCGGCGCCTCCGCGCGCGGTCTGCGCATGCTCATGAATGCGCTCGTCGGCCTGGAACTTTTAAAGAAAGATCGACATCAGAAATATTCGCTCACGCCCGAGAGCGCGGCGTTTCTTGTGAGCAACAAACCCGGCGCGCTCGCTGGTTTCTTCCGCCTGAACGTGACGCAACTTGTATCCAAGTGGTTGCAGCTAGGCGATGTTGTCCGCACGGGCCGGCCGGCGCAGGCCGTGAATCAAGAAGGCGAAGGCACTGAATTTTTCTCCGGCCTGGTGGAAAACATCATCCCGATGAGTTACGCCACTGCGCAGACGCTCGCCGATCATTTAAAGCTCGCGAAAGCGAAAAACGAAGTACGCGTTCTCGATCTTGCCGCCGGCTCGGGAATCTGGGGCATTGTCCTGGCGCAAGCGTCGGCGCGCGTTCGCGTGACCGCAGTCGACTGGGCCGGGATGATTCCAACGACAAAACGCATCACGCAAAAGTTTGGTGTAGGTGCCCGCTTCAAATTCATCGAAGGCGATTTGCTGGAAGCAGATTTCGGCAGCGGTTACGACATCGCGACGCTCGGCCACATCTTGCACAGCGAAGGCGAAGAACGCAGCCGCCAGTTGCTCAAGAAAACCTTCCGCGCGCTCAAATCCGGTGGCACCATCGCCATCGCCGAATGGCTCGTGAACGACGAACGGACCCAGCCGCTGCCGCCGCTAATGTTCGCCGTGCAAATGCTCGTTAACACAGAGAAAGGCGACACCTTCAGCTTCAACGAAATCAAAAGCTGGCTCGAGGAAGCCGGCTTCAGAAAAGTTCGGAAGCTCGAAGCACCCGGACCATCACCGCTCATTTTGGCAACGAAACCGTAAGCGCGCTCGTTGATCTTACGCAAAACGGCTTCTCATAAAGAAATCGCGGTGTTTTCATAGCACGGGATGAAAAAAGCAAAGACGAAAACGGGTTCCCGCAAAAAAAAGCCCGCCCCAAAGACAAAGGAGAATCGCACTCCTATTCTAAAAGATCGGCTCGAAGCGGAGTTTGCCCATGCGATGAAAAGCGCGAAGTCCTACGTCGAGGATCCAGAGCGCTTGCGTGCACTCTTCCAGGAGGCGGCGAAGGAGGCCGCGTCGCTGCCGAGAGAGCCGTTTAAAGAGACGTGGCCATACTTTCAGACCATGCTGCGTTTGATCCGCGCCTATTACCAAGGCAATTACCGCGACGTGGCCGAGAGCACGTTGGTCGTGATCATCGCTGCCATCATCTATGTCGTAAATCCGCTCGACCTGATTCCCGATGCGATTCCAGCGCTTGGCTTTCTTGATGACGCTACCGTGTTAGCGTTAGCAGTGCGAAGAACGCGGCAAACTTTGGATGACTTCATGACGTGGGAAACGGCTGCGTCTTAAAATAAGAGCACGCGCAAACGCATTTCTGGGGAGCGCAGGCTGCCAGCCTGTTGCCGGCAGCTTGCCGGCAACATTTTCGCGCAGCAAACCTCCAATCAAACAAAAAATGTCTCGGCAAGCTGCCGAGACGAACAGGCTCGCAGCTTGTGCTCCCCAATCGAAAAACGATTGCGCTGTCGACGATCGTCGATCTAAACCAATAGCAGCGCGGGATTTTCGAGCAGATGGCGGAGCTCTTTTAGGTATTGGGCGCCCAAGGCGCCGTCAATGACGCGATGGTCGCAGCTCATCGTGATCGACATGCGATGGCCAACCACGATTTGGTCGCCATCATCAACGACCGCGGTTTTTGAAATTGCGCCGATGGCAAGGATGAAGCCTTGCGGCGGATTGATAACGGCGGAGAAACTGTCGATGCCCATGCCGCCGAGATTTGAGACGGTGAAGGTGCCACCTTGAAATTCGTCCGGCTTCATTCGTTTGTTGCGCGCACGGCTGGCCAGATCTTTTACTAATTCGCTAATTTCGCGGAGCGATTTGTTTTGCGCGGCGCGAATTACCGGCGTCAAAAGTCCGTCTTCGATTGCGACCGCAATGCCAAGATCGACATCGGCGTATTGCACGAACGCGTCACCGTCGAATGAGGCGTTGACTCTTGGAACTTTGACCGCGGCTTGCACGGCTGCTTTCAACACGAAATCGTTCACAGTAATCTTGGCGGTATCGGCGCCTTCGCCCGCCGATTTCAATTCTTCGCGCGCAGCCATGAGCGGCCCGGCGTTGATGTCGATGGTGAGATAAAAATGCGGAACCGGACCGAGGCTCTCGACCAGACGTTGTGCAATGATTTTGCGCATGCCCGAGAGCTGAATGCGCGCGCCTTCGCCGGCTTTCACTGACGGCGCAGGTTTCGCGGCAGCGGATGGTTTTTGCGGCGTAGTCGTCTTCGATTTTGCCGCGGCGCGAACGTCGGTTTCGGTCACGCGGCCGTCTGGACCTGTTCCTTTAACACTGGCAAGATCGACACCGAGCTCGACGGCAACTCGTCGCGCGACCGGCGAAGCTTTCACGCGCGCTTCTTCGCCTTTCTCGATCTTCGGTGCAGGCTTTTCAGCTTCAGCCTGCTTTTCCGCTCTTGGTGCGGCGCCTTGCTTCTCTTCTTTTTTCTCCGCGGGCTTTGCCTCAGCTTTTTTTTCTTCTTCCTTTTCGGTTTTCGCCTCGGCAGGTGCTTCTTCTTTTTTTGCTTCCTTTTTCTCTTCTTTCTTTTCTTCAGCGGACGCTTCTTCACCTTCGCCATCGATGAAGGCGATTTTGTCGCCGACGTTTACCTTGCCGCCTTCTTCGACATAAACCTCGGTGAGCGTTCCGTCTTCCGGCGATTCCCATTCCATGGTCGCCTTATCCGTTTCGATTTCGGCGAGCACTTCACCGGCCGAAACTTTGTCGCCCTTCTTTTTCTTCCACGAGACGAGCGTGCCCTCCGTCATCGTGTCGCTCAGCTTCGGCATTTGAATTTCAGGCATAAGAAGTGACGGGTGGCGAGTGACGAGTGACAAGATTCATGCGTAGCAGACCTTTTTCACGGCCGCGATTAGTTTGCCGGCGTTTGGCAGCACTGCTTTCTCGAGGCGCTCGTTGTACGGCATCGGCACATCTTCTTGAGAAACGCGGATGATCGGTGCGTCGAGCGCATCGAAAATATTTTTCTGGATGCGATAGCAAACTTCCGCGCCCACGCCGCAGAAGGGCCGGTCTTGCTCGACAATCACGACGCGATGCGTTTTTGCGACTGAATCGAAAATCGCTTTCTCATCGAGCGGCTTGATCGAGCGAAGATCGACAATCTCGGACGAAATATTCTCCTCTTCGAGTTGCGCGGCAGCGGCGAGCGCCAGCTGCACAGTTTGCGCGTAGCAAATAATCGAGACATCACTGCCTTCGCGCTTCACTTCCGCTTGACCGAGCGGAATCAAAAGTTCTTCGTCCGGCAGCTCGACCATGCCTTTTGAGCTGTAAAGAAGTTCCGCTTCCAAAACGAGCACCGGATTGTTGTCGCGTACGGCTGTCTTCAACAAACCTTTCGCATCACGTGGGGTGGCGGGAGTGCAAATTTTCAATCCGGGGGCGTTGGCATAAAGCGGTTCGGTCGCATGCGAATGAGTCGCGCCGAGCTGATGCGCGGGGCCATTCGGTCCGCGGAACGTGATCGGGATATTGAATTGTCCGCCGGACATCGTGAACATGTTCGGCGCGTTGTTCACGACCTGGTCGAAGGCGACAAATGAGAAACTGAACGTCATGAACTCAACGATCGGCCGGAGCCCGACCATGGCCGCGCCGACGCCCAATCCGGCGAAACCATTTTCGCTAATCGGCGTATCGATAATGCGTTTCGGACCGAAGCGCTCAAGCAAGCCCTGACTCACTTTGTAAGCGCCGTGGTATTCGGCGACTTCTTCGCCCATGAGAAACACATTCGGATCGCGCTCCAATTCCTCCGCGAGCGCTTCGTTGAGCGCTTGACGATAAGTGATTTCTCTCACGGTTTTGCTCCGTCGGCGTAGGTGTAATCGTAAAGTTTCTCGAGCGGAGGCTCCGGACTTTTCTCGGCAAACTTCACGCTGGCGAGCACCGTCTCCTTCGCCTGCTTGTCGATCTTGTCGAACTGTTCGTGCGTCAATTTGCCTTCACGGGTGAGTTGCGCGCGCAAGCGCGTGATCGGATCGTCGAGCCGATATTTTTCCAGCTCCGCCTTCGTCCGATAACTGGCCGGATCGGACATGGAGTGACCGCGATAACGATACGTGCGAATCTCGACGAAGGCCGGATGCGGATCTTTGCGGATCGAACTGACGATCTCGGCGAGCTTGTCGCGCACCTCGCGGAAGTTCATGCCATCGACAATTTCGCCGGGAATGTCGTAACCCTCGGCGCGATCGACAATCTGCTTGAGCGAGGTTGACCTTTTCACCGACGTGCCCATGGCGAAGAGATTGTTTTCGCAGATCAGGACGATCGGCAGTTTGTAAAGCGCCATGAGATTGAGCGCTTCGTGAAATGAGCCTTGATTGATCGCGCCGTCGCCGAAGAAACAGAGCGTGACGCGATCTTCGCCCCGGTATTTGATTGCGAAAGCCATGCCCGCAGCCAGCGGCACATGGGCGCCGACAATGGCGTGACCGCCGTACATGTGGCGGCTGCGATTGAAAAAATGCATTGAGCCGCCGAGCCCGCGCGAACAACCGGTTTCCTTTCCAAAAAGTTCGGCCATACACGCGTCCGCGTTCGTGCCGCGGGCGAGCGCGTGGGCGTGATCGCGATAAGCGGTGATGATGTAATCGTCGTCACGCGTGGCCGCGACCGCGCCGGCTACGACCGCTTCCTGGCCGATGTAAAGATGACAAAAGCCACCGATCTTCTGCGCTTGATACTGCTGACTGGCACGCTCTTCAAAACGCCGGATCAACAACATCAGCGCGAGCATCTCGACTTCGTCGCGCTGCTCTGCCGGCTGCATGGCGGTCAGGCCGTGCGAGGAACCGCCGCGCGCGCGCGCGACTGTTCCGCATTGCGGCCGAAGCTCATGCAAACAATAAAGAGCAGGGTGAAGAGAAGATCGCTCAGGAGCGAATTGCGGAAAAACATCCAACTCGGCGTCGCGCTGTATTGGGGTAACCCAACCGTGAGCGCTTGAATCAAGCCCGCGAAATTCTTTGCGTAACCCGGATCGGTCAGCCAGGCGAAGGCGTTGGTGATCACATAAAAAATTGTCGATCCAACAATCGACGCCGGCAGAAGCGTTTTCAGTGAAGCGCGATTGCGCAGCAAGAGTCCGATGCAGCCGGCCAGAGCAAGCGCGAGATAGCGGCAAAGAATCAGCGGATCGACCAGCGCCGCGCCGTAATGAAAGTTGAGCGCTGCGTCCGAGATAAAAAGCGCGAGGAGTGGCACGGTGAACTTGTATTTCATCGGAAAATAAGCGGCGCTACAGAGCGCGATGGCCGCCAGCGGCGTGAAGTTCGACAGCCAGGTCGCGCCGGAA
>QHQE01000061.1 GCA_003219265.1 Verrucomicrobiota bacterium
GGTTGACCAATACCCAACGGGATCCGGTCCGGCAATTATCAGATGAATATTGGGAAATCGATTATGCAGCCGCGCAAAGCTCGTGGCCAGTATATCCAAGCCCTTCTTCGGATCTACGCGATGGAGGAAGAGTAGGCGGGTTTTGTTCGCCAGCAGTGGATAGCGCAGTAAGAATGCGTTGGCATTGCCCTTGATCATGGATCCCGGACTGATACCGTTCGGCACAATCACTTTGGGCGTTGTCATGCCCAACGCGGCGATCGATTCCGTCTCATGTCTTGTTAGGCAGTGAATCACGTTTGCGCGTTGCAGTTGTGGCTTTTTGAACCAGCGAAAGTAAACTCTCTTCTTCCAGCCTTTATTCGCCATGGCCCAGGGCTCGAACATTCCTTGCGGATGAATAATGTGCGGGACATGGCGCCAGCGGCAGGCTTCGCAATAGATGTCGGCCGGGAAGTTAAACACCGACATTCCGTGGACGATGTCATAGTCAGTGACATGCTGAAACAACCATGTCATCAGCCCAGGACTAAGCTTCGCTTCGAAACGTCCCCATCGGCGGAAGTATTGTAAGCGATAAGTTGATTCGGCGATCCACTAATGAAGTTTGACGGGGAGATTTCGCGGGCCGGCCGCATTTGTCGTAACGATATCAACTTGCAGACCTCTCCGGCCAAGCGCATCCGCCAGGCCGATTGAGCAAGTTGATGGACCTCCGTAAACTGGACTTATCGCCGGAACCACAACGAGCACCCGCAGTTGATCGCGTGCCGTCATACTGAACGCGAAGAGGCTCGCCCAACTTTCGTTGGCTTAACTCTGCGAGCAAAAATCACCGAGGAGAGCAGCAACTTTGCTGCTAGTCCCGTCTTTCTCCTGGGAGTGCATTCCGCGGCACCCACCGCATCGCGCAACCCATCGGCAAAACGCTCGAGTGACCAGGAGGCAATGATTTCCAGCGATGCTCGCGCCATCAGTTCGCGTTCTGAAGCCGAGAGAGCCGCCGTTCGCAAAAGCAAGGCCGCTAATTCATCGACGTCTTGTGGTGAAAACGAGAATCCATTTCTGCCTTCTTCGAGAAGTTCCGGAACACAGCCGCATTTTTTTGAGACGATGAGCGGCAAACCCGATGCCATTGCTTCGTTCACAACCAGACCCCAGGGCTCGCTCATGCTTACGTGCACAAACGCGCCGGCAAGCGCGTAGTACATCGGCAATTCGTCATACTGTCTGAATCCGGGCAAGTGCACCCTGCTGGTAATGCCAAGCCTCTCACACTCGGCTATGAGCTGCGATCGCAACGGGCCGCCGCCGAGCAGGACCAAATCCCAACCGGGCGCTGCCGCCCGCCGATCATAATCTGCGTAAGCGCGCAAAAGAGTGACCAGATTCTTCCTTGGCAAAAAACGAGCAGAGGCCAGGAAATACGTTTCCGGAAGCGACAAACATGCGCGAACTCCATTCGCGTTCGCCCTGGCAGCTTGGGCGCCGCGCGCGAAATGATCGTTATCGACTGCATCATATCCCAAAAAAATGCGCTCTGGTTCAAAACCCAGTGCAATCAGGTAATCACGGTGACGTGAACCTCCAGCCAGCGCAGTCGAACAAAGTGTCAGAATCGTGCTTTTTAGCCACTCGCTCCAGCGAGAACGGCTTTTATCGCTCGCGCCTGATTCAGACATGACGAGGCACGGCACGTTATGCTTGGTGCACCAACGCAGCGCGGCCAGCGCCGCGAGATTGCTCCAGCCAGGAATCGCAACGGCGCGAAGGGGCGTGATTGAATCGAGTGCCTTGGTCATCTGGTCAATCGATTCCGCATCGCGCCGATGCCCGCATTCCTCTGTGGAAAGCGTAATCCGTGTGACGCTTTCTGGTGTCGCGACTTTCCGCCACCCGTACTCAGCGGTCTCGGCGGATTGCTCGATCACGATAACTTCGAATAAACGCGCCGCAGCGCGCAGGCGGGCGACATGGTACGGCCCTAGCCGGTGAAAAATCACGGCAACCCGCGGCTTGTCCGGATTCACAGCGGCGTGATCACCCGGGTGTTCCGACCGGCACTTTTAGAATGACGGGTTTGCCAATCGTAACCGGTCGTTCGCGGGCATAGAGTGCCACCAGCGCGATCGTGCGTTAACGCACGCATCGCAGAGGTTGTGGTCTGGATATAGAGTATCTGCGCCACTGTACCGTTGGGTTGTTTAGCTGCCGCCCATAAGTTCTTGAACAGGTACGCCATCGCAGCAAAGAGGAGGCAGCCGAAATAATCGAATTGATTGAACGAATCACCGAGGCCGGTCACAGTCGAACCTGGCGGTATCCGATAGCCCAGCTCATCTTCGATGAAATCACCGAGGTCCCGCTGCTCACCCCCGATCATGAGCGAATTCTTAAAGCTCTCTCCGAGAAATTGCGCAGGAACGAAGCGAAACACGAGGCGATTCCAATAACCGGCTCCCCATTGGTAAGCGCCTGACTCACGGGTAGCTGCGATCAAGACGGCAGCATTTTTCACTTCGCTCACTGCATTGACGTCGAAGTACTCATTGAACTGTTGCACCACATCCAATTGCTTCCACGCCTCGATCGGATCTTGGGCCGCTGTTTTCCGGTATTCACCCACCGCCGGAATGATGAACATTGCTCCGAGCACCGCACCAATTACTACGAAGCGCGGCGCTTGTTTTTCTCTCAAAAAGAAGAGGCTCATTGCGAGTGAAATGAGAAAAAGCGCGGTCGGTTCACGTCGGCCGTAAAAGATCGCAGCTTGGAAAGGAATCCATGCCGCGACGGCCGACATTGCCCAGGCAAAAACGCTTCGAGTCTTTAGCGCACAGTAAAAACAGATCGCAAAACCGGGATACGCCAAACCACCGAAGAAGAGATAAATCGTTCCAATGCCGGTTAGCGAGCTGGTGATATCATCTTCGGGAAGTGTTCCGAACTTGTAGGTAAAATAGTAGCCAACGAGCACAAGCACGATTCCGCCGTGCAGAAATCGTGACGTGCTCACAGGGACATTCAGTTTTTGCAAAAAGCCTGTATGTGCGCGCGGCAGATAGCCAAACCAGCAAGCGGCCAGGCACAGGCAGCACATGAGGAGCGTGCTCTCCAGGTAAACCCCGCCCCATGCATTTTTATACAATGCGTATGCCTGTGGAAGAATGAAGGCGATGAATGTCCCCGCCATGAAATACGGAAACTCATAGATTAATCGTGGCCGGACCACTGTGGCGGTAAACAACAGCACACAGGCAACAACGAAAGGGATGAAGTAGAGAAACATCCTATCTCGAAAAGGCTTAGTTCAAGACCTGGACATAGCCGATTATCCGGTCACCTCAAACTCGGTTGCACCCGGCGTGCGCAATCGATGAACATATCTCGATACTGGGGCGCCAGCACTGTCCAGTTGAACCGCTGCCGGACGCTTTCTCGTCTCTCGGCCGCAGCTTCCGGTGTGTTCTGGGTCGGCAGCGCAAACCTGAGCTGTTCGCTCAGAGCGCCTGCCTTCGATAAATCAGCCAGCCTGCCGTGACCCCCGAGAACGAAGCGCATCACCGGATGATCGTGAGCGATAACCGGCAATCCGTGAATGAGAGCCTCAAGAAACACCCGGCCAAAGCCTTCCTGCAACGATCCGAGCACGAAAATGTCGGCAGCCCGGTAATAATCCGTAACTTGTGCGTGTGGCATTGATCGCGCGGTGAAATTCTCTGTACCTAGCTTCGCGCGTGCCAGATCGAGAACTATGCCGCTGCCTTCGTCAATCGAGCCAAGAAGAACCAGATAAGGTCGAGGTGTTGGCAAACGCGCAATTTCATTTATGACGTAATCCATTCGTTTCTGCTGCTCCGAAATCCAGCCAACTGATAAAACAATCTTCCGATCAAGCGGCAGTTGCATTTCGCGCCGCAGCTGAAGCTTTATCGGTTCATTCAGGTCGGCAGTTCCACCGGGGACGAAAATTCCATACGGGACCATTCGTTGCGATTCCGGCGGTACGCCAGCCGCGACCGCTTTCTCAAAATTAAATGGGGTCACTTGATGCACGTAATCGGTTCGCGGAAACGGAGGGTCGCAGGGGCCGGCATTGGAGAAAAGCAATTGAAATGGGACACCGATCTGTCTCCGCCACCGGAATAATTGAAAACCAAGATTCGAGTCGCTGTAAAAAATAACATCGGGTTGATGCTTCCGGATGGCGCGCGCGATTGAAGGAAACGTCGAGAGCTGTTCAGCCACGTAACTGTTCCGGCGAATGCACGCGCCAAGAAAGCGCGCGATACGACCGGTACGTGGGACATTCCAAAGAACGTGCTCATCTGGCTTCTCTTCGCCCGCGCCTTTATAAAGCGTGATGTCGAGACCTTCCGTATCGCGTAACCCGTCAAAGGCCTCACGGAAGAAAGTTTCTATGCCGCGATCGATAATGCCGACGCCACTGCAGGAAAAGAAAATTCTAAGCGGCCGGTGCATTGACAGTGCGCGGTTCCATCCAAAGCCAGGACATGCGTTCCGGCCGCCATTCACTCACTGACCAATCGAGATAAAACCGCGGCAGCAGCGTTGTGCCAAGCGTGGCAAACGGTAAATCGGAACGATGTCGATCTTCCTGCCAAATGCGCCGAATCTTGTGAGTGGCGGCAAAACGTTTCATGACGCGTTCAGCGATCCCCGCTGAAACGAATTCGTGCACCTCCACCAGTAAATGCGTGTGAGCGAGCATCGGGATGGTTTCGGGGTCCAACAAAGTTTCTTCATCGCCTTCCGCATCACAGAGAATCAACGCACGATCTGAGGTCGCGAGAATTTGCGCGAGATCTGGCCGCTTACACCTGGCTCGTATCTCGACGCGCGACGTAACGTTGTTAAGCTCCGCCATTTCTTTTAGTGCGGCCCGCCCTTTCTGCTCCATCTCGAACGCGATCACGCGCGCGTCCGGGTTTCGCAGTGCCATGCCGATCGCATAATAACCTTCAGCCGCTCCCACATCGACAATCAGCGGAAAGTTCAGGGCACACGCTTGCTCAATAAAAGGATTCAGCTCGCGCTCGTAAATGCCGAGGAGCTTCGGAACATAGGCGCTGCCAAAAGCGGTGTGGATATATCGCATGCCGGCAAATGGACCTTTGGGAATGCGTCCGCCCGTTCGCGAGCGAACGAGATGCTCGAGATAGCCGATTGGGCGCCAGCGCGCGGGAATAGCCAAGCGAATAAATTTGGCGATCACTTCGTAATCACGGTAGCGCTCCGAGTTCTTCCTGAAGTTGTCGAACAACGCTTGCTGGAATCGGCTGCGGCCCGGCGCCGGCGCCGAAACTGCGCCGTGTGCGATCCAACATCGGCAGGCAGAATGCATGAACAAATCGTTGGAGCGCCCGAACGTGCGGCGCCCGAAGATGATTCGTTAGGCGCACAAGCGGCAATTCCGTTCCCGGTTCCCAAAATTTCAGGCCTGGTAGATCATCCGGTGTGATGAATCTTTTCCATTCCCGCTCAGCCCAGTGATGCAACTCGGGCCGCGTCCAATTCGCGCGGTTCTCTTCGTCACTCATCATGATCGCGCGCAATCGGCAGCGACGTTCCAGTTGGACCGGATCGCGATGCGGATAATGCCGAATCGGCAATCGTTCGCACGCGACGAATCCGGCGTTGAAAGGAAACGAAACCGTCATTGGCCACTGCATCGTTTTCCGGTAGCGGCAGAGGCGCGGCTCGCTGTAATCGCTGATCGTGTAATGGCGGCGACGTTCTTCGATCGGCCGTTGTCGATCTTGCAATGTTTCTTCCTCGCGATTCCAGGCATCGACCTCCGCTTGGAGTAAACGGAAATCATAATACTGATGATAAGCGACCGTCTCGTGTTTACGCATCCAATTCTTCACGAACTCCGGCGGCGATATGTGGTGAAACTCGTCCGCATCGACGCGCAGGAACCAATCGCCATCGCGCATTTGCTGTCGCGCGATGTGAAACATGTAGCTGCGCAGCCGCGTCTCAGAAAAATAAACCGGCTCTTTGCGCATCGGCACTACGCGTTTGTCGTTGCCTGCGAAGTCTT
>QHQE01000032.1 GCA_003219265.1 Verrucomicrobiota bacterium
GTTGGAGCTTGCCTGTGCTCAAATATCTTTATGAAGAACGCAAGATTACGGCTTCAGGCCATGAAACCACCGACACCGATCCCGGCATCGCCACGACGAAAGACGATTATTCGCTCGAAACTTACATTTTGAGCACGAACCATTATCAGATCGAGTTGCTCACTAATCTCGATCAAGTCCCCGAGAGCGGCGCAATCGTGGTCGCCAGCTTTCCAAAACCCAAAGGCGGCTCGGGGTTTCCCGCGCGCGTATTTGCGATTTTGCCCTAATTTCGCTTCGCATTTGACCCAATCGTTGCGTAGCGTTAATCGCAAGCGCGATGGATTTGCTCGGGGAAGGTTAGATGCCATGCTGGCAAAGACTTTTTGAGTTTAGACTCGATCCCCTCCGTGGTCGAAAATGTGCTTGGTCAGTTGACCGAAAGTCGCGGCACGAACGAAGATAGGCGCTGGATTCACCCCGTGAGATGAGAGATATGCCAAGGTACTGTTACATACATGTTTTGCTTTCCCTCGCAGATCATCAATTCTATGTTGGCTTAACGAGAGATTTGCGAGCGCGGCTGCACTCGCACAATAAAGGACTCATCGCTTCAACGAAAAGACGGATCCCGTTCCAGCTTGTCTATTGGGAGGACTGTTTGAATGATGGTGATGCCGCTCAACGTGAGAAATATCTAAAGACTGCTTGGGGAAAGCGGTACATCAAAACGAGGTTACGGAGGTATCTCACGGGGTAAATGCACATCACCGACATCATGCAGGGTGATTCTCCCACGTTTTCGTTCGAGTTCTTTCCTCCGAAAACGCCGGTGGCGGCCGAGATTCTGTACCAAACGATTCGCGATCTCGAATCGTACATGCCGCACTTTGTCAGCGTTACTTATGGTGCCGGCGGCTCAACTCGAGATTTGACCCATGATCTTGTCGAGCGCATTCAGACCACGACAAAACTGGATCCGATCCCACACCTGACGTGCGTCTGCCACAAGGAACACGAGATCGAATCGATTCTGATTCGATATGCGAAAACCTGCATCGGAAATATTCTTGCACTCGGCGGCGATCCGCCGCGGGGATGCAGCTACGACAAGTCTGGTGATGCCTTCCAACACGCGATCGATTTGGTGAAGTTCATTCGCAGATTCAACGAATCGGGCGGGCATCCGGATCGCCGCGGTTTCGGAATCGGCGTGGCCGGTTTTCCCGAAGGACATCCGGCGACGCCGAATCGATTAGTCGAAATGGATCACCTCAAAGCGAAAGTCGACGCCGGCGCCGACTACATCGTCACACAACTATTTTTCGATAATCGCGACTTCCTCGACTTCCGCGAACGCTGTGCGCTCGCCGAGATCCACATCCCCATAATCGCCGGCATTATGCCGATTACTTCCATGAGCGGATTCAAACGCATCGCCGAGCTCGCCGGCGGCACGCGCTTCCCGGCCAAGCTTTTGCGTGCTCTACAGCGATGCGAAAACGATCCTGAAATGGTCAGCCGCGTCGGTGTTCAGTTCGCCTTGGAACAATGTCACGATCTTTTGGATAACAACGTCGCTGGCATTCACTTCTACACACTCAATCGTTCCGACGCCACGCGGATAATTTTTGACACCCTCGGCATTCCGCGTCGGCGAAACGCACAGGCCCCGACCGTTTAGTCGAGCGATACTACCCATCTTCACCGGGGGTCTGGCCTCTACTGAGCGCAAGGCAGACGGAGTTTTTGCATCACGAAGCCCGGGGAATTATCGTGCCGGTGCCCAAGGAGTGCGGTTAGCGGAGAAAATAATTGCGGCCGCGCTAAAATATTCTCCCGGCGTCTATTTGATTGCGCCGTTCTCACAGTACGAGACGACGAGCGAGTTGGCGAGATTTGCGCGAAGGCTGTGACGCACGCAGAATCTCAGGATGTTCAAAATCCGCCGAGCGGTTTACTGGCAGTTTGGAGGGCTGGCGATTGCAGTTGCGCTGATTTCCGCGCTTTCACGGTTTTTCCCGATTGTCGATTTCGTCGAGGCGGCGCAAACGCGCGTAATGAACTGGGGCACTTGGGGTGCGATCTGTTATCCGTTGCTTTTTGCGGCTTGTAATATCCTCCTGCTTCCGGGCGGTGTTCTGGCCGTCGGGGGCGGTTTCTTTTTTGGACTGTGGTGGGGATTTCTCATCGTATTCGCGGGCAATGTATTGGGCGCAGCAATTTCGTTTGCCCTGAGCCGTTGGGTCGCCCGACGATGGTTTCGGCGAAGGCTTTCGCAAAACGCTACATTGCGTGCCTTGGAACCAGCCTTGGAACGTGAGAGTTGGAAGATCATTCTCCTAAGCCAGTTGCATCCGCTTTTTCCCACGAGCCTACTGAACTATCTTTACGGTCTGACGCGACTTCGGTTTGTTACCTACATGCTTTGGGCCTCGATCGGCCGGATGCCTGGGCTTTTTTTGTATGCGTATGTCGGGACCTTGGGCCAGTTTGGGCTTAAGCTGATGCGCGGGAAGAGTCATCCACGCGTAGTTGAGTACTGGACATGGGGAGGCGCCTTTTTTATGACAGCATTACTCTTACTCGTGCTGGGTCGCATTGCGTCTCGAGCCGTCAAAACGGCGCAGACGGCATCGACAACGTCGCACAGCCAAACCAACCGACAAGAAGCGTCGTGCATCGTGCTGCATCATAAGTGATTTATGATAAACGTGTTATGCCTTATAAATCTTTGATCGATGCAACACGTAAAATCGTTTCGACTATCAGTTGTCCAACTCGGGCATAGGTGAAATTTATCCGGGAATCTAAGAATGTTTAAGTTGCCGACTGAATATGACGTTTTGGTGGTGGGAAGCGGGCATGCTGGACGCAGAATCTGGACACGATTGGTCAGATGTCGTGCAACCCGGCTGTTGGCGGATTGGCAAAGGGCCATATCGTGCGGGAGATCGACGCGATGGGTGGCGCGATGGGTCTTAATGCCGATGCTACCGGAATTCAATTTCGCATGTTGAACAAGGCCAAAGGCCCGTCAGTCCGAGCGCCGCGCGTCCAATGCGATAAAAAGGCTTACCAATTTCGGATGAAAGCCGTTCTCGAGCGCGCGCCCAACCTCGATCTTAAGCAGGCAACAGTTTCCAACGTTCTCGTGAAAGACGGTGCCGTGAGCGGCGTTGAAACCGATCTTGGGCTAATGATTCTTGCCCGCACTGTTGTCATGACATCGGGTACCTTTTTGCGTGGTCTTCTGCACGTGGGTGAGAACAGCAAACCGGGCGGCCGCATGGCTGACGCGAGCTCGGCCTTGAGCGAAAATCTTCGACGACTCGGCTTCGTCGTCGGCCGATTTAAGACGGGCACTCCATGCCGCCTGAATCGCCGCTCGATTGAATTCTCGCAATGCGAGATTCAGCGTGGAGATGAGCCGCCTCCGAGGTTCGCGTTTCATGCGGACGCGACAAGTCCTATAAACGACATTTTTACTCTGAATTACAGTAGCGGCAGGGGCGAGTTCCATGTGGAACAACTGCCCTGTTGGATTACCCAGACGACGCCTCACACCCACGAGATCATCCGCTCGAACCTGCATAGGTCTCCTCTGTACGCGGGCCGAATCAAGGGCACCGGCCCACGATACTGCCCCTCGATTGAGGACAAAGTGGTTAAGTTTTCTGAGAGGAGCGCCCATCAGCTCTTTCTCGAGCCCGAAGGCCGTCACACGGAGGAATATTATGTCAACGGCATCTCGACGAGCTTGCCGTACGATGTTCAGCTCGAATTTTTGCACACTATTCCCGGTTTGGAACGGGCTGAGATCATGCGGCCCGGCTACGCGGTAGAATACGACTTTTTCCCACCGACACAGCTGTTTCACACGCTGGAGACGAAGCTCATCCGAGGACTTTATTTCGCTGGGCAAGTGAACGGAACTTCCGGCTACGAAGAGGCCGCGGCACAGGGGTTGGTAGCCGGCGCGAATGCAGCCTTGAAAGTTCAAGGTCGCCCACCGTTCAGGTTGGAAAGAAGCGAAGCCTACATTGGCGTATTAATCGACGACTTGGTCATAAAGGGAACTGAAGAGCCGTATCGGATGTTCACCAGCCGCGCTGAAGATCGATTGCAACTTCGGCAGGATAATGCTGATCAACGATTGACGAAGCGCGCATTTGAAACAGGCCTCGTCGATCAAAATCGTTGGATCGCTTTTCAGGAAAAGATGGACCTGCTAAACAAAGTCCGACTAATCGCGACACAGAGAAAAATCAACGGCTTGCTGATTTCCCAGCTGTTGAAGCGGCCGGATTTTCATCGCGAGAACCTGCCGAAGGAAATTGCTTCGCCCGCGTCGGCCGGACTCTGGGACTTAATCGAGACGGAGTTTAAGTATGAGGGATACGCCGCGCGGCAGTCTGATCAGAACCGTGAAGTTGCACGGCGAGGTCTTCAAACGATTCCAGATGGTTTTGATTTTGGGAAAGTCATTGGGCTCAGCTCGGAAACCCGCCAAAAGCTCTCGGCGGTTCGGCCGAGCTCGTTGGGTCAAGCGGCGCGGGTTAGCGGCGTTACGCCAGCCGATGTGGCTATTCTATCTATATGGCTGATCAAAAAGAACTTACAGATGACAACTCCGTAAAATCGACGATCAACCAGAGCGCAAGCTAGAGAGGTTTCGTGTTTACGATCGGTGGTATCGCGTTGATCAGCTATTTAATTGGTTCCGTACCAGCTGGATATCTCGCTGGACGCGTCGCTGGCATCGATATTCGGAAGTTCGGCAGCGGCAATATCGGCGCGACCAATGTGGTCCGTGTTTTGGGCAAGCGTTACGGCTATCCAGTACTCCTGTTCGATTTTGTAAAGGGGACGGCTGCGGTGGAGATATCTATCTTAATCTTCAATAGCACTTACCACGCAGAAGTGAGCCGCGAACTTTGCGCGATCCTCGCGGGCGTCAGCTCTGTAATCGGACACAGTTATCCAGTGTGGCTAGGATTCAAAGGTGGTAAGGGCGTCGCAACCTCCTTCGGCGTTGTCTTTGGATTAATTCCGGTCGCGGCGCTCATTGCTGTCGTGGTCTGGCTCATGACATTCGGAACTACCCGATATGTTTCAGTCGCCTCAATGACGGCTGCCCTCGCGTTGCCGGTCACCGTGGTTGCAATGTTATATCTCAAGCAGCTGAGCGGGCCAACGCTTCTCCTTTTTTCCATTTGTCTGGCAGTTATCGTGATTTGGCGACACCGCTCCAATCTTTCTCGGCTGATGAGGGGCACAGAACCGCGCTTTGAGCGAAAGTGAAACTGGAAAAGACGACAATTCTCGGCGCGGGCGGCTGGGGCACGGCTCTATCTATGCTTTGGGCGAAGAAGCGGCACGACATTTTGCTCTGGGGAAACAATCCGTCGCGCGTGGAGCGCCTTCGACAAAATCGGGAGAACAGCGATTATCTTCCCGGAATAAGAATTCCGGACTCGATCGGCCTAACGAGCGATTTGAAAGATTGCGCTGCCGCCGATCTCATTGTTTTCGTCACTCCGTCGACAGCGTTGCGGGCAATCGCCACTCGTCTGCGCGAAGTTATCACGAACGATCGCGCAGTGCTTCTTAGTTGCACAAAAGGAATCGAGCACGGCACCGGCATGAGGATGAGCGAGATTCTCCATGAAATTTTCCCCGGGCACGCGATAGCTGTGCTTTCAGGCCCGAATCTGGCGGTGGAAGTTTCGCGCGACCTGCCTACGGCGACGGTTTTGGCATGCAGCCAAAGTGAATATGCCGCCGAACTCCAGAAGTATCTCGGCAGCGCGCGCTTTCGCATCTACACGGGCGAGGAGTTGACCGGCATTGAACTGGGCGGCGCGTTAAAAAACATCTTCGCCATCGCGGCTGGAGCGAGCGACGGCCTCGGTCTGGGCGATAATTCCAAGGCAGCGCTAGTTACGCGGTCGCTCGCCGAGATGATCCGACTCGGAACGGCGATGGGCGGAAACCTACGCACTTTCTACGGTCTCAGCGGCGCTGGCGATTTGATCGCGACCTGTTTTAGTCGGCTCAGCCGTAACCGACGTGTCGGCGAGCAACTCGGCCGCGGCCAATCGCTGCCGCAAATTACTTCCTCCATGCAAATGGTGGCCGAAGGAATTCCGACGACGAAAAGCGCCTATGAATGCGCGCGCAAGCTCAAGATCGACACGCCGATCATCGATCAAGTTTATGCGCTGCTTTACGAAGGCAAAGCGCCAACGCAGGCGATGCAGGAACTGCTCGGGCGCGATCAAAAAGCGGAGCGCATTTGAGGCCTGCGCTTAATTCTGGCAGAACTCTGCGATCGCTGCCGGATACAGCTCGTGCTCCGCAATTTGGATCCGCGCATGCAAAGTTTCGGGGGTATCGTTAGGCAAAATTGGAACCTCGCGCTGCGCGATGATATCACCGTGATCGATTTCTTCATCGACATAGTGGACGGTGCAACCGGTTACTTTTTCGCCAGCCGCGAGCGCTTGTTTCCACGCTTCGAGCCCAGGAAATTTCGGCAGCAGTGCTGGATGAATATTTAAAATGCGACGCGGAAATGCCTCGAGCATCGGCGATTTCAACACGCGCATAAAACCGGCGAGGACTACGAGCTCGGCGCCGGCATCGCGAAGCATCCGCACAAGTTCCGTCTCGGCTTCCGGCTCCAA
>QHQE01000033.1 GCA_003219265.1 Verrucomicrobiota bacterium
GGCTGTAGCCGCGACCGTGTGGACCTGCGTGCGCGCGTCTCACAGAAACGCGGCTACAACTTTCGCCCGCGCACGGTTTGACTTCGCCCGGTGATTCGTTAGCATCGGCGGCTCGCTTGGCGTCTTATGGCGGCGCGCATCTACACGGATAAAGACGGCGATCTTCGCTGGCTCAAGGGAAAAACCTGCGCCGTAATCGGTTTCGGATCGCAAGGCCGCGCTCACGCATTAAACTTGCGCGACAGCGGACTCACCGTTGTCGCTGGGCTTTATCGCGAAAGCAAATCGCGCATAGTGGCGCGGCGCGCCGGTCTTAAAGTTGTCGATACGCCCGAGGCTGTGCGTCGCGCGGATGTCATTTTTCTCGCGCTGCCGGATACGAAAATGCCGGAGGTTTACAAAAAAGAGATCGCACCGCATTTGCGGCCGGGCCAGACGCTGGTTGTCGCGCACGGCTTCGCGATTCATTACCGCACGATTGTCCCGCGAAAAGATGTCGATGTGGTGATGGTCGCACCGAAAGGTCTGGGGCCAATGGTGCGCCGGGAATTCGTAAAAGGGCGCGGCGTGCCCGCCTTGATCGCGATTCATCAAAATCCGAGCCGGCACGCAAAACGCACGGCCCTGGCCTGGGCAAAAGGGATCGGGTCCACACGTGCCGGCGTGATTGAAACAACTTTTCGGGAAGAGACGGAGACAGATCTTTTTGGCGAGCAGGCGGTGCTCTGCGGTGGGACGAGCGCGCTTATCCGCGCGGGATTTGAAACGTTAGCGCGCGCCGGTTATCCGCCCGAGCTGGCCTATTTCGAATGTCTCCACGAGCTGAAATTCATTGTCGATCTTATCCACGAGGCAGGGATTGCCGGGATGCGCGCGCTCATTTCGGAAACGGCAAAATGGGGTGAGCTGACGGTTGGCCCGAAGATTATCGATCAAACAGTGCAAAAGCAAATGGCGACGGCGCTGCGCGCAATTCGCTCAGGAAAATTCGCGCGCGAATTCATTCGCGAAATGAAAACCGGCCGACGGCGTTACGCCAGATTGTTGCGAGAGAGTGAAAAGCACCCGATCGAGACGGTGGGACGAAGGCTCCGCAGCTTGATGAGTTGGAAAACGAAAACAAAAAAGCAGTGATTGCGCTGCCGCGCTGGGCAACGCGCCCCATTCCGCCGAAATCGTCCGGCCGGAAAATTATTGTTTCGCCGTTGCGTGCCCGAAGATGAGCATCGGACTGGCGGTGGTCGGAATCGCGGCGAGCCGCTCACAAGGCATCGGAATGCCGGATGCTGAGGTTATCACGTAGCACACTTTCTTTACCTTCTTTTGCGCCGACTGCTGCTGTTTGGCCGGCACAACGACTACATTGTTACTCGGATCAGCAAACAGCGATGCACAAAAGACGAGCGAGAGCGCGACGCTTGCGCAGCGAATCCACCAACCGCACCGGCGAGAAAGCCTGGTTACAGTTGTCATGCGAAGAGTATGCGCCTTTGGCCCCGGAAAACAACAGAAAAAAATCGGCCAAAGCGGGTTAATAATCAATCTGCCCAAAGGAAATGCTCCAGGCGCAGACGATTGAGACGCGCCTTTGCTTCTTCGCTCCGGCTGCCTCCGGCCGCAGCCAGCCTCTGATAAATGGCGGCAGCGGATTCCCATTTTGAATCGTCCTCCAACAGACGCGCGGCATTGAATCCGGCTTTGTAGAACCAGAAAAGTTCGCGCCGCCGATCGGGCCGCGCCTCATTCTCCAAGACGCTGTAAAAGGTCGCGAGCGCGCCTGCCCGGTCGGTTTCTTTTTCCAGGCAAAGGCCTTTCTTGAAAAGCGCCTGGTTGCGCCAGTGGATCGGCTCCTCCGGATCAGCCGCCAATTGATCGTAAACTTCGATCGCGCGCCGATAATTTACGTTCCCGCCCATCTCGAAAAGAATGTCGCCTTTGCCGCAAAGCGCCTCTCTCTTTTCGGATGGCCGGGCGTCGCTCTTCAACACTTCGTCATATAGTAAGAGCGCGTCCTGCGGCTTGCCCAGTTTGCGTTCGATGACAGCTTGCTCGTTGCGCGCGGCCCATTTCAAATCGCCATTCAATCGCACCACCTGATCGAGCAGGACAATGGCCCGGTCGAGCGAATGCGCGCCCATGCTCGACATCGCCGATTCCGCCGCGAAAAAGAGAGCTTTTTCCGTAAGCGGCCCCGCCGGGTTTTGCTGCGCGAGAATTTCAAACTGCGTTTGTGCATTTGGAAAATCCTGCCAGCGGTAATAAGCCTCCGCTAATTTCATGCGAACATCCGGCGCGAACGCTGATGCGGCGTATTGTTGCAGAAAACGATTTGCCAGTTCGATTACCTTTGTGTCCTTTGCGCTTTCGGAATCCTCGATCCAGATCATGAGATAATCGCCGTGCTCGGCGGCCGCAGCGGTCGGCTTCGAATCGGCCGCGCGAGCCAGATCTTTCCGCGCCTCATCAAGGCGCGCGGGTGTGGCTCGGAAGGCCAGCTCGGCCAGAGCCACCCACGCCTCCGCCACGCGCGGGTTCCGAGGAAAATCGCGCACAAACTCCCGCAGAGATTCCGCCGCTTTCCCGTCTCCTTTTGCCGCTTTCATTAATCCTTCTTCCAGCCGTAATTCAGCGCGCGATTGTTCATCGCCACCCTGTTTTTCGAATTCGTTGTAATCGGCCAGAAAACGCGCGTGATCACCAAGTTGCAGCCAGCCCAACGACGCGTTGAACATCGACAGCTTCGCCCACGGCGACCCCGAATGCGCGATTTGCTCAAAGGTCGCGGTCGCCACGTCAAAGCGCTTGGCCAGATACTGAGCTTGCGCGGCGAGCAAATTGATCCGGTCGAGCAGCGGCCCTTCCGGCCGAAGCAAACGCGCCTCTTCTAAAATCGCGATTGCGTCATCGAAATGCCGATCCTCCAGTTCCAGTTGCGCGAACTCCAACAGACCCGAGGCCAGCGCCGGCGATTTTGCGTCGCTGCCGCGCAGTTCACCGAATAGCTGCAAGGCTCTCTCGCGATGCCCGGCGCGAAGCTCGAGACGTGCCAGATACCATCGCGCAAATGCGCGTCTTGGCTCTTCGGGATTGCGAACCCATCGCTCGAGCTCGCTCCGTGACGGCTTGGGTTCCGTGCGGTAAAGCTGGTCCAATTTTGCGAAGATCACGGCCAGCTCGGGATCCGCCGGGTGATGCTCGATAAAGTCCTCAATAAAATCGTCAGCCGCCTCCGGCGTCTTCAATTGCAAATCCGCATCGGCAATGCCGAAGAGCGCCGCAATCACAACGGCATGACTTGCGCCCTCGGATCTTTTCAGAAGCGCCCGAAACGTGCCAATTGCTCTCTCTGGCCGTTGCAAGATCACCTCCAGCCGGCCACGCAAAAAACGCCGCTCCTTTCTCTCCGCCGCTGATTTCGGCTGCATCTCGTCCAGCACGCGCCGCGCCTTCACGGCGTCGCCCTTGTCGATGTACAACTCAGCCGATCGGAGCCGCGCTTGGGTCCCCCATTGTTTGTCGCGAAAGAGAACGAGAAATTTCTGCAACCCGTCGTCCCGCCGATCGAGCGTCCGCAACATTTCCCCCGCACCAAAACTTACATCGCCACGAAATGGCGAGCTTTCATCGGCCTCGATTTCTTGGTAGAGCGGCAGCGCCTCGGCCCAACGATGCAAGCTGGCCAGGGCCTGCGCGCGCCAGAATTTTGTCGATGAAACATCGCGCAGTCGCGCGTCATCAAGCAGGGCCAACGCGTCCGCCGGCTGCCTCGCGGCTAGAAACGCCTCGGCCAGCTTTTCGGCAGTGGCGCGCCATTCATCATCGGAACGATTGTTCTTCAGCAACGTTTGTAACCGCGCAACCGTGACCTCAGGCACGC
>QHQE01000034.1 GCA_003219265.1 Verrucomicrobiota bacterium
GCTGATGATCTCGCGCACCGAGAGACGAAAATTCAAATCGGGCGCTGGGATGACGCCGCGCGAAATGGTGTCGCAAATCAAACCACTGATCGCCGGTTGGAAATTCGACTTTGTCTCGATGGGATTTCCTTCGCCGGTAGTGAATGGGCGCATCGCCAGCGAACCAAAACATCTCGGCAAAGGCTGGATCGGATTTAATTTTGAGAAGGCCTTGGGCAAGCCCGTCCGCCTGATCAACGACGCGGCCATGCAAGCGCTCGGCAGTTACCGTGGCGGCCGGATGCTGTTTCTCGGTCTCGGCACCGGGCTTGGCTCGACTTTTATTTGGCCCAATACGGTCCTCCCGCTCGAACTCGGCGATTTGCCGTACCGGGACCGCGCAATCATTGAAGATTATCTTGGCCGGTCTGGGCTGGAACGGCTTGGCCAGAAGGAGTGGCAGCGCGAAGTCGAATTCGCGGTCGCGCAATTGAAAAAATCTCTGATCGCCGACTACGTAGTGCTTGGCGGCGGCAACACGAAAAAGCTAAATTCTCTTCCGGAGGGAGTTGAGCGTGGGCACAATCGAAACGCGTTTCTTGGCGGCACGCGTCTGTGGCAAACGGAACCGCGCACGCGCCGCCCGAAGTGGCGCATCCTCTAGGAACAGGTCATAAGATCGACATGTACCTTTACTTTCTCAGACACGGCGAAGCCGATTGGCCGAACTGGAAAAAATCCGACGACGAACGGCCATTGACCAAGCGCGGCAAAAAGGAAATGCACGAAGTTGCGAAGTTTCTTGCGCGTATCAAAGCGCGGCCCGCTCTCATTGTAACCAGCCTGCTGCCGCGCGCGTGGCAAACCGCCGAGATTGCAGCGGAGCATCTCAAAGTAAAGTGCCAAACAGATAAACTCCTTGCGCCGGGATTCGGACTCAACCATCTCAAACGTTTGTTCGAAAAGTATCCGGAAAAAAGTTTGATGGTTGTCGGTCACGAACCAAGTTTCACAGAAACCATTTCCGCTTTGACTGGCGCGACGCTCAAACTCTCGAAAGCGGGCGTGGCACTGGTCGATGTGGATCTTGCTTCGCGAAACGGGAAGTTGCTTTGGCTATTCCCGCCGAAGATCATGAAGACGTGACTCGGGCTATTTGTTAGCCGGCCGCCTCTTCTTCTTTTTCGACTTCCAATCTTTGATGAAGATCGAGATTCGTTTGGCGAACGCCTTTGGCGGTTCCGCATAAAATCGCCTTCCCAACTCCGTCGCGTTGCGTTGCAGTTTCCGGCTGCGTTTCCGGATCAGTTTTTGCAGGGCCGCATGTTCGGCTTGAAGTGCGGAATCGCTCCGTTCCTCCTCGAGACGGGCGAGGAGAAACGCGAAATCGTGGTCAAGACCGAGCAGCTCGCCCAAAGTTTTCGCGTCGCTGGCGATCTTTTCCAAAACAACCCGGTTGAGCGGTTGGAGAAGTCGCAATTGATACCACAACTGCTTGACCTCCTTTCGCCACTCGTGAAAAGTTTTCGGACTTGGCTTCTTGAGCACCTGCGTCAGGGCGTCGCGGCCGTGCCGGTACGATTTCGCCACCGCGCCGCAAACCTGTTTCCAAGTCGTATCGTCGAGCGGCCATTCCGAGAGACGTTTTTTCGCGGCTTCCAATTTCGGGATCGCTTGTTTTCGCCAATCGGCAAAAGCGGCCGAGAAACTTTCCCGTTCCATCGACAACAATTCTTCGATCTTGGGAAACGGATGTGCGGCAGCCTGACCGCGCCCGTCTTCACGAATGCGAATTAGCGTTTGCAATCGGACATGCGCGTCGCGCAAATCCGACACCAGCTTTGCAATTTCGCTCAAAGAACGATCTTCCCGCGCAGGCCGGTCTTTCCCCGTCTTGGCCGCGGCCAATCGCAGCGCTGCGCGCAGTTTTTTGAGGTGCTTGCGCGTCTCGTGCACGGTAATACCGCGTTGCTTGAAAGGATGGCGGCACAATTGTAAAGCGGATTGAGTCTCCTCTCGAAAGATTCTCTTTAACCCTTGGGAAGGCGGTTCCCCGGATTTCAAGCGGTAACTCATTGCCAATCGCTACTCTCGCGCCAACTTCACATTGCTGTAGCGCTTTTCGCCTGTCACTTCTCGGCCAAACCAGCTCGGTGGTTGGAATTTGCGGGCGGCGGCCTGACTTGGGAATTCCACTTCCGCGACGACGAGGCCGGCATTTCGCCCACGATAAGTATCGATCTCGATGATCAAATCCTTCCACGGGACTTCGTGGCGGAGCTTGCGCAATCTCCGGCCGACCGTCGCTGGCCACAGCGCGGCGAATTGTTTCGCACTCAGTTGGATCTCACGTTCTTCGCGGGCGTTGCCGCGGCCGACCTTGAAAGTAAGCGACGCGGTCTTTCCCTTTTTTCGCAAACGAACGTGTCTTCCTCCGGGCTCGTTCGCCAGATATCCCTGCGCAATCGGATAACTCCGGAAACGGTCCAGTCCCGGCGGCAGCTCTTTGACGAGAAATTTGCGCTCAATTTCACGGCCGTTTCTCGCTGGGTTGTTCATTGCAATAGAACTGCTCTAATCGCATAAGCGGCCTGCCACGATGCGCAAGTCGCAAACAAACTTGCTGCTGCTCAAACTAGCTTCACTCCCTAATCGGCTCAGCTTCCAGTGCGCTGAAGAAATTCGTTGAGCGCATCGGCGGCAGCGAAGATCGGCCACGCGGAAATAGCCACGATGATGGCGAAGAACAGCGCTTCGATGGCAAATTCCCAACTCTTTTCGCTCGCGAAATAACTCCGGGTCAATTCGCGGAATGACCGGCGCGTTGTCGATATTTTATTCCCCGAACGCCTTCGGGGTCTGATCACCGTTCTTTTCACTGTAATCACGCTCATACTCCAGCCTCAATAAGCCGGCGCGCTGGGCGCGTCAGGTTACGAATTGTCAAGATCGCGTGACGAAACGGTGACAGCGGGCTCTGCCACGCCAGAATGCCAACCATTCTCTCGTCGGGCTGACGAGCAGAGCCTGCTCCGCGCATGTGGCGGGATCCGAAGATTATTTTTCTTTCACGCCCCGGAGTGGATCAGTTCGCGCAGCCCCAGCTGCGTTGGCACGCGTTTAGCCGACGGCGGATACATTACGAGGTCGATCTTGCCGTCGTGCTGCTCAATTAGCGCCGAGCAGGTCTCCACCCAATCGCCGCAGTTGTAATAGGTTACGCCGCCGAATTTTCGGATGGCCGCGCTATGAATGTGACCACATACGACCGCATCGACCGAAAATTTTTGCGCGTAACGAACGATCTCTTCTTCGAAACGGCTAATGAAGCTGACCGCGTCCTTGACGCGTTTTTTCGCGAAGGCGCTGAGCGACCAGTAGCCGAGGCCAAAGCGGCGACGAACGAAATTGATCAGGGGATTAAGCGACAGCAAAAACTGGTAGCCAACGTCGCCCGCAAGCGCGAGCCACTTCACG
>QHQE01000035.1 GCA_003219265.1 Verrucomicrobiota bacterium
TCTGTCCGGCCTGCAATTTGCGGCCGTCCTCGATTTGATTGAACTTTTGCAGTTCTTCCACGCCAACTTTGTACATCTTGGCGATGGAAGTGAGCGTCTCTCCGCGCGTGACGGTGTGCGTGTTGCCGTTGGCGGGTCGGGGCAGCTCGGTCGAAGTGGCGCCCGTGGCGGGCGATGGCGCGCCTTCGCCGATCATCACCCCGGGGCGGATGTGAGCGATCTGTTGCTCGAGCTTGAGAATTTGCTGAGAAAGAGTGTCGATCTTGGCGTTTTGCGCATCGATTTTTTTTGCCAAAGCTTCGAGTTGGGCCACGTCAGATGAGGCGGCGGGCGCTTGAGCAGGGGTTTGTGCAGACAGGACCAAGCCGAAGAACACGGCGAAAAAAAAGCCGACGACACTTATCGTGAAGAGCTTCATCGTTCCAAATCTTGGCATTAGGCGCTTGCTCTGGCAAGCTTGCCGGAACCAAGGAGGACGGTGGAGCGCGGCAGTTTGCCTTTCCAGCATTTCTTCTTAAGTTTTTTGCATGCCTGAGCGCATCCAAAAACCAATCGATCCGGTTCCGTGGGGTCCAAAACAAGGCGATGGCGGCGGGCCGCGCTCGCCGGACATTTCGCGACCGGACACAAAAGATCTTCTAAAAAAGATGCGCAAGGTCGATCCCAATCAATCGAAGCGCTACCGCCAGCGTACGGGCCAGTAATGGAACCGTCTCTGGTGGCGCTCGAGCAGAGTTTTTCTGGCGCGAGCGAAGATTTTCCCGCGCTGCTGCGGCGCAAAGGGCTGCTCAGTCCGGCGGCGACGGTCAATCCGACTGCACGCGCGCCAGATTCTCGCGAGCGATCGTGGAAACCGACAGAGGCGACCACGATTTTGGCGTTTAAGTTTTCCGGTGGCGTGCTGGTCGCGGGCGATCGGCGCGCGATTTCGGGCAATACCGTGGTTTATGATCGGGCGGACAAAGTCCTGGAGATAGATCGGCATTCGATCATGGCGATCGCGGGCGTGCCGGCGACGGCTTGGGAAATGGCGCGCGTGCTCGAACATTCATTCCAATACTTCCGGCGGACGCAATTGCAGGAGATGAGTGTCGATGGGAAAGTGCGCGCGCTCTCGAAACTGTTGCGGGACAATTTTGGATTTGTCATGCAAGGCGTTGGCATGGTCGTCCCGATTTTCGCGACTTACGATTTCAATTCAAAGTCGGGGCCACGGCTTTATTTCTATGATGCGATGGGGGCGCAATTTGAAGTGGCGGATTACGCGGCCACCGGGTCGGGATCGCCCGCCGTGCGCGGTATCCTTTACTACGAAAATAATTGGGGCGCGAAGCGGTTGCAAAAATTGAGCGAAGACGAGGCAGTTACGATCGCACTGCGCGCTCTCGATACGGCGGCCGAATCCGATACAGCGACTGGCGGGGTCGATCGCAGCGGGAAAATTTATCCGCTCATTAAAGTTGTTTCGCGCAAAGGCATTACTACGCTGCCGGAGCGCAAGATCGCGGCGGTCTTTAAGCAAACGGTGGCATGATCGAAGAGCCGTATCGTTGGGTGGAAGCGATCGCGAACCGCCGCGAGTACATCGAGACGCAGTTGGCTTCGGGCAGTCCGATCGCGGCGGTGGGTTATCGCGAGGGTGTTCTGTTTCTCACTCTCGGCCAAGCGCGCCAGAAACTTTTTGAGGTTTACGATCGCATCGCCATGGGCGCGATCGGTCATCCGGGGGACATTGAGCGGCTGCGCATGGCCGCGATCGAGCTGGCCAGCACGGAAGGTTTCACGCGATCGGCGGGGGACGTTTCACTGAGACGGTTGGCGCATTATTCGCTCAGCCCCGTACTGAAGAATGCTTTCGAACAAGTTTATGGCGCGCCTTTTCTGGCGCGGATGCTCTTTGCCGAGGTTGGCGCCAAACCGGAAGAAGATTTGTTTTTGCGGGTGGAGTATGATGGGGCGATCGCAACCAACGGCGCAACGTTCGCGCAAGCCCGGCAGGATTTCGCGGTTCTGAGTGGAACAGGGAAATCGACGGAGCTGATGGAATCTTTTCTCAAGATCGAACACGAGCCCGGCGCGCCATTTGAAGCGGCGCTGAAAGTCGCGCTCGACGCGTGGAGTATCGGGCATATGACGTTGAAAAATAACGACGCGAAAGAACTTCCGGAGCGCGCGGCCCTCACGAAACATCGGGTAGAGCAGCTCGCCGTCGCCGGCATCGAAGCAGCCATCCTCGAGCGCGATGCGAGCACGGCGATTCGTTATCGGGCTTTATCCGATGAAGAAGTCCGCGCGTCGATTCAGCAGTAGCGGAGGAAGCGATGTTCCGGTCACGATTTCGAATGGCGCGGGCGCTACGAAACACCGTGGCCTGGGTAGGGCTGCTGCTCATGATTGCGTCGTTCGCCTGGTTGCAGTGGACTTCGAAATCAAAGCCCCCCCCGACATCCACGCGAGCGCCTGCGCCACACGAAGCTTTCGCGGTGGTGGTTCTCGATCCCGGCCACGGTGGCCAGGATTCGGGGGCGAAGGTTGGGAACATGCTCGAGAAAGATCTCACGCTCGACGTGGCGCAGCGGGTCGATCGATTGCTGCAGGCGCAGGGTCTCGCGACCGTGATGACGCGCGTCGGCGATGCCTACGTCTCGCTGGCCGAGCGCGCGGCGCTGACCAATCGCGTGCCGAATTGCGTTTTCGTCAGCATTCACTTTAACGAAGACAACAAGCCGGTGGCCAGCGGGGTGGAAACTTATTATGCCGCCCATCAAGTCACGCCGGGATTGTCCGTGGCCTCGTGGTTTCCTTTCTTGTGGCGAGCGATTTCCGCATCGCCGAATGTGGAAAGCCAAAACCTGGCCGGATTTATCCAGGAAGGGTTAGCGGCGCGAACCCAAGCGCTGAATCGCGGAACGAAAGCCGAGCAATTTTTTGTGATCGCGAATGTGCGGCACCCCGCGGTCTTGGTTGAGGGAGGATTTCTCACCAACAAGGAGGACATCGCGAAACTGGCCAGCGATGATTATCGTGAGCAAATGGCGGCGGCGATCAGCGAGGGTATCATTCGTTATCGCGATCTCTTAAAACAGCGCCAACCGCCGCTCGCCGTCAGTACGCCGGAAGGCGCCGAATAACCGCCCGATGCCAGCGTCAAACAATCAACATCGAGATGAGGATTAAGATCGCCATTCTGATTTTGATTGTTTCCATCGCACCGATTCGCGCGGACCAAACCATCGAGCGCGTGCAGCAGGCGCTGAAAGAGCAGGGTTTTTATTACGGAGAAATCACAGGCGAGAAAAACGCGGATACGACCGCCGCGATTCGGCGCTTTCAAATCCGCCACGGTTTGCAAATTACCGGCGAGCTCAACGAGGAAACCCTTCGCTTACTCGGTAGCGCTCCCCCTGCTTCTTCGCAACCGTCTGCGACGCGCGCGCCGTCGGCGAATGCGGACACGTCGGAGTTACGCGATGAATCCTCGCCGGAAACCGCGCCTATCAATCCAGCGACGGTTGTGCCTCCGGCGGACGGGTTGTTCGCCGGCACGCCTTACGAGAATGCGTCGCCCGATGTGCAACGCAATGTCGTGGTCTCTGCGCAAATCGCGCTGGCGCGGCACGATCTTTACCGCGGCGAGATCGACGGAATTTATGGTTCGGCCATGGAATTTTCCCTGCGCGCCTATCAGGCGCGCATTGGGCTTCCGGTTACGGGCCAG
>QHQE01000036.1 GCA_003219265.1 Verrucomicrobiota bacterium
AGCCAGCGTACCGAGCGCAGGTTCAATCGCCTTGTGTCCACCGGCTTTGCTGCCAATTGCCCAAGGCACGCCCGGATCCCCGGGCTCGCAGATGATGGAATTGTTGCGGCCTTTCCGATTGGTCTGCCCGATGGGATGAATCGGCGGAAAGTAAATGACATCAAATCCCATGGCTTTCGCATCATCGATTCGCGGCAAACAATCGCGCAGGGTCGAGCCACGATCGCCGCGGCCTTCGGCTGAGCGTGGAAAAAACTCGTACCACGCGGCCCTGCGCGCAGCCAGTCGATCGACCACGGCGCGCGGAGCAGGCGCATATTGGGTGGCGTTGGAGCGATCGGGATAACTGGCCATGAGCACCTCGAGCTCTCCGGAATGTGCGATGGCGTTAATCTCGGCGTTCTCAGCCGTGCCGATTTGTTGCGAGAGCTCGATCAAGCGCGCCGTGTCCGCCGGGTCGTGGGCACGCCGCGAGGCGGCTTCGAGCAAAGCGGCCCCTTCCAGCGCTTCGCTCGTCAGCGCGGAAATGCCAGCCTCGAACTTTTTACTAAACTCGCGCTGCCACCCGCGAAAGGTGTCCGTCCAGGCTTCGACCGTGTATTCGTAGATGGCGTTCTCGTAGAGGGTGCAGACGCCGCGCCAGCGGTCGTTGTCGATGAAGGCCATGGGCGTTTCGTGCCAGCGATTCTCTCCGAGAATGCGCCATTTCAAGAGAGCGGCCACGACATCGTGCCCATCTTTGAAGACGTCCGTTTCCACCACGAGGTCTTCGCCGACCACGCGCTTGATCGGGTAACGTCCGCTGTCAACCAGCGGCTCCAGATTCTCGATGACGGCAGTGGGAAAGGCCCGAGGCATGGGCCATGAATCAACCGAAATTCACTGACTGGGAAAGAAGAAATCTCACCGATCGATACAAGGTGAGCAGCGCGATTACAGCGCGAAATAAAACGCGCACTCGTACAAGCCTGAGTTGCGCGTTTCTTCCCTGCGCACGCGCGTGTCAAGAACGGCTGCGAACATATCCTGCTCGAGGCGGCCGACGATTGGGTAGCGATCGAGCAGATTCAAAATAGGCGAGTGACATTCGAGAATCTGCGGGCCGCCCTCTTTCTCTTCCGTGACGAATTGCGCCATATAGCCCTCGCCATCGCGCACCTTGGCCAACCATTTGGCACGCTCCGCCACCGTCTCTCCCTTCGCTTTGGCCTTGAGGGCCGCACCTTTTCTTTCGAAGACGTTGTAAAGAAGTTTTTCAGGTGCGTTTGATCCATAAATTTCGTGACTCGATTTCAGCAGCTCGAATGTGAATTGGTTGCTATCGGTCGGAAAAAGATCGTGGGTGCGGCGCGTGAGCCGGTAAACCATTTCCGGCCGGCCCATTCTCTGCGGCCGCCGCCAGGTATCGAGATAACCATCGCGTTGGAGGGTGAGGCAATGCTGCTTGATGCCCATGTAGCTCATCTTCATTTTGGTGACGAGTTCGTTGACCGACATCCCCTGGGTACGCTTGAGCGAGTTAAGAATTTCCAGCCGCTGGGTGCGGCCAATTTCTGCGAGCAATCGTTGATTCATGGCCTGAGAAAATGAGACTCCCCGACTTTACACGTCTCAATCTTCAAAAAGCAAGATTAACAATCACCGAGAACAAATTAGCTCGGGCGAGCAAAACGGGTCGATGAATTTCAATGCTTTAGCGCGCGAATGGAAGATCGACAATTTCCACGCGCGCGATGATCGACGGATTTTCCGGCTTAATCGCGTCGAGTCTGGTCGCGGTGGAATTTAAGCCGCGTTTGACGTAGGCGAGCGCGATTTCCCTCCCCAGCCTCTCACTCCGCGTTGCGCTCGTAATCCAGCCGGCTTCTTTGCTTTTTTCCCCCGTGGCGGCGAGTTTCATCCCGGTCAAAAGTGGCGCACCGCGGAACGAAACCAAGCCGCACAATCGCTTGTTGGTTTGACCAGACATTTTGATTCGCGAGATCACTTCCTGACCAATGTAACAGCCCTTCTCGTAATCGATCGCGCGCGCTTCTAAGTTCGCTTCGATCGGAATGATCTCTTCCGTCAGCTCGCGGCCCCAGCGGGGAATGCCCTCTTCAACGCGGAAAACCTCCGCGGAAGCAGCGTCAAAAAAACGAAATGCCGATGACAATTGTCGCGCAACAACGTCATGAAGCGCTGCGTCGATCCATACGTCCCATCCCGATTCAGTGAAGCGGTGCGCGGAGACGAGGCGCCAGCCGTCGCCCAGAGCCGGCGCGGTCGGCGACAACACGTGAAAGATCGACAATCGATCGGTGACATCTTCAATCCGCACGTCATCGGCGATGACATAGCGCTCGAGCCTGGCGATGAGTGCATGTCGAAGGTCAGGATCGGCATCGGCCAGGAAACAATCCCGCTCGGCAGAAAAGAAAACATGACCATTCATCCTGCCTTTCGCGCTCAGAACGCAGGCCTCGATTGCGGCCGATTCGCTTGCCTTGCGAACGTCGTTCGTGACTTGTCCGTTGAGAAAACGCAGACGGTCACTTCCCGTGATGCGAAGCTTTGCGCGTCCCGATAAATCGAAAAGCGGCGCCGTCATTCCTCTCGTCGCGCGATCAGGCGTTTAGTAGTCGCTCTGGGCGCAGTAACCGGTTAGGAAACGCTGCGACGCGGTTGCGTTTCTTCTTCGAGTGATTCGTGGGGCAAATTCGCCGCCGGTGTTTCTTCGGAAGGGGCCACATCGCTCTTTTTTTGCGGAAGCTCTGGTTCTTCCAAACTAGCCGAAAGAGGTGCGAACTCCGGGGCCGGAGCGAGTGTTCCCGCCCCAGCTTCCGGCTGACCGCTACCGGGTTGGTCCTCTTGCGGACCTTCTGCTTGAGGTTGAACGACCGTGAACGGTACGAGCGGCGGCAGTTCGAACAGCTCCAGATCGGCTTCTTCGCAACTGGCCGGCCGGACATCTGGAAAATACTTGCGCGCGACAGCAGAATAATCGTCATCTCCGTATCCTCGTTGCATTTGTTCGAGAAGGCGCTCTCGCGTCGCGCCGGTTACGGCCAATTCAAGATAATGAGACAAACCGAGCCGGCTCGCGATCTGCATGTCTTTGAGCATGTGTTTGAGAGAAAAGTGCGGCTCAAAATTCGCCTCGATCATCTTCGGCAATTTCATCGCCAGGGTCGCGGAATGACTGGCGTTGCCGCGCATCGCCTCAACGAGCTTCTCCAGGGGCAAGCCGACGGTTTGGACTAGGGCCAACGCTTCCGCCGCGGCCTGGACGCTTGCAGCCGTCACCATATTAGTCGCGATTTTGACCGCCGTGGCCTGCCCAATTTCTCCGATCACCATGATTTCCTTGCTGCTCGCTTCAAGAATCGGCCGCGCCTCCCGCAAGGCCGCATCGTCCCCCGCGACGTAATAGACGAGCTCGCCTTTTTCCGCGGCCATCTTGCTGCCGGTGAATGGCGCCTCGATAAAGCGCGCGCCGCGGCGTTCGACAATCTCCGCCGCAGCACGCATCGAGTGCGGAGACACCGTGGAATGCGCGAGCACGATGTGGCGCGGCGCCAGCGCGGACGTGAGTTGGTTTGTAACCTCAAGAAGCGCGTCATCGTCCGACACAAAAATTTGCAGGCAATCGCACATCTCCGCGATTTCCGCGGGCGTACCGACGAAGTTTGGGACCCGTCGCAAGGTCCGATTCCAGACGAAAACATAGAAGCCCTTCTCGCGCAGGTGCGCGGCGACTCGCGTTCCGATAATCCCGAGACCGATCACTCCGACATTTTTTCGCATTCGATGAGGCATGTAACGTTCTGCGCACCCGCCGGAGCGGGCGTTGGCGCCTGATCAGACTGAAGTCAAACCAGCCGGCAGGCAATGCAGAAGTTTACGAATTTCCGGGCCGCCTGCCTCGCCGGAGCGCAGCGCAGGAGGGAGGGAAACAAGGGCGGGCTTAGAGTCGCGAGCGCACAAACTCGGCGCGACTCAGGAGATCCGACCGCCAGATTTTCCAAGGCCGTTTGATGTTTTTCATTATCGAGCGTCAAACCGAGGCGTGTGCGAATCGGTTTACTGATCTCAGCGACGTGCATTTGACGACCGCCGCAAAAAAAATCTGGCGGCATGCGGAATTCCGAGAAAAATCCCAGATCCCCGCCGCGCGTCTTCGTCGCTCCGATTGCATCCTGACAGATAATCGAACTGCAAGTTAATTGACCGCACGCGATGCCCGCGAAGCAGGCTATCGCGCATAACCCGGCAATTGAAAGCTCCCGCTTCATTTGAGTGCAAACTCGGCCAAGTAATAGGCGGCGACAGCGCCGACGATCTGCAAACTTTCCGCGCTCACTTTGTCGATCGTGTCACCGGCAGTGTGCCACCAGGCGAAATCAAAATCGATGATATCGAGAGTTGGAATCCCGATCGAATTCAGCGGCGTGTGGTCGTCGGTGATTTCGCGGTCGAAGTAGCTAAAATAACTTCGCAGCTTGAGCGCATCGGCTGAGGTAAAAATATCGTGCGCCATCTGGGCGGGCGAGCCCAGCGGGAGCGTAATATCCAGCGAACGGTCACCCACCATGTCGAACAAAATTCCGCCGCGAAATTGTTTCGCCCCTTTGCCTTCAAGCTGCCTGGCAAAATAGCGACTACCGTAAAGGCCATCGCTTCCAGAGAAATTTTCATAAGCTTCTTCGCCGTCAAAAAACACAAGCTCGATCTGCGCCGCCAGATTTGGGTGTTGTCCCAGCACTCTCGCCAATTCCAAGAGCAAGCCGGTGCTCGAACCACCGTCATTCGCCCCGACAAAACGGATGGTGTCGAAGGTTTTTGTGTCATAATGGGAGCACAACAAAAACGATACCGTCGCATTTCCTTGCCCGTGAAATCGCGCGATTAGATTGACAAAGCCGACTTTTCCGCGCGGTGTGTTATCCGTAAACGACTGCCGGGCGACCTGCCAACCCGATAGTCGCAGTTGATTGTCGATGTAATCCCGGGATTTTTCGATCGCATCAGATGCGGGCGGCCGCGGCCCCAAATCGATCAGATGCTGGACGTGGGCGAAAGCTTTCTCGCCGGAAAATTCTTCCCAAAGCTTGCCTTGCGATGGACGGGCGGAGTGCGCATGACAAGCGGTGAGGAAGATCGGAAGAATGCCACTCAAGAAACGAACACTGAAGCGCTCACTCACGCGAACCGTTGCAGGGCAGGCGCTCCGCCTGCCAACCACGAACGAAAACGCGACCTCCGCATGCGTTGACATCGTTGATTGGCAATTCAGCTTTCGCTCGTGTTCAGTCCGAGCGCGGCGATGATGCGCTGGAGATCGTCATTCCCATAATATTCAATCTCGATTCGTCCACGTTTTTCGCCGTGGTGAAGCGTGACGTGCGTGCCGAGATGCTGTTGCAAGCGATTTTGCAAGTCTTCAATTGCCGCCGAAGTAACAGTTAATTCCCCAGCGCGCTTGCGCCGCGAGCGGCCGATTCCAAGCTGCCGCGTCACGAGCCGTTCGGCAGCGCGAACCGTGGCATTGCGCCGCAACACAGTTTCCGCCACGAGCAATTGCTCCTCCGGGGCTTTTAACGCGAGCAGAACTTTCGCGTGACCGACCGAAAGCAAGTTCTGGATTAGCCAACTCTGAACTTGCGGATGCAGATCCAACAAGCGCATTGAGTTTGCCACCGCCGCGCGACTGCGCCCGACTTTGAGCGCGATGTCCTCCTGCCGCATTCCAAATTCGCCTGCCAGCCTGGCGTAACCTTGCGCTTCTTCGATGGGATTGAGATCGGCTCGCTGCAGGTTCTCTATTAAGGAAAGCTCGAGCACTTCCAGATCGCTTGCGCTCCGCATAATCACCGGCACTTGAGTGAGTCCCACTTCCTGGGCCGCGCGCCAGCGCCGTTCGCCAGCGATCAACTCATAGCGACTGCCGACTTGTCCGCCGCTGGACGGACTCGCTGCGGCGAGCCGCACGATCAGCGGCTGAATGATGCCGTGTTGCCGAATGGAATCGATCAATTCCTGCAAAGCTTCACGCGCGAAATCTTTGCGTGGCTGTAAAGCGCTGGGAACGATGCTGGCAAGACCGATTTGGTAAATCTTTTCCCGTGGATCGACATCCCGGCGCTCGGCTGCCGGGCGGGCGCCAATCAATGCATCGAGACCTTTGCCCAGACCAGATTTCGCCATGCGGCTCAAGGCTATCGGAAGCGCTCCGATAACGCAAATACCAATGGGGACGTCGCCCGTTGTTGCGTCCGTTTCACCTCAAAGATAGCGTGCGGCCATGTCGCCGGAGCGGAACGTTTTCACACTCGGACACTCGCCCGATCCTGACGACGCATTCATGTTCTACGCGATGGCGGAAAACAAGATCGATCTTCGTGGTTATCGTTTCGAACATCGACTCGAGGATATCCAGACGCTGAATGAACGGGCACTCCGCGGCGAG
>QHQE01000159.1 GCA_003219265.1 Verrucomicrobiota bacterium
GAATCTGTGTAATCTGCGTTAATCTGTGGCCGAAATTATGAACAAGTCGCTCGAAACGCAGCGCATGGAAAAGATCGTCAGCCTATGCAAGCGGCGCGGTTTCATTTTTCAATCGAGCGAAATTTACGGCGGCCTGAATGGCTGCTGGGATTACGGCCCGCTCGGCGTGGAGTTGAAGCGCAACCTGAAGAATTATTGGTGGCGCGTGATGGTGCACGAACGCGAGAACATCGTCGGCATGGATGGCTCGATCTTGATGAATCGGGCTGTTTGGAAAGCGAGCGGTCACGAGGACACGTTCACCGACCCGATGGTTGATTGTCGATCTTGCAAGGCGCGATTGCGGGCGGATCAGGTGATCGACAAGAAAGGCATCCAGCAGTGCCCGAACTGCGGCGGCAAAGATTTAACAGCGCCGCGCGCATTCAACTTGATGTTCAAGACCTTCGTCGGCGCGACCGAGGATGAATCGAGTGTCACTTACCTTCGCCCTGAGACCGCGCAATCCATTTTCGTGCAGTTCAAGAACGTGCTGGAAGTTTCGCGCAAGAAGCTGCCGTTCGGCATCGCGCAGATCGGCAAAGCGTTTCGGAACGAAATTAATCCGCGCAATTTCACGTTTCGCTCGCGCGAGTTCGAGCAGATGGAGCTGGAATATTTTTGCCGCGAGGAGGAGGGGATCAAATGGCTGGATTACTGGCTTGAGGAGCGGTTGAAATTTTATGAGAACATCGGCATTCCGCGGGCAAAGCTGCACGCTCACGAGATTCCCGACGAAGAGCGCGCATTTTATTCGAAAGGCACTTACGACATCGAGTACGATTTTCCATTCGGGCGGCAGGAACTGGAAGGTGTGGCTTATCGCACCGATTACGATTTGCAGCAGCACATCAAGGCCAGCGGCAAGCCGCTCGATTATTTTGATGAAGAAACAAAGCAGCGCTTCGTTCCCCACGTGGTGGAACCGAGCGCGGGCGTGGATCGCACGGTGCTCGCACTAATTTGCGAGGCTTATGATGAGGACACGGCGCCGGATGAAAAAGGGAAATTGGAAACGCGAGTGGTGCTGCGTTTCCACCCGCGCATGGCGCCGATCAAATGCAGTGTGTTGCCACTTCTAAAAAATAACGAGCAGCTCGTCGCCAAAGCGAAGGAGATTGGCGATCTTCTGCGCCCGCACATGAACGTCTTTTACGACGAAACCGGAGCAATCGGGCGGCGTTACCGCCGCCAGGACGAAATCGGAACACCCTTTGCGGTGACCGTCGATTTCGAGACGCTCGGCGAAAAAGATCGCGCGCTTCAGGACACAGTCACATTGCGCGACCGCGATTCGATGAAACAGGAACGCGTGCCGATCACAGAGCTGGTCAGCATTCTCACTTCGCGTGTTCGTTAACGTCGTACTGCTCGAATAACAGGAAAAAATGCGACCCCGAAAGCTTTCGGGGCCGCTACAGCTGAAAATGGACGTCGAATCGTTTCGCGAATATTGCCTGGCCATTCGACATCAGCAATTCGCTCGACGAAGATGCAGCCTAACTGAGTATGAGCGCGGGCGATAACTCGCGCCACTAACATGAAAGTTGAAATTTTTACGTTGTGCGATGCGGCTACGGTTGATGCTGCAAGCAAGTTGAACATCCTCGGCTCGTTCGATCGCCTGAGCGCAAGGGAAGTGCCTGTGACGCACCCGCAATGCGCGTTGGCGATTAAATTGCGTTTTGAACGCGTGGAAGAGGGACAGAAACGAATCCGGATTGCGTTTGTCAATCCGGATGGTGTATCGGTGATGCCGACGATAGACGCTGCGACTGAGGTGCGATTTCGCGGCAACGACTCCACTGCTACCGTGTCGCTTGCTCTCGGTATTCAGCAACTGAAGCTACCAAGGTTTGATGAGTATTCGATCGATCTGGCAGTAGATGATCGGCATGAAGCATCGATTCCGCTCTTTGTAGCGCCTCTGCAACAGTGATTCGATGAAACAGGATCGCGTTTTGATCAAAGATCTGGTCAGCATTCTCACGTCGCGCATCCGTTAACCTTGTAGCGGCGGTCTATGACCGTCGCTCGAACAATAAGAAAGGATGCGGCGGTCACAGACCGCCGCTACAGTTAAAATGGACGTCGAATCGTTTCGCGAATATTGCCTGGCCAAACCGGGCACAAGGGAGAGCACGCCGTTTGGCGAAGACGTGCTGGTTTTCAAAGTGGCCGGCAAAATGTTCGCGCTGGCCGCACTTGATGAGGTTCCCGCGACCGTGAATCTGAAATGCGATCCAGACTTAGCGCTCGAGCTGCGCGATCAATACGAACAAGTCCGGCCCGGTTATCACATGAACAAAAAGCATTGGAACACGGTTGAGATCGAGAGCGGAATTCCCGAGGCAGAGCTGCGCAGAATGATCGACCACTCCTACGAGCTGGTGATGAAGAGTTTGCCGAAAACGGCGCGTGCGAAATTGTAGAGGCGGCTGTGTCCGCCGCCTATTTTATGGTTTCGGCGCTCGCCGCGGCGAGCGCCGCTACAACTTCGCAGCGCCGTGCAACACTTCGCGCAGTTGTACTTCACCGACGTCCAGTTGCAACGCCTCGCGCGCGACACGCATGAAATTATCGGGGGCATCGGTCAGCGCGACTTCGAGGCTGCCGGAATTTCCGGCCGGCGCGCGCAGCTGTTGTCGGTCCAAAAGTTCCTGCACTGCGGTCGCGCAGTTGCGCGCGGAATCGACCAGTGTGGTGGTTGGGCCGAGCGCGTGCTCGATCGCGCCCGACAACAGCGGATAATGGGTGCAGCCGAGCACGAGCGTATCAATTCCCTCGCGGATGAGCGGCTCGAGATAGCGCACGATTACGCGATCGGTCAGCTCATCATTCAGCCAACCTTCTTCGATTAGTGGCACCAGCAACGGACAAGCACGCGCCGTGACGCGAACTTGCGAGCTAAGGCTGGACAGCGCCGTTTCATACGCACCGCTCTTAATCGTAGCGCGCGTGCCGATTACTCCGACGTGTCGATTGCGCGTGGCCGCGACGGCCGCTTTTGCTCCGGGCAAAATCACGCCGACGACCGGAACGGAAAGAATTCTTTCCAGCTTCGGCAACGCCACGGCCGAAGCGGAGTTGCACGCGACCACAATTGTTTTCACACCTTCGCCAACGAGCATCTCCGTTATCTCGAGGCTGTAACGCTCAACCGTGCTTGCGCTTTTGCTGCCGTAAGGAACGCGCGCCGTGTCGCCGAGATAAAATATTTTCTCGTTAGGCAGCAGTTCGCGCAACGCCTTGACGACGGTTAGGCCACCAATTCCGGAATCGAAAACGCCGATCGGACGCGAGTCTGGCATGCAGCTGGAAAGTGGCGGTTACCGATGCGACTCGCAAGTGCGTTGTGGAGCAACGGCGCGCCCTGCCTTTTCATTTTGCAAACATCCTCGCCTCTTGGATGATTGCTGCGTAATGCCCGAACTTTCAAAGACGTACGATCCTGTGAGCGTGGAGCCGAAATGGTACGCGCGTTGGATCGACAATTGCGATTTCAAGGCCGATCCGAACTCGTCGAAACCGGCTTTCTCGATTGTCATTCCGCCGCCGAACATCACCGGTGTTCTCACTCTCGGGCACGTGCTCAACAACACCATCC
>QHQE01000160.1 GCA_003219265.1 Verrucomicrobiota bacterium
GCCCTACCGTATCCCAACATTCACGCTCAACGTTTGCGCCCTACACGAAACTGCGATAAAAAGATGTCGATCTAACGAATGAAGGGCGCGATTCGATTTTTGTTTTCGATCGAGGTTCTTCTCGGTGCTCTTTTCTTCACTGGTTGCGAAACGGTGCCGGAAGGAATTCAGCAGGCGAAGATCGCGATGGCGCAGCGCATCGCCGCCGAACCGCCGGGAGATTACTTTATCGGCCGGCGTTATTTCAAACCGGACTTCAAGTTCTGGGGCTATGTGCGACGGCCGGGCCAGCCCTGGAGCACGGCCCAGCTCGTGATGTTAAACGAAAAACAAAAACTCGCGCCCGATCGTGAGCGTTTGAGTTTCGGCAGCGACAACAATTACGAATACAAACTCTACGGTTATTTCAGCGGCGACAAAGTTTACGAGCCGGCCAGCAACGGCGTCTATCCGGAGTTCGTTTTAAAAGGTTACGAAGAGATTTCGACGAATCCGCCGCCAATTTTCAAGAGTCAATACAGCGGGCGGGCGGATGCTGCGAACACTCGGTTCGTAATCGAGAAGCCGGAATAATCGATTGTCTGCACAACACTCGCGAGATCCGGTTGCCGAAGAATTCTTGCGCTATCTCATCGTCGAGCGAAACGCCTCTCCGCGCACGCTGAAAGCTTACCGGCAATCGCTGGAAGCTTTTCGCGCCGCGAACAAAATACCGTGGAAGAAATGCAAGGCCGAGGATTTTCGGAACTATCTCTTCGCCATCATGAAACGCGAGCAGGCACGGTCATATATCCGGCTGCAATTTTCCGCGTTGCGCACGTTTTACCGGTTTCTCACCGAACGAAAAGGGTTGCGACGCGATCCGGTCCGCGAACTGCAATTACCGAAGATCGACAAGAAACTTCCGCTCGTGCTCACGCGGCAGCAGATCGAAGAATTGCTCGCCGCGCCAATGAAGGTCGCAAAAAAACGGGCAGCGCCAATTTGGATGCCGCTGCGCGATGTCGCGATCATGGAACTTTTCTACAGCAGCGGCTTGCGCTTGAGCGAACTGACGGCGCTCGATGTTGCCGATGTCGATCTTTACACCGAGTCGGTGCGCGTCCTCGGCAAAGGCCGGAAGGAGCGCGTTTGTCCGGTGGGTTTTCCCGCGCTCGAAGCGATCTCGCGTTATCGCGCGGCCGCGAACGTGCATTCCGGTCCGCTGTTCATAAATAAGTTACGCAGGCGAATCTCGGCCCGTTCGATCTGGCTGATCTTGAAACGCTATTTACGCCACACTTCGATTCCGATTTCGATCAGTCCACACAAGCTGCGCCATAGTTTCGCGACGCACCTGCTTGATCGCGGCGCCGATTTGCGCAGCGTGCAGGCGTTGCTCGGTCATGCCAGCCTTTCCACCACGCAAATTTATACGCACGTTACCGTCGAGCGGCTGAAAAAGGCGTATGCGGACGCGGAGTGATGATCGCCGATCACTCGCAGTCAGCTCGCGCTTGCGGCTGCGCCGTGCGGCTCGGCCACGTGGAAGGTCAGTTTTCCGTCCGCCGCTGTGACTTCGACGCGGTCGCCCGCTTTGACATTGCCCTTGAGCAATTCTTCCGCGAGCGGATCTTCGAGATATCGTTCAACCGCGCGGCGCATCGGACGCGCGCCATAATTTGGATCGTAACCTTTTTCAATCACGAACTCATGCGCCGCGGGATCGAGCACGATCTCGATCTCTTTCGCTTTGACCCGGACCTTCACCTTCGCCACCTCAAGATCGACAATGCGCATCAGATGCGATTTTTCGAGCGAGTGGAAGACAATGATTTCGTCCAGCCGATTGAGAAACTCGGGTTTAAAGACGCGCTTGGTCTCTTCCATGATCTTCGAGCGCATCGTGTCGTAGTCATGTCCTTCAGGCGGCGCACCGAAGCCCATCACCATCTGTTTCTTGAGCAATTCTGCGCCGACGTTGGACGTCATGATGATGATCGTGTTGCGAAAATCGATTTTGCGGCCTAACGAATCGGTAATCTTTCCGTCTTCGAGAATCTGGAGCAGCAGGTGCATCACGTCCGGATGCGCTTTTTCGATTTCGTCGAACAGAACAACTGAATAGGGCCGGCGTCGCACTGCTTCGGAAAGTTGGCCGCCCTCTTCGTAGCCGACATAGCCTGGCGGCGACCCGATTAGTCGGGAGGCCGTGAATTTTTCCATGTATTCGGACATGTCGATCTGAATGAGCGCATCGGAATCGCCGAACATGAACTCCGCCAGTGTGCGCGCCAGATAAGTTTTTCCGACGCCGGTCGGGCCAAGAAAGACAAACGAACCGATCGGGCGTTTCGGATCTTTCAGGTCGGCGCGGGAGCGGCGCAACGCTTTGCTGATGGCGGTGACCGCTTCGTCCTGACCAATGACGCGCAGTTTCAGCTCCGACTCCATCGCGAGCAACTTCTGCATTTCTTGCTGCTCCATGCGCTGGAGTGGCACGCCGGTGACCTTCGAGATGATGTGCATCATGTCGTCCGCCGTGACGAGCACTTGCTTTTCTTCGCGCTCCTCGCGCCATTTGTTCAAAATGGTGTCGAGTTTTTCCTTCGTTTGCTTTTCCTTGTCGCGCAGCGCGGCGGCTTTTTCGAAATCCTGCGCTTTGATTGCCGCTTCCTTTTCAACCCGGATCTCTTCGATTTCTTTCTCGATTTCCTTTACGTTGGGCGGACGCGTCATCGCGTTGATGCGCGCGCGCGCTCCGGCTTCGTCCATGACGTCGATGGCTTTATCGGGCAGAAAACGCCCGGTGATGTAACGCTCGGAAAATTTGACCGCGGTTTCGAGCGCTTCGTCGGTAAGCTTGGCTTTGTGATGCGCTTCGTATTTCGGGCGCAAACCTTTCAAAATCTCGATCGCCTCATCGATGGTCGGGGCATCGACCTTCACCGTCTGGAAGCGGCGCTCGAGCGCAGCGTCCTTCTCGATGTACTTGCGATACTCGTTCATCGTCGTCGCGCCGACGCACTGCAGCTCGCCGCGGCTCAAGGCGGGCTTGATAATGTTGGAGGCGTCCATCGCGCCCTCCGCTGAACCCGCACCGACGATGGTGTGCAGCTCATCAATGAATAGAATCACGTTCTTCGAGCGCCGAATTTCATCCATCACCGCTTTGATCCGCTCTTCGAACTGGCCGCGGTATTTCGTTCCGGCAACCATCAAGGCGAGATCGAGCGTGATCACCCGTTTGTCGCGCAATAGTTCCGGCACATTGCCATTCGCAATCTCCTGGGCGAGGCCTTCCGCGATTGCGGTTTTGCCCACGCCAGCTTCACCGATCAAGACCGGGTTGTTCTTCGTTCGCCGGCAAAGCACTTGAATGACGCGCTCGATTTCATTGCGGCGCCCGATTACTGGATCAAGCTCGTCCTTTTTCGCCAGGTCAGTCAGATCACGACCAAATGCGCGGAGCGCGGGAGTTTTGACATCTTTCTTGGTTGGCTCACCGCCTTCGTCCGCTTCCGGGGGCGTGAAATTCGGGTCGAGCTCTTTGAGAATCTCGTTCCGCGTCCGCTCGATATCGACTTCGAGACTCTTGAGGACACGCGCCGCGACGCCTTCACCTTCGCGCAAAAGCCCAAGCAAAATGTGTTCGGTGCCGACGTAGGAATGATTGAGCGCTTTGGCTTCCTTGCCGGCGAGGGCCAGGACTTTTTTCACGCGCGGCGTGTAGGGAACATTTCCGACCATCTTGGTTTCAGGTCCCGAGCCAACCTGCTTCTCCACTTCCATTCGCACGGTCTCCAGATCGAGACCCATTTTCTGCAAAACGTTCACCGCCACGCCCTGCCCCAGCTTGATCAGTCCCAGAAGCAGATGCTCGGTGCCGACGTAATTGTGGTTGAAGCGGTCGGCCTCCTTGCGAGCGAGCGCCAGGACCTGCTGTGCCCGTGGTGTGAAATTATTCATTGTTCGATGGCCCGGCCGTCGCGCCATTGCCCGACTCCTCCGCCATCTTACTGATATCAGGTTTGGGGAAGAGTTTCAAACGCTCGCGAATAATTTGCGCGCGCAGATGATCGCGCTCCTCCGCGTTCAATTTCTGCTGCGAGGTTTTCTGCAAATGCGCCGGCTGCGTGTCGATGAAGAGTTCATCGATGGGCAAACGCCGATCTTCCGGAAACGTGCCAAGATCGACACCGAGTTTGATGATCGACAATAAATTGAGCGCTTCTTTTGAACTCATGGCGTGCGCATAAGTGAGCACGCCGTAGGCGCGACCGATCTGATCCCAAAGCGTGTTCGATTTTTTCTGGATCAAGACCTGCCGCGCGTCGTGTTCCTTCCCGATGATCGTTTCGATCACTTTGGTCAAGCGGCTGACGATCTCGTCTTCCTTTTCGCCCAGCGTGGTTTGGTTTGAGATTTGGAAGAGGTTGCCCATCGCTTCGGTGCCTTCGCCGTAAAGACCGCGCACGGCGAGACCAATCTTGCTCACCGCCTGAATGACTTGATTAATCAGCTCGCTCAGGACGAGGCCCGGCAAGTGCAACATGGCGGAAGCGCGCATGCCGGTGCCGACATTCGTTGGGCACGCCGTCAAATATCCGAGGCGCTGATCGTAGGCGAACTCGAGTTTGCTTTCCAGCGCACTATCGACCTTGTCCACGAGCTTGAAAGCTTGTTTCAATTGCAAGCCGGAGCGAATCGATTGCATCCGTAGATGATCTTCTTCGTTGATCATGATGCTGAGTGTCTGGCGGCGATTCATCACGACGGCGCTGCCAACGCCTTTGGCGGCGTGCTCGCGACTAATCAGATGCCGCTCGACGAGCACTTGCTTTTCCAGCGCGGAAAGATCTTGCAGCAATTCTGAAAATGAATCCTCCATTTCGGCCAGCTCTTCCACGCGCGGCCGGATTAGATCGAGAATCGCCGTGCGCTCCGCCTTTTTGGCCCAGCCGGGGAAAGCGCGATCGCGCAGATTGCGCGCGAAGCGCACGCGGCTGCTGATCACAATTTGGTGATGTGGACCTTCACCGCGGAGCCATTCTCCGGCAGTGGACATGACGTTGGAGAATTTCACGGTTAGCTCGCGAGCTCGTGCTCGAGTTGTTTGATTTGGTCCCGATCATTGAGCTCCACGGCGCGATGCGCACGCTGGGGCAACTTGCCGACGTGCTCGGTTCCCTTGTGCATCGCTTTCAGGAGCGTGTTCAAGCCTTCCCCGAACGTGACATAGCAAGCGCTGCATCCAAGCCGGCCGGTTTTCTTGAAATCCGCTTGCGTAAAACCGCACACTGGACATCTCTGTGTCGGCGCACCCTTCTCGATTTCCTCGGCCGCGCCGATGCCGAGCAGCAAATCGGCGAGCGCAAAGCCGGTCGGATCCTGGACGCCTTTTTCTTTCGAGCAGGCATCACAGAGATTCACCTTCTGCATTTTGCCTTCCAGAATTTGCGTCAGGAAGACGGTCGCATCATTGCATTTACAAACGTCGCACAACATCTCTCTGTAAATTAGACCTCAAACTAGGTGAAAAATTCAACCCCGGATCTCGTTGAGCACCTTCCGCGCCGAATCGATCCCGCTAGGAGTTAATTATAAATCGGCCTGCCGGTTTCGCGCGTTAGTTGCCGGAAGCGAGCGATCATGCGCGCGCTGATCGGCCCCGGTTTGCCATTCCCGATCAGACGTCCGTCCGCTTTGACAACGGGGATGATCTCCGCTGCGGTTCCAGTGAGGAAACATTCATCCGCGATGAAAACATCGTGCCGAGTGATGTCGGCCTCCGTGATCTTGATTCCAAGTTCCGCCGCCATCTCAAAGACAACCAATCGCGTAATCCCGCGCAACGCGCCGGCCGCGATGGGTGGCGTGAAAATCTGACCGCGCTTGACGACGAAAATGTTATCCGCCGTGCATTCGGCGACATGGCCGGCGTCATTTAACATGAGCGCTTCGTCTGCCCCGGCCAGATTCGCCTCAATCCGCGCCATCACGTTGTTCAAATAATTGAGGGACTTGACCGCGGGATTGAGCGCGCCGGGACTCGTGCGCCGCGTCGCGCAGGTCACCACCGTCAATCCTTTTTGATAAATCTCCGGCGAATAAAGCGCGATGGTCGATGCAATGATGATCACGCTTGGCCGCTTACATTGCGCAGGATTCAGACCGAGATTGCCAATGCCGCGCGTGACCAGCAACCGAATATAACCATCACGCAACTCATTCTGCCGGATAGTCTCGAGCAGCGCCTCGGTCATTTCGTTCATCGACATCGGAATTTCGAGACAAATCGAGCGCGCCGAATCCCAGAGCCGCTCCAGATGTTCTTCGAGGCGGAAGACTCGCCCGTTATAAAAACGAATGCCCTCGAAAATTCCATCGCCGTAAAGCAGACCGTGATCGAACACGGAAATCTTCGCGTCCGCTTCGGAATAAAATTTTCCGTCAATGTAAATTTGTAATTGCTTCGAGTGCACCGCCGTAATTTTCCTGGAAAGTTTCCCAGCTGGCGTGGTCGTTTCGAGCGGAGCGGGCGAATCGACAAGGGCGCCCGCAGTTCCTTCAGCATCTTTAGTAAGCATGGGAAAACTTCTGGCGATTCGGTGCGCAATTCAAGCAGCAAATGTAAAGGCGGAGCAACGGAGTAGTGAGCAAAATAAATTCGCGTCACTCCACTACTCCATCACTCCTCTCTATTGCAGCACGCCATCCGCAATGTGCAGCTCTCGGTCGCCACGCTCAGCCAGGCCCGCGTCGTGCGTCACCACGAGCAACGTCTTGTTGCGTTCGCGCGCGAGATTTAAGAGAAGATCGACAATCGCGTCGCCGGTTTTGGAATCGAGATTGCCGGTTGGTTCGTCTGCAAAAATAATGTCGGGATCGTTCGTCAAGGCCCGGGCAATAGCGACGCGTTGCTGTTCGCCTCCGGAAAGTTCCGCGGGCAAATGTTGCATGCGGTCGCCTAAACCGACGGCGCGCAAACTTTCTTCCGCGCTTTTGATTGTCGATCTTCGCCCGATCATTCCAGGCAGCGATACATTTTCCAATGCCGTCAATTCCGGGAGCAAAAAATATCCCTGGAAAACGAAGCCCATCTTTTCGTTGCGCAACCGAGCTTGCCAGGCCGAGCTGCCGTTGTAGAGCAAGCGGCCTTCAAATTCCACCGAGCCAGATTCCGGTCGTTCCAATCCGGCGAGTGTATAAAGCAAGGTCGTTTTTCCCGCGCCCGACGCGCCGCAAAGAAAAACCGCTTCCCCATGCGCGATCTCCATCGAGATTCCGCGCAGCACTTCGATCCGGCGGGGGCCGATGCGAAAAGATCGGAAAAGATCACGCGCGATCAATTGCGGAGCAGACGATTGCATCGGGAAGATTCTATCTGCCGCAGAAAAAGGCGCGAGACAAGCCACCTCCGCGATTTTGAGCGACCGCAAGACAAGTCGTTGCGTCTGTCAGGGTGGCGAGGACGCCTGTCTTCCGTACATAAAAAGCCGCCGCGTTATCCCCGCGGCGGCTTTTCGTAATCCAACTCTGGTTACGTCATCCCCAACGCGGCGAGCGTTGGTTCATCGATAGCCGATGTAATATATAAACCCTGGTCGCGCTGGTAATCGGCGATCGCCGCGCGCGTGAGCGGCCCGAGCAGACCGTCCACTTCGCCGTGATAATATCCCTGCTCTTGCAGCGCCGTCTGCACGTTGGCAACCACCTGATCGGGCGGCAAATTGTTATAGCCGTAGATCGGCCCGTCATACGGATAATACGAGTAGCCGGGATCGTAGCCCCAGGCCGGATACCAGAACCCGGAGTTCCAGTAATACCATCCCCCGCCGAAGAGTCCAATGCGACTGTAACGCTGTCCCCACCAATCCCTGTCGTGCCAC
>QHQE01000157.1 GCA_003219265.1 Verrucomicrobiota bacterium
CCGGAAATCCGGCCAGTACTTGTCGATCTTGAGTGCGAACGGCGTGCCATCGATCCCGGTTTCTTTGCCAAGATTTTCCGCGACATCAATTATCGATCGTCTGTCGCCAACATTTACAACGACGCTGCCCTTGCCTCCGTCTTGCGGCTGCATCAGTTGCACTTTCGCGCCAGTGCTGCCCCCTTTTGCGACGCGCCCGATTTGTTCGTCGGGCGCTTTGCTAAAGGCAAAAATTGATTCTTCCAGATCGACCTCTTCTTGCGTCGTATTCCTATTCGTACTCGTCATCACACTGGGCGGGCGATTCGGTGAATCGCCCCTACCTGTTGGCGCAACGCCGCGCTTGAGTTCGATGTTCGCGAGTCCCATTCCAAAATTGCCGTGCTGTGGGTCGTCGGCGAGCAACCAACTTTCGAGATGCTGGTTCATCATCGCGGTGCTGATGGTGAAATGGAGCGCGGGTGCTCCACCTTGAGCGAGCGGTTTCGGATTTAACTTTCCGTCGAGCGCCGGCGCGTAATCGACGATGCTCAAGCGCGCGCCGGAGGCGAGCACGCCGAGTGCGCGCGGGTGATTCGCATCTGGCGGATGATGCAGAAATTCCGAGTTAAAACCTTTGACGATTCCATCCACGTCATGAACGCGCAGCTGATGTTGATCGATGAGCAGTCGGTTGGTCGGCGGTTCGCCTTTGAACAACGTGATTGTGCCCTCGACGCCCCAGATCCGCCCGATGAGCGAGCCAGTGAGCAACGTGATGATCCCGAGGTGAGTGATGAGAAATGCGACGTGATGTTTGCGCCACGGCCAGCGCGAGAATGCGGAAACCGCCAAGTTCGCGCCGAGCAAAATGAGCCAAACGTTGAACCACGGTGCGCCGTAAACGTAGGCGCGCGCCACTTTCGCATCGAAGCTCGATTCGTAGATCGTGCCCGCAATCGCGGCAACGATTAGCACCGCGAGTAAAACGACCGCGAGCTTAAGCGACGCAAAGAATTCGAAGACCGGATTGCTTTGCCAAGGTCGCCACGGGACGAGCCCGTCCGACTGGCGGACCGGTTGCTCGGATAAATTCGAATTGGCCATGCCAGGATCGACATCTTCCGCGAGAAGCAGCGTCGCTTCAAGGTGGATCGCGCACTCCGTCGCGCGATGTTATTAATGCGGCTGCGCCGCCATTTTCAGCATCGGGCAAGCCGCCTTCGCCCTACTACGGCGTGCCTTGGGGACTGCTCGATTCACCATTATTTCATCAAGGCCGCGCGAAAAGCGCGCAGATGTTCGGCGAAACGCCCGGCGGCGAAGTTTTCGTGCAACCGAACATCTTCACGAAGCAAATTAAGTTCACTGTCGATCTTGAGCGGTATGCCGCGATTTTGCTTGAGTGCGGCGGAAAGACGATCGAGCGCGAGCACAACTCGGCCCGCACGATACCAGAGCGTTTGCACGGATGTTTCTTTGGTGACGACGAATTCTGAATCGGTCGCAACGAGAGCGCGCAAGATCGACATGATCGAGTCGATGTTTGGATTCCAACTGGGCGCGCGACGCGCCAAATCATCCGCTTGCTTTTGTACCGGTTCGAGATCGGAAGAAGCTGGTTCGGAGATTTTCGGTAAAGCCGGCTCAACCGTCGTCGCCTTCGCGAGTAGCCACGCGAGCGCGATGGAAGTTTCCTGCATATCCGCCGCGGGATCAGAATCAGTCCGGGACCGCCATGCCGCTTCGCGCAAGGCCACAGCCTGACCGGTGAGCCAGGCGCGCGGGCCGATCGACGGATCATCGTCGCGCCAATGTTTCGGCTCGTTGATGGATTGGCTGTCGAGCTCAAACACAAGCGTGGGATGACCGGCTTTCAAAAGGTCGTTGTCGACGTTTTGATGACAGGCGACACAAGTGTTGGCGCGGACATAGAGGCTGCGCAGGTCGCGCATCCCAGCGGTAACGCGCATCGCATAATTCCAATCGGTGCGCGTGTGTCCACGCAACCACGAGCCGGCCGCGCCGTGACAACTTTCGCAGGAAACGCCTTCGTCCGCGTGCGCGGTGGAGGCGAGGCGCACTGGCGCGACGGACTGAAATGGCGAATGACAAACGGTGCAGCGCGCGTTCGATTGCGCTTCGCCAATTCCAACGGTTTCCGCGATCCGCGCCGAACGGGCATCGAGCAAAATGGCCAAGGCGCGCGTATGAAAATCCTGGCGCGACCAGGTGATGTATTGGCTGCGCTTTTCGCCCGCCCCGCCGTGACAACTGGAAGATTTGCACCCAACTGCGCCGATGAAGAGCGCGCCCTCTTCGCGCGTTTGCTTTACATCTTTGGCAAAAAGAGCTGCGCTCAATGCAAAAAAGCTCGCGAGAAAAATGATAAAGCGACGCACAGATGGCCGATCCACCGCGCGAGATTAACACCGCCCGTGCGAGTAGTTCCATGCTAAAGGTGAATGGCACGCGAGGCGCGTGCGGCGAAGCCGAGACTTATTTACCATCGCCCGGCGGAGCGGACGATCCACCTCAATTCGTCTGCGCCTTCCAGCGTTTGCGGATTGGTTTTGTGTAGCGGTGGATGTCGATGTTCCTGGCGCGATCGACGCCTTCCTTCACCGCTTCGGCCGAGTCTCGGTATTTTTCCTTGAGCGATTTGAAGAACGGCCAGAGGAAAGGCAACGAAAGAAAACCCCAGTGCACGTTTCCCAGCGAAGGTTTCGACTCGATTTCCTTCTCCTCGGCGCTGGAGGCGTAACGGATCGCCAATCCGATGGCGAGACCAAGGGCGAGCGCGCCCAGGATGGTGGGCACGGGGTTTTCGCGCAGGAAAAATTCCGTGCGCTGGCGGGCCATGCCTGCTTTTTCTTTCGTCTGCGCCCAAGTGTCGCCGGCCGCCGCCGAAACTTTGTGCGCGGTGCGCCGCAAGCGGCCCTCCGCTTCGGGTGAAGTTTGCTCTTCACGCGCCTGCATCGACGCAGCCAACGGTTCGTCTTCCTTAAATTCGTCGCCGCTTGGATTCATCATATAAATGATTCGTAATTCGTCGCCGATCTGCGCCTTTCATTTGTTCCTCACGTCCATCAATTAAACCAAACGCGAAACAATAAGGCGGAAAAGCGGAGGGGACGAGCATGAAAGAGAAATCCGCGCGATCCCGATCGGGGATCCGCAGCGGATTTTAGGCGTGAAAAATCAACGAGCGAGCGCTCGCTGATAGGCGGCGTGAATCTCGTCATTCGCGACAACGAAGTTCACCTTGTCGATCTTGTCGTTGTTGGCCAGGAACTCTTGAGTTGTTTCGACAGCAATCTTGGCCGCTTCAATAATTGGATAGCGGTATGCGCCGCAACTGATCGCTGGAAACGCAATGGTCTTCACAGAGTTTTCGAGCACGAGGCGGAGTGAGTTTCGGTAACAGTTCGCCAGCATTTCTGGTTCGCCGCGATGACCTCCGTTCCAGAACGGGCCGACGGTGTGGATGACAAAACGCGCGGGCAAATTGTATCCGCCAGTGATTTTCGCTTCACCCGGCTGGCAACCGCCGAGTGTCCGGCACTCCGCGAGAAGCTCCGGTCCAGCGGCGCGATGAATGGCGCCATCGACTCCGCCGCCGCCAAGCAACGTTGTATTGGCCGCGTTCACGATTACATCCACATCGAGCTTGGTGATGTCGCCACACACGATGTCGATCTTGCTATCGATGTTGCTGTTCACTGCATCATTATCGCAAGGCTCTAATTCGGCGGAGTGCAACTCCACTGGGCGCACAGACCGGAACTGGAAGTCTTTGTTCCGAACGCGCATTGGTGCGGCGGTTCATGGTGCGAGCCGGCCGATTAGCCACTCCCCGCTTGCTTGCAACGCATAACGAAAGCGATCGTGCAAACGATTCGGACGTCCCTGCCAGAATTCCATAATTTCCGGCTTCACGCAATAACCGCCCCAATGTGGCGGCAACGCGATCGGTTTGTCGGCAAAACGCTCGGTCATTTCCGCCATCCGCGCGTCGAGCACGCGGCGCCCATCGACCACTTCGCTTTGACGCGAGGCCCATGCGCCGAGCTGGCTGCCGAGCGGGCGCGAATGAAAATAACGCTCGGATTCTTCGCGCGAAGTTTTCTCCACCGCGCCGCTGATCCGGATTTGGCGATCCAGTTCGATCCAATAAAAGGCAAGCGCGGCGTACGGGTTGGCCTCGAGCTGTTTTCCTTTTTCGCTTTCGTAATTTGTGAAAAAGACGAAGCCGTCCTGATCGAATCCTTTCAATAAAACAACGCGCACCGAGGGCCTTGCGTCTCGCCCGGCCGTAGCGAGGCTCATGGCGTTGACGTCGCGAATGCCTGCTTCGATCGCGGCGGTGAACCAGTTTGCAAATTGCTTGATCGGATCAGGATCGAGATCGCGACGGCGCAGGCCATGGGCGGCGTGTTCGTAACGCGAAGAACCACCCGGATCATGCGGCGTCTCTAACATCTAACCGCACAATATTCGCGAGATCGAGATTGTCGATCCGTTCGACTACGCTCAGGACAAGCCGTGCGATTCGTTAGGCAGCGTTGGCCTGAATCCGGTACGGTTCGCCTGTGCGCAACGGCGAGCGCGCGGAAATTTCCCAGCCGATCATGGCGCATTTGCGGATCGGGTCCCAGCGATAATTCCCGAGGACACCGGT
>QHQE01000158.1 GCA_003219265.1 Verrucomicrobiota bacterium
GGCCGTTTCCTTTCTTCAAACACGCCATCATCGATGATGGCTTATTCGACGTCATCGCCTTCAAGCAGCTCGGTTATCTCGAGATCATCAAATATCTCCAGGACGTCGTTTTCAGTTCCGAGATTCGTGTCCCCGAGATCGAATACTTCCAAACCCGGCGGTTGCGCGTCACGAGCGACTCCGAAGTTCCCGTGGAATTAGACGGCGAGCTGGTTGGAAGTTGCCCGGTTGAATTCCAAGTGCGGGAAAGAACGCTCCGCGTGTTGGTGCCCGCTCCGCAATCATAAAAAGCGGGCGTGCAGCAGCTTGCGGGCGTGCACATAGCTGCCGATTTCAGAATCGACAATTCGGCAGCGTTGCGATACTCTCGGACGATGCATCTGTCCGGCCGAAAGTACGCGTCCGACACGCAGCCCTGGACGCAGCGCCAGCGGATAGTCCTATTGACGTTGATCAGCGCAAACCTGGCTGTCTTCGCCGCGCAACTTCTTCTCGAAACCGATCAGCCCGGGTTCGTTCGCGATTACCTCGGCATCAGTGATCGCGGTGTGCGCGACGCCTACGCCTGGCAATTTGTCACCGCCATGTTTCTCCACAATGGCCCATGGCACCTGCTCGGCAACATACTCGTTCTGTATTTCCTCGGCCGCGACCTCGAATCGATTCTCGGCCAGCGACATTTCCTTTACCTTTATCTCGCCGGCGCGATCGGCGGCGAGCTCGGCCATCTCTTTCTCATGCCGCCCGACACCGTTTTGGTGGCCGCGTCCGGCGGCGTTGCAGCCGTCGTTGTCGCCTATGCCACCATCCTGCCCGAGCTCGAACTGACCACGACCAGATTCTTCATGGTGTCGCTACATTTGAAGGCAAAACATCTCGCGTACGGTGTGATTGCGCTGGGGCTAGTATTGGTTTGCGTTGAGCGCACCGGCACAGTCAGCCACAGCGCTTATCTCGGAGGTTGCGCGGCCGGATGGCTCTACGCACATCTCCTGGGTTTCGGGCGGCCCTCATTTCTCCAGCGTTTCCTCCGCCAACAGCGCGCCGAGGCCGAACGCTACGAGCAGATGAGTATCGAGCAGTTGATGAGCGAGGAAATCGATCCGCTCCTCGAGAAAATCTCACGCTACGGTATCGACAGTCTCACCCGAGCTGAGCGGCGCAATCTCGCCCGGGCGCGAGAAAGAATGGTCGAGAAAGCGCAATCGGAAATTACTACGGGTTTGAAAACGGACAGATATTTGACGTGACTACGCTGTGGACGCAAGAGCCGAAGATGGCCGGATTTATCGGCGAGTGAGCCGTCCTCGAAAGCATCGTGATCTCAGCCGCGATCAGCCTACTACTCGGCTTCACGTCTTCAGGCTGAGCCGGCTCACTGGCGGGAGATGATCTTCTTGTCGTTAGAGACGAAGATCGACAACTGGTTTTTCGACTGAATTGGCGGCATGTTCCGCGTAATGGATCGCGGTGATCGTTGGATTTGGGAAAAGGCCGCTGCTTCATTAAATCCGTCCCAGGTAGAAAACACGCTGCTTCAGCTTAGCGAAACCTGGCCTCCCGCTGCGCCGCCAATTGTCGATGTAATTGAGAAATTTCCTCTGGGCGAGGCGGCGCTTCTGCATCTCCTCGCGATGTCGAGCATCTGCGCGACGAGATTGGTGCGGCATCCCGAAATTCTCTTGTGGCTCGGTCAGCCAGATGCGTGCTTGTCCGCTCGCGGCTACGAGCAAATGGCCAATGACCTGCGCGCCCTGGCCGGCGATTCCATCGCGGCCGAAAATTTTCGGGCTCTGCGTTTTTGGAAAGGTCGCGAGATGGCGCGGATTGCGCTCCGAGAGCTTGCCGACGTCGCGCCACTCGAAGAAACAACTGCCGAGTTATCTCAGCTGGCAGAAATCTGTCTGAGCGCAGTTTTCAAACACTGGAACTCCGAATTGCGTCAGCGCTCCGGCTCCCCGGACGCCGAGTTTACCATGCTCGCGCTGGGCAAGCTCGGCGGCGGCGAGCTTAATCACAGCTCCGACGTCGATCTTATCTTTCTCTACAGTAATGAGGGCCAGGTCTCGCCGCGCTTGTCCTATCACGAGTTCTTTAACCGGCTTGGGAAAAAAATTCTCGAAACGTTTGCGACGCGTGATCCCGAAGGCCCACTTTTTCGCATCGATCTTCGCCTCCGCCCCGAAGGCTCGGCCGGCCCGCTGGCTTGCTCGCTCGAAAGTATGGAGCACTACTACGGCGGCTTTGGCGAAACTTGGGAGCGGCTGGCCTTGATCAAGACCCGCGGAATCTGCGGCAGCCGCGAGCTTGCTTACGAATTCCTGCGGCAACATCAACCGTTCATTTATCCGAGCAGTCCCACGCCTGATCTGCTCGACGAGATCGCCAGCATCAAGCGACGCATCGAGCGCGATATCGTGGGACAGGAGAATCTCGGCCGCAACGTCAAGCTTGGCGCGGGCGGCATTCGCGAGATCGAATTTATCGTGCAGGCGCTTCAGCTCATTCACGGGGCGCGCCACGCCTTCTTGCAAGAACCGAGCATGTTGAAAGCGCTGCGAGCCCTTCATCAATTGGACCTTCTTCCGCGCGATGAAGTCGTGAAACTGGACGAAGCGTATCGGTTTCTTCGGCGCGTCGAGCATCGTTTGCAAATCGACGCCGAGCAGCAGACCCATACCGTCCCGCAAGAACCGGCAGTGTTGCGACGACTCGCGCTTAGTCTTGGTTTTTCATCGAGCCGAGAATTTACCGGCGCGCTGCAAAAACGGATGCGAAACGTCCGCTCAATTTTTCGGCGCGTCATTTCGGAAAAATCCGCGGAAGCAAAGCCGATTGATCTGGCAATTTTCAGCGATCAAAGACGCGCCACCAAGGCACTGGCCGATTTGGCGCAAGCCTCCGTCAGCTTCCATATCGCGCCACGCACACGCCAAATCTTTCGCAAGCTGCGTCCGCTCTTGCTCGACTGGCTTGCGAAAGCCGCGGACCCGGACGCAACTCTCAATCAATTCGTCCGGTTTGTTCAAGCCTACGGCTTGCGCAGTTTGCTCTTCGAGCTGCTCGTGACAAATCCCCGGCTGCTCGAGCTGCTGGTAAAAACGTTCGACGCCAGCCAGTTCGCCGGAAGCCTTCTCATTCGCCGGCCACAGCTTCTCGAGGACGTCACGCGCAGCGAGAACTTGGACCGTGGCATCGCGATAGAGGAACATTTGCGCCGCTTGGCCTCGCTCGATCTCACCCGTGCGAGCCTCGATGGAGTCCGCGCTTATCGGCAAACCGAGTTGCTGCGAATTGTGCTTCGTGATGTGCTCGGTCTGGTCGATCTGGCCAAGCTGTTGGCCGAACATTCAGCACTCGCGGAAGCGTGCCTGCTCTTCGTGAACAGACTTCTCGGGAGCGAAGAGTTGACGATTATCGCTCTCGGAAAATTTGGCGGGCGCGAGATCGGTTACGGCGCTGACCTCGATGTTTTGTTCGTTGGGGAGGATATTCGCGCCGCGCAAAATCTTGTTGTCGCTATGGCGCAGCCCAGTGCCGAAGGAAATTTACCGACACTCGATGCGCGGCTGCGGCCAGACGGGGACAAAGGTCCTCTTGTTTGTTCGCTGGCCGCTTATGAATCTTACTACCTGCGCCGCGCCCAGCTTTGGGAGTTGCACGCCCTCACCCGGGCACGCTCCGTGACCAGCCCGCTCCAAGATCAATTCATCGACATGGCACAGCGTTGCTGGAGAGAAACCAGCCAGCGCGCCGATCTTTTCAATCAGATCGACAACATGCTCGAAAGAATTCGGCGCGAGCGCGGCTCCGGGCACGATTTCCTGGACTTCAAAACCGGCGCTGGCGGAATAATCGAAGCCGAATTTCTGGTGCATGCACTGCAAATGAAAGCGGAAATCTGGAATCCGAACTGGAATGATGCGCTGGAGCAATTGCACGAATGCGGTGTTCTGCCGGCTGCCCAAGCCGCGGACGCGAAGCGCGGTTACGAATTCCTGGGAAAACAAAACCGCTTCAACGCTTCCGAGCGATGCAGGCGAACAACGAAAGCTCGCGGTTCGTCTCGGCTATGAGAGTCTCGATGCCTTCCGCGAAAAATACGTCGATGCACGTGAAAGCGTCCACGCGCTCTACAACCAGCGGGTGAAGAGCGCAGCGGTTAGCTAGGTTTATTGGCCGAAGACGAACCTGGCAATCGCCTGCAAAACGAGAAGACTTACGATCAGTCCCGCGCAAATAA
>QHQE01000083.1 GCA_003219265.1 Verrucomicrobiota bacterium
TTGATGGCGAACTCGAACTGTCCAATGCGCAGGGATCTGTCCTGGTCCACAGTGGTGAACAGGCGAATGCCGAGCCGGGCCGCAGGCCGACAAAGACGGCGGTGATTGAGGCGATCAACATCATTCAATGGTGTCTTTATTATCCTGGTGTTCTCGATCTTAATGAGCTCGGATTCTCCTCCGCGCGGCGCGCATCGAACGCTTCGCTCGCGGCCTATACGGAAGGCGATTTGCTCGCCGCGCTAAAAGCCTATCGTGGCGGCGCCGGTTCCAACGCAGACAAGGTTTATCATGCGGGTTTGCTTTTGGCTGTGGGACAGGTGGCGAAAGCGGATCGGTTGTTGGCCGAGGTAAACCCGGCACNNNTGACTTTAAAGGCACGACCCAACGTCGAGGCGCCGCGTACCGCCAGCGACTGGATCGCTGAATCATACTACCGGCAATCGAAGGCGGACCTCCCCGGTGCGTTGGAAGCTGCGCAGCGCGCTACAGAAATCGATCCATCGTTTGGTTTTGCGTGGACGCGGGTTGCCGAATTGCAGTTCAGTTTCGGCCGGATACCGCAGTCAAAAGAAGCCCTCGAAAAGGGGCTGAGTCTCTCGTCGCGCAACCCCGCGGCGCATTCGCTGCGTGGATTCTTGTTCAGCGCAGAAAATAAAATTAACAGCGCAAAGATTTCGTTTGAAGATGCGATGGCGATTGATGGCGCCCTGGGCGACGCGTGGCTTGGTCATGGCTTGTGCCTGATCCGGCAAGGCAAAGCCGAGCTTGGCCGGCGCGATCTCCAAGTGGCAGCCGCGCTGGAACCGAACCGGGCTTTTTTTCACAGCTATCTTGGAAAAGCGTTCAGCAATGTCGGCAACGAGCAGAAAACACGTCAGGAATTGGATCGCGCGAAACAATTAGACCCACGAGATCCGACTCCGTGGCTTTACTCGGCGATCGAAAATAAGCAGGACAGCCGGATAAATGAAGCAGTGCGCGATCTCGAGACCTCGATCGAGTTAAACGGCAACCGGCGTATTTACCGGTCGCAGTTCCTGCTCGATCAGGATCGCGCGGTGCGGAGCGCAAACCTGGCAGCGATTTATCAGGCTGACGGGATGGAAGATGTCAGCGTGCGCGAGGCGACTCGGGGCGTGGATTCTGACTACGGCAACGCCTCTTCGCATCTTTTTCTCGCCAACAGTTATAACGCGCTGCGTGACCCCAAACGCATCAACCTTCGCTACGAAACGCCGTGGTTTAATGAGCTTCTGCTGGCGAATCTGCTCGCGCCCGTGGGCGGCGGCCCGTTGTCGCAATACGTGTCCGAGCAGGAATACTCCAAGCTCTTCGAAGCGGACCGCTTCGGAATCAGTTCCACGAGCAGTTATTTCACCACCGGTGAAATCCGCGAAACCGCGTCGCAATACGGCATCTTCGGAAATGTTAGTTACTCATTCGATACCGAATTTCAATATGACAATGGCCTTCGTCCAAATAATGAGATTACCCGCTCTGAGTCGTACGGTCAGGTCAAGCTGCAACTCACGCTCCAGGACAGCATCTTCCTGCAAACGAAATATCAAGACATACGGGAAGGTGATCTTTTCCAATACTACGATCAATCGAACTTTGCGCCCGGCTTGCATTTTCGCGAGCTGCAACAACCGGCCATTCTCCTCGGAGGCTATCACCACGAATGGGCGCCGGGCGTTCACACTCTCGTTTTAGTCGGCCGGCTCGCGGACGAGATCTTCTTCGATGATCTCAATCGCAAAAAGGACGCGGATCTTCCTGCAAGATTCGACTGGGAAGTTCGCCGGTTCCTTTTTTCTGCCGCTCGACCTTCGCTATCACAACACATTTACCACTTACACGGGCGAGGTCAGCCAAATTTGGGAATCGGATAGCAACACATTGATTTTCGGCGCCCGTTTTCAGTCCGGCGAGTTTCATACCAGCGATCGTCTCGACAACGAGCCCGCATTTGCGTCGGGATTTTTTATGATGCCAGCGGCGGCGCAGGATTTTAACACCACCTTGAATCGCGAGACCTTCTATATTTACGATACCTGGCGGCCGTTCCGCAGCTTGTCGATCACCGGGGGAGTTGCATATGACCATTTGCAATATCCGACCGATTACCGAAATCCGCCGATCCTGAATTCGAAAAGTTCCCGCGATCATATCTCGCCAAAGGCTGGCGTGATCTGGAATCCGAGCGGAAATCTTTTCCTTCGTGGGGCCTACACGCGTTCGTTAGGCGGAGTGAGTTTCGATGAAAGCGTCGGGCTGGAGCCGAACCAGGTCGCCGGATTCAATCAGGTGTTTCGAAGTATTATTTCCGAATCCATTGTCGGTTCCGTCGCTGCTCCTACTTATGAAAACGCAGGTCTCCTGATCGAAGATAAGTTCCCCACCGGCACTTACGCCGGCATTCAGGCCACGTTTCTTAAGTCCGATGTGGATCGGCGCCTTGGTGTTTTCGACGCCTCCCTCAATTCCCTTGGGCGAATTACTCCGCCCATCGTTTCCTCTTCGACGCCAGAACTGCTCGAGTATGAAGAAGAGAATCTTTCGCTGACGTTCAACCAATTGGTGGGAGACGAGTGGTCATTCGGGGCCCGATATCAGGTCGCGTTCTCGGATTTGCAGACAATCTTCAAAGACGTCCCCAGGTCTGTCGCACCTACGCTCGCTGACAGCCGCCAGAAAGCGACACTCCATCAAGGTCAAATTTTCGCACTCTATAATCATCCGTGCGGTTTCTTCGGTAGTATCGAAGGCTACTGGGCCCGGCAAAGTAATGTCGGATACACGCCTGACATTCCCGGGGACGATATCTTTCAACTGAATGTTTATGTCGGCTACCGTTTACGGCGCAACTTCGGTGACATCACGATTGGATTCCTCAATCTCACGGACAAGGACTACAAGCTCAATCCACTTAATTATTACAATGAGCTTCCCCGAAATCGCACGCTGCTGGTTCGAGCGCGACTGAATTTCTGATGCGGATCCGCAACATTAAAAATCTCGCGCGCGGGCTCATCATTATCGCGGGAGGCATCGTCGTCACTACAGCAGGACTTGCCTGCTTATCCTTCTCCTTCGCGGAGCCGTTGACCCGGCTCAGCTATGATTTGCCTTTTCTCTGGCGCGCAACCTTGGACACGCATGAGGTGGCGCTCGTTTATCTGGACGACGAGGCGGCGAAACAATTGCATCAGCCGCTCGACGATGTTTGGAATCGCGCCCTGCACACGCGTCTGCTCGACCGGTTGACTCAGGACAAAGCGCGCCTCGTTTTTTACGATATTGTCTTCGACCTGCCAGCGCCAGATCCGGCCAGTGACATAGCGTTCGCGGAATCTCTTCAACGCCACGGGAAAGCGATTCTGGGCGCTTCATTCGACACGGCCCAAAGCATGGGCACCGTAAAAAAGCAGCGTGTCTCCCCTCCAATCAAACTCTTGCGCAAAGCGGCGGCGGGATGGGGGCTCCTGGACTTCCAGCCAGTGGACCCTGATTATGGTGTGCGCCAGTTATTTTCCGGGACCGGCACTTTCCCCGGCGCCACCTGGAAAGCGGCGGAAGTGCTGGGCGCAAAAGTCACGCGTGAAGAGCGCGATCCCACGGCGCGGCGCTGGGTGAATTACTATGGTCCCCGAAACACTTTTTCGTCCGTCAATTTTGCCCAGGCGCTCGACCCCGAAGGGGTCCCGCCCGAGTATTTCAAAGATAAGATCGTGCTTGTCGGCGGCCGCTCCGCCGTCGGTTATCTCGCCACTCGACGCGATGATTTCGCTACGCCTTACTCAAGATCGAACCGCCAGTTTTCGCCTGGACTCGAAGTTCACGCGACAATTTTGCTTAATTTGTTACGGGGAGAATGGCTCAACCGAATGCCGGCGAAGTGGGAAATCGCTTTAGTTGTCCTCATGGCGCTGCTTGGGGCAGGTCTGTGTGCGCTCCGTCCCGGGCTGGCCGCCATCGCCGCCATCGGTGTCTCGCTGGCGATCACGTGCTTTGCCTGGTGGTTTGTCTGGAACGAACGCGTCTGGTTCAATTGGTTGATCCCCGCTGCGATCCAAATGCCCTTGGGCCTGGTCTGGTCGGTTGGCTCGCAATACCTGCTCGAGTCACGACGGCGTAAAGAATTGCGGCGAGCCTTCGGATTTTATTTGTCGCCGCAAATGGCGGATAAAATTGCCAACTCCGATTTCGACCTCAGACCGGGCGGCAAACTTGTGGAAGCCACCGTCATCTTTACCGACCTCGACAACTTCACCACCCTTTCAGAGAATCTCGACCCCGCGGAAGTATCAGAAATCCTCACCGCCTACTTTGAGCAGACGACACGCTGTGTTCTCGAGAACAAAGGTACAATCATCAAGTACATCGGTGACGCGGTGTTCGCAGCCTGGGGCGCGCCGGTTGATGAGCCTGCACATGCCATCCGCGCCGTGGAAGCCGCTTGCGATTTGCGTTGTCTTACCGAATTGGAGGTACGCGGGAAAAAGTTGCGCACGCGAATCGGGATTCACAGCGGGAAAGTCCTCGCCGGAAATCTCGGCTCATCTTTCCGCTTCGATTATACGATGATCGGCGACGCCGTGAACTTCGCCTCACGCCTTGAGTCGATAAACAAATATCTCAGCACTCAAATATTAATTTCTGACGCTGTCCGAGCACAGCTGGGAGATAAATTCATCACCCGGCGCCTCGGCGAATTTCGGGTCACGGGCAAAACGCGCAGCGTAGTCATCCACGAATTGATCTGCCGCTGCGACGCAGCAACCGGGGAGCAGAACTGGATTGAACTCTTCGAGACCGGTCTACGCGCCTTTGGCAGTGCTGAATTTCGCGAGGCCCGCGATTCCATGAATCGAACCCGGCAAATGCGGGGAGGCTCGGATGGTCCGGCCGAATTCTACTTAAAAAAGATCGCGGCCTTGGAAGCCAACGGCCATTCGGAACACTGGACCGGAATCGTTGAATTAACGGAAAAATAACTGCGATTCCCTGCGAAACAGAGCTCTAATCTGTAGCCACGGGTATATGGCCCGTTCGTTTTTGTCAACGATGCACAGCGCCGTGGCTACAGGGGCTGTCGATCGAAGGGCGTCGTCACCCATCAGGAGAACCTCGGTTGTGCATCTCGGATAAGCCTCCGGCACGCAAAATAAGTAAAATAAAGCTCGACATCGTTTTTACGAATCGCTAAAAGGACTTCGATTACGTCACCCGATGGTTCCTGGTTCCGCGCGGAATTGGATTGCGGTGAATTCAAAAATCCAGCGTCAACAATATGAAACCAATCCAAATTCCTTTTTCACTATTTCAGACCAAATCGAGAACTTCGCCCCGCAATTCTCGGAGAAGGATGGTGAAGATGAAAATACCGTCCTTCCTCGCTGTGGGTTTCCCGCGGCTCAGCACTAAGATTTCCCTTCTCCTCGCGGTTCCGCTTCT
>QHQE01000048.1 GCA_003219265.1 Verrucomicrobiota bacterium
AGTAAACCGGCACGCCCGCGAGCACGATGAGCAAGCCGGGCCACGTGGTTTGCGTCCGGTAAATTGCCAGGACCACCAGAATCACCGTGGCCGCGACGATGTAGAACGCCGGCAGCACTGGATAGCCGAAGGCACGATAGGGCCGCTCGGCCTCCGGGCGCGTCCGCCGCAGCACAAACACACCGGCAATCGTCAGCACGTAGAAAATCAGCACTGCGAACACGACGTAATCGAGCAACATGCCGTAGAGGTTGCCGTACTGCTCGGCACCGGAGGCGTCCAGCATCGGTGCGCTGGTGACCGGATCGCGCAACCGCGTGCGCGGTAGCACCAGCAACGCGGTCCAGAGGCCTTGCAAGACTAGCGCCACCGCAGGAACGTGCCGGGCGTTGAGCCGGCCGGTGGACTTGAAGAACAATCCGTCCTGGGCCATCGCATAATAAACCCGCGCGCCGGCAAGTATCAGTCCATTATTGCAGCCAAACGTCGAGATCATGATCGCCACCGCCATGATCGCCCCGCCCGCGCCACCGAACATCACTGCCATCGCTGCCGTGGCCACGCGGTCGTCCGCCGCGTGTTGGATTTTTTCCAGCGGCAGCACACACAGGTAGGCCACGTTTGCCAAGAGATAGAGTGTGATGACTAGCCCTGTGCCCATTGCAAGTGATAGCGGCAAGTTCCGGCGCGGCTCTTTGACCTCGCCGGCGGTGAACGTGACGTTATTCCAGGCGTCCGCAGAAAATAGAGAGCCAACCTGCGCCACGCACACGGCGATCAGCAGTCCCATCGCACCGCCCGTCGCCGACACTGACGCCACGAACGACAGGTCGGACTTAATCGGCGACACTCCGATCGGGGTCCACAAGTGCGTGAAGTTGGTGCTGATCGCGTCGGCATTACGGCCAATGAACAGACCGAGGGCGATCAGCGCCAGCAAGGACAGCGTTTTGGCCGAAGTGAACACGTTTTGGATGAGCTTGCCAAGCCGGAGGCCGCGCGTATTTAGGATCGTCAAAAACACGATCACCAGGATCGCCACCAACTGCTGCGTCGAAAGACTGATGGCGTAGTTTCTCGAGAGAATGATCGGCGGGACGACCCATTGCGTCGGCGAAATGACCGGCGCGAGCACGCCGAGGAACCGCGCGAACGCCACCGCCACCGCCGCAATCGTGCCGGTCTGAATCACGAGGAACAGCGTCCAGCCGTAAAGGAATCCCCACAGAGGACCGTAGGCTTCGCGAAGGTAGACATATTGCCCGCCGGCCCGGGGCATCATCGCGGCCAACTCACCGTAAGTGAGCGCGGCAATCACCGTAAGTGCGCCGGTCACCCCCCACACCACAAGCAGCCAGCCGGCCGAGCCAACCAGCCGCGCGATGTCCGCCGAGACGATAAAAACGCCCGAGCCGATCATCGAGCCCGCTACAAGCATCGTCGAGTCGAGCAACCCGAGTTCTCGAACGAACTTGCCGTCGTCGGCTACAGGTGGTTGTGACATGGCGCTTCTGAGTTTGAGCCGTTCGGATTTCACGGAGAGTTAACCACCACTTAACGCGACGGGGCAATGCAATCCATCCTTTAGCCTTTCAACCCTTCCCGCGCAATTCCAGTGGCCTGGCGAAAAATGAGATAGACATCGGAAGAAAATGTTTCAATGAAGAATTTTGACGCAGCATGAACTGTGCTATTCTCCCGCCCCGTGCCGGCCTCGAATTGTTTCCCATCTGCGCGAAAAACATTTTCGGCCTTGCTCGCGAGCTTAGCGCTTGCCGCCGAACTGCTCGGCGCAAACCAGCCTGCTCCAGTATCGGTATCGGCACAGTCGCCGCCGCAATTTGAGGCGTTGCCTCTGGTGCGTTCACGACAAAATCATTTGCTCGTGCGCGCTTACATCAATGGCAGGCCGGCCTGGTTATGCGTGGACAGCGGAGCCCCGGTGAGCGCGATCGCCCTGGATCGCCGCGGCCATTTCCGGCTCACCGGAATTCCCGGCAGCTCGAAACTTCCACCGCATCTTCAGATCAATGGCGCCTTGAGCAATGTTGCCATCGCGCGTGAGTTTCGCCTCGGCGCGCTCAATCTGGTCGATGAGCCGGTCGTGACGATCGATCTGGGCAGCTCCACCCGCACCGCACGCTTCCTTCACGAGCAGCAGATCGACGGCATTCTCGGTGCGGACATTCTTTTTCCGACCAACGCGGTCCTCGATTGTCAGCAGCAGCTTCTCGTTTTAAAAATGGACCCCGAGGTGACCGGGCGCGCGCCCGGCCTCGACTTCCGCGGATTCCGCAGCGCGCCGATTCATGTGAGCGACGCTTTCAACTTGTACGTCGATAGTTCCATCAACGGTACGCCCGCCAAGTTGATGATCGACACTGGCGCTTTTGCCACCCTGCTGCATCGCTCCTTTGTTCACCGGTTGCGGATCCCGGTGCACGAAACGCCCTTCAGCTCCGCTGCGGTGAATTTGAAACAGCGCGACGTTCAGATCGCGCGGATTAAGCGCCTCTCGGTCGCTTCCGTCAACATCCTGGGAAAGGACGTGGGTGTGATCGACATGGAAGGACTGCTCCACAACGGCTTGTTGGAGGCATCACCACCCGTCGCCGGATTGCTCGGCGCGGAAATCCTGCGTCAACATCACGGCATCATCGATTTCGGAACGCGCACACTTTATCTGAAACGGTAGGACTGTAGTCGCTTCGCTCCGCGACGCGCGACCCGGGCGTGCCAAGCCGACGCGCGCGAGCCGGAGAAACTGCTCGATCAATTACGCCGCCACGAAACGTCACCGCCCTATTCGACGTCGATCTCGCGCACGCCTTTCTGCGCGCGAATGGCTTCGACCTGGTTCCGGATTTTGTCGCCCAGACTAGCCGCGGATGGAATCGCCTCGATAAAAATAAATGGCGAGGAAGTGTCCGACGTGTTCATCTGCACGTTCTCGACTCCGAACATGCGATAGAGAAATGGTTGCCGCGTCTCGAGATCTTTCACGCGATACAATTCCAGCGTGTCGGTCACTTTGCTGAAAATGCCCTCCGTGATTTTGAGACGCTCAGTCGTCAGCTCGTAAATTTTATTTTTCGTTTGGAGATAACGGGAGAGCGCAATAAAGATCGGCACGATGAGCCAGCAAAAAAGTCCGCACAAAATGAAGACGCCAAGATTCTTCCACTGCGATGATGTGCCGCGCCAAACAGTTTGTTCCGGCATGCGGAATTGTTAGCCCGATGCCTTCAATCACACAAGCATTCGTCCTCGGTGCGGGACTCGGCACGCGTTTGCGACCGCTCACCGATGATTTGCCCAAGCCGCTCATTCCGATTTTCCAAAAGCCGCTCATCAGCTTCGCCCTCGATCATTTGATCGACATCGGCGTGGAGTCTTTCATCATCAACACGCACAAGCTGCCGGACTCTTTCCAGCGCTTTTTCTCGGGGAACAACGACTACGAAGGTTATTCCATCAAGCTGGTGAACGAGCCCGTTCTGCTCGAGACGGGCGGCGGCATCAAGAACGTCGAAGCCGATCTCGGGGTGAAACCCTTCATCACCTACAGCGGCGACATCCTCACTGACGTCGATCTGCAAGCGTTGATCGACGAGCATTTCCGCTGCGGAAACGATGTCACCCTGGCGTTGCGCAATACCGGTCTGGCGGCCGCGGTTGCTTTTCGCAACAGTCGCGTGGTCGATATCTCGAATCGCTACGGCGTCGCCGGCAACTATGACTTCGCCAACATCGCGGTTTGGAATCCCGAGATCTTCGAGCGGATTCCACCAAATCGAAAAATTTCTTTCATTCCGATTATCGCCGATTGGATCGGCGCCGGCGGCAAGATCGGCGGCGTTGTCCTCAATGAGGCGAAGTGGTTCAACATTGGTTCGCGGATTGAGTATCTCGAAGTGCATCAGATGGTCTCGGGAGAACATTGGAAACCGCGTTACCTGAAAACGCCGCGCTGGCCTGAGCCGGTCGCCGCCAGCGCCATCGTCGATCCAACCGCGCAATTACGCGGATGCTCGGTTGTTGGAAAAGATTGCCGCGTCGGAGAGGACGCGATTTTGGAGGACACAATTTTGTGGCCGGGTGCACAAATTGCTTCCCGAAGTGAGTTGTTCGGTTGTATTGTCCGCACCCGCCGAAAAGCCGAGGGCGTTCATCGCAACATCGACATGTGACCCCATGAGAACCGATCTGCTCCTTCGCCGAACGCGGATGTACTTCCCGCGTTTCGATGTCGACAAAGTAAAAATCGCGCCGATCGAAAAAGGCGGCTCGGACCGGAAATTTTATCGGGTGCGTTGTTCGCCGGAACAGACGCTCATCCTGGTCAAATACAACCTCGAGCGCGAAGAAAATCGGCACTACGTCCAGATCGCGAAGTTTCTTGTGGCCCATCGCATTCGCGCTCCGAGAATTTATTATCATGATCCGGACGAAGGTTTGATCTGGATCGAAGATCTCGGCGACAAGGATTTATTCAGTTATCGGCGCGAAAGCTGGCTGGTGCGGCGCACGTTCTACGAATCGGCGCTGGATGAAATTTCGAGGCTGCATCGGTTGTCCGACGAGACGTCGCGCGCGATCCGCCAAGATTTGCCGGCAGAATTCAACGCCGCGCTTTACGTTTGGGAGCAGAATTATTTTTTCGACAACTGCCTCGGCCGCAATTTCAAGATCGACAATGCGTCACTGCGCGAACTGGCCGGGCTTCCGGCTTTGCGTGAAATCGCGGAACGCCTTGCTCATTTGCCGCGAGTTTTGGTGCATCGCGATTTTCAATCGCAAAACATTCTCATGCGAAACGGCCAGGCATACCTCATCGATTTCCAAGGCATGCGGCCTGGTCTGCGGGAATATGATCTCGCGTCGTTGCTTTTCGATCCATATGTCGATCTTTCCAACGCGGAGCGCGCCGAATTAATGGCGTATTACCGTGGGCGGCAGACCGAAAACGGATTGACCATCGACGGCGATTTCGACGACACACTGCGATTGTGCGCAATGCAGCGTTTGATGCAGGCACTGGGCGCTTATGGCTTCCTCGGACTCGTCAAACGGCACAAAGATTTTCTGCAATATATATCGCCGGCGATGAAATCATTGCGCGCGATTGTTGAGCCAATCAAAGGTTTACAGCAGCTCGAAGCGCTGCTCGATAAACTGATTTCTTAGTAGAGCGAAGCGAAGGTGGATCGAGCAGTCCCTTGCTCGATGTTAAAATGGGCGGCGAAGCCGCATTTATTTGGCATCGCCCGCGGAGCGGCCGATCCACCTTGGCGAGAATGGTGGTTCGTTTTAGCGAACGAACGGATTCGTCCGCCGTTCGGTTCCGATCTTTGTCGGCGGCCCGTGGCCTGGCAGCACGGTCACGTTGTCGCCTAGTGAAAATATTTTTTTTCTGATGCCTTCGAACAGAAGATCGGCATCTCCACCCGGCAAATCCCAGCGACCGACGCCACCGGCGAAAAGCACGTCGCCGCCGATGAGCAATTCGTCTTTGCGCGAGACGAAGCAAAGGCTGCCGGGACAATGACCTGGCACTTCGAGCACTTCCATTTCCAGGCCGAGAAATTTTCTCGCTGGGGTCTCCTCAATCAGAAAATCCGGTTTCACCGGCTCGAGTTCCAATTCAAAACCGAAGCTCCGAAAAAATTCGGGATCGGAAATCATAGGCGCAGTTTGAGGGTGACAACCGATCTGGCAATTAAAGTGTCGCTGGATTTTTGCCACATCGGGGACGTGATCGAAGTGCCCATGCGTGAGAAGCAGGAGACCGACATCGACATGGCGCGATTCGAGCCAATCGCAAGCGCCTTCGGGCGCGTCGAACAGTATCCAACCCTGCGGGGCCTCGACGAGATAGCAATTGGTCTCGAAAATGCCGCCACAGAAGGTTTCGTAAGTCAACACGCAGAATTGTAGCCGAGGTTTAATAATGATGGAGCACGAATGATCAATGTGGAAGGAATGACGAAGCCCGAACGGGTGTTGTCATTCGAACATTCGAGCTTCTTTCGTTATTCGTCATTCGGATTTCGTCATTCCGTTATTGAATGTTTGTCCATATCGGTTGTCTCACCTCCTACATGTCGATCCTGGCTCGTCATTATCTTGCGTTCCGCTCTGGACTCTGCGAACATAAGAAACCGCTTGTTCCTCGAATGAAACGAATGAGACGTTTTGGTTCATTGCTGGCCGCTTCCGCGGTCGTTTTTGTCTTCGCCGTGAGGCCCCAGCCGGTCCTGGCGAAGGCGGATGCAGAGAATATTTGCGTCTCGGTCGGCCGGCTTCTGGAGGAAGGGCATTACACGCAGCAAAAGCTCAACGATGAACTGTCGAGAAAATTTCTCCACACTTATCTCGAGTTGCTCGATTACAGTCATCTTTTTTTCACGCAGCAAGATATCGATGCGCTCAATGCGAAATATAGCAGCTCGCTCGACGATGACGTTCTTCTGGGCAATCTGAAACCAGCCTACGAAATTTACGATCTCTATGCCAAACGCGTGGACGAGCGTGTCGCCAAGGTGAAGGAGTTGCTCAAGCAGCCCATCGATTTTAAGACCGACGCGACGATTGAGCTCAGCCGCCAAAAAGCGCCCTGGCCCAAAGATGAGGCCGAAGCCGATCAGCTCTGGCGCGGCCGCATCGCGAACGAATTGTTGCAGGAACATTTGAGCGAGCACCCGCTCGAGCCCGGGCCGCAACTGGTGACGCGGCGTTACGATCGCCTCGCCCGCAACGTCCACGAGGAAGACAGAGACGAACAAGTAAAGCTCTTCCTCGACGCGCTCGCACAAACGTACGACCCGCACTCCGAGTACCTGAGCAAGGCCGACCTGAAGAATTTCAGCATTAACATGGGCCTCTCGCTCGTGGGAATCGGCGCCATGCTCCGCACCGAAGACGGCTACGCCAAGATCGAGAGCCTCGTTCCGGGCGGGCCCGCCCAAGCGGATGGACGGTTGAAAGTGGGCGACCGAATTACCGCTGTGGCGCAAGGCTCGGCCGACTATGTCGATGTTCGCGAGATGCGGCTGGACAAAGTCGTGGAGATGATTCGTGGCAAGAAAGGCACGCATGTGCGCCTGCTCGTGATTCCCTCGGACGCCGCTGATCCTTCCCGCCGCAAGAGTGTCGAGCTGGTACGCGATGAGATTAAGCTGAAAGATCAAGAAGCGCGCGCGGACATCATTATCAGGAAGGATGAGAACGGCGACCCCATAAAACTCGGCTGGATCACGCTCCCCTCGTTTTACGCTGACATGGATCACCACCAGAAGAGCACCACGCGCGATGTGCTGGCGCTGCTCAAGCGGCTGAAGAAAGAAAACATCGCTGGGTTGGTGGTCGATCTTCGGCGCAACGGCGGCGGCTCACTCGAGGAAGCGATTTCGCTCACCGGGCTGTTCTTGAAATCCGGCCCGATCGTGCAGACGAAGGATTTTCACGATCACATCTCAATTTCGAGCGATCCCGATCCGGGCATCGCTTATACCGGACCGCTGGTGGTGTTGACCAGCCGGCAAAGCGCCTCGGCCAGCGAAATTTTTGCGGCGGCGCTTCAGGATTACGGACGCGCGGTGATTGTCGGCGACAAGAACACCTTCGGGAAAGGCACGGTGCAAACGATCCTTGAGATCGGACGATTCACTTCGCTGCTGGGCAGCCGTTCGCAGCATGATGGCGCGCTCAAGTTGACCATCCAAAAATTTTATCGCGTCGCGGGTGGCTCGACGCAGCTCCACGGAGTCGCTTCCGATATCGTGTTGCCGAGTTTGAGCGACCTGCCGGAGCTCGGAGAAGGGGCGCTGAAGAACTGCCTGCCCTACGATGAAGTGGCCAAGGCGAAGTACACCAAATGGTCGGACACGCATTCGCTTTTCCTCGATCAATTGAAGCGACGCTCAGCGGAACGCGTTCAGAACGATCGGGAGTTTCATTACGTGTCGGAAGACATGGGGCGGTTGCGCCAGAAGCTCAATGATAACCGGATCTCGTTGAATGAAGACGTGCGGCGCAAGGAGCTCGAGGACGACAAAATTCGCAAAGAAACGCGCTCGAAGGAACGTCTGGCGCGTCATGAAGAAGAACCGCGCATCTATCGTCTCACGCTCGACACCGTCGATAAACCAAATCTCCAACTGATCATGTTCCCGGGAAAACTGGCCGCCGCGAAAAAAAGCGGAGTTGCCACGAAGGTCGCACCCGAAGCTGCCTCTGATGCGGATTCGGATTTGATCGGCGGCGAGGACGACACCAAGGAACCAGCCATCGATCCTGAGCGCGACGAGACATTGAATATTCTCAGCGATCTTGTCGATCTGACGCGCGGTCCCAAGACGGCCAGCGTGCGTCCGTAGCTCCGCAAGCTTTCGGGGGCTGGCGATTCTCAGGGCCACCAAACGGGCGGCGCAAACCGCCTGTCGAAGTACGGATCGAACCGTGGATCCACAAACGGATTGCGTCCTCTGAACATCGGGGATCGCGATTCTTCGGAATAACGGCCGCGCGGGGTCCGGCCAAACACAGTCACCGGAGTTCCGACATCCACGGCGTTGTAAAACGCGATCGCGTTTTCTTCCGGCAGACGCACGCAACCGTGCGACGCCGGGTAGCCTGGCAAGTAGCCGGCGTGCATTCCGTTCGCCCCATCAAACCGCATGAAATAACGCATCGGCGCGGGAATGAATTTCCCGCCGCGCGGCACCGGCATGTCCGCGTCGGCGTCCGGAACGATGGTCTTGCCGCGCGCATCCACGATCTTGCCGTACATGTTCGAGAAATGATTGAGTTCTTTCTCGATTATTTTGAAAGCGCCGTTTCCGGTAAGATGTCGGTAGCGGCCAGTTGAAATGGGCGTCGAAAGAACGACGCGGCTGTTTCGAATGAGATACGCAGTCTGTTCCTGCAAATCGATCTCGACCGATGTTTGCGCGCGCAATGAAATGATTGCGCAGAACAAGATCGTTAATCTCAATAACGTCTTCACAAAATCTTGAACCCGCGTGCGGTAGAAAAGTCTCGGAAGTTCGCAGGCGACACACCGTCAACCAACACCGCCCTCGGCGACTCAGGTGGATCGAGCAGTCCCTTGCTCGATGCTAAAGATAATGTCGGCGAAGCCGAGACTTGATTGGCATCGCCCGACGGAGCGGCCTATCCACCTATACCGCGATCGACGCTTTGATCGAGGGATGAGGGCCGTAACCGATCAGCTCGAAGTCTTCGAACTTGAAGTCGCGAATGTTTTTGATCGCGGGATTCAATTTCAACCGCGGCAAAGATCGACAATCACGAGTGAGCTGTTCACGCGCTTGCTCGAGATGATTTTGGTAAAGATGCAGGTCGCCAAAGGTGTGAACGAAATCGCCAGGCCGCAGATCGACCACCTGCGCGACCATCAAGGTGAGCAGCGCATACGACGCGATGTTGAAGGGCACGCCCAGAAAAAGATCAGCGCTACGTTGATAAAGCTGGCAGCTCAGCTCGCCATCCTGCACGTAAAACTGAAAGAGGACGTGGCACGGCGGCAACGCCATCCGCTCAATCTCCGCTGCGTTCCACGCGTTCACGATCAAGCGCCGGCTCTGCGGATTTTCTTTGATCTCCGAGATGACATTGTCGATCTGATCGACGCGCACGCCATTCTCGCCGCGCCAATCGCGCCACTGCGCGCCGTAAACGCGCCCGAGGTTGCCATGTTCATCCGCCCACTCGTCCCAAATCGTCACGCCGTGCTCGTTGAGATAACGAACGTTGGTGTCGCCGCGCAAGAACCAGAGCAGCTCGTAGATGATCGATTTGAGATGCAGCTTCTTTGTCGTGAGCAGCGGAAAATTTTTGCGCAAATCAAACCGCGCTTGCGCGCCGAAGATCGATAATGTGCCCGTGCCGGTACGATCGGCGCGGGGCCGGCCATGTTCGAGAACACGCCGGAGAAGCTCGTGATATTGCCGCACGCTTAAAGGTACTGCGGCTGGCTTTTCACGACAAGCGTGCGCGAACGATCAGCCAAAAAAGCGCGAGCGCGAAAAGGGGCAACGGGCACCACGAACCAATGGCGAGCACTGACCAAAAGCTGAACAACGCAACGTCGCGCAACGCTGGTGGCGTAGGCGACATGTGCAATCCAAGTTGATCGCGCAACCCGCCGACTGTGCCTTGGTCGAGATGCTTTTCGTCAAAACCAATGTGATACAAATTCGTCTTCGCATGTCGGCCCCGCATGAAGGCGCGAAACAGTCTTCGCGGGGCGACGATGAGCCCGGCGCCCCACCCGCCCAGATCGAGAATCCACGCCGCATAATAGTGCCCGCAGCCACCGCCGATCTCCCAGGCCGAGATTTCCGCTTCGCCCGGCCAGTCGGTTTTGTAATTCGTGGCGATGTGGTGAAGGTCGTGCAGTCGGGCCGCGGCCACGCGGGCAGAGCAGTTCGGAAAATAAAATGGTAGCGGTTTAGTTTCTACGCGGACCCACCGGCTCGCGTAACCGCCGCCCGGACCGAGATTGCTACGGGCGAAGAACAGATCCCGCGCCTCCCGCAACGACATCGTGTCGGGGTACGCGTTCACGTGCGCAATGTCGCCGCAGCTGTACCAGCAAGACAAGAGCGAGATTCCGTGGAGTACCGCTTCTCGGCTGCGCCGACATTATTTTGGCCTCTATCCCAACCAGGTTTTTCGTGAGGCAAGTTCGACTTCAAGCTGCTGCTTGCGCTCGTTCAAAGTCTGGAGTTGGAGTTGCCAACGATGAAGCTGAATGTTGTGCTGGTTGATGTAACCCGTGATCTCCGTTCGCTGCGATTCGTTTTCTTTTAAACGGTGTTCCAAGTCGGCCATCGGTTCCTGATCGGTTGGTTCCGTTTTGGATGAAATTTTTTTGGCCGAGCGCGAACGCGGCACTCGAATGAGTTGTTGGCAGCTCTCACACTTCAATGTCGTCCCGGCAGTCGCCCGATCCAGCTTGAGCGTAGTGCGGCAGTGCGGACATTGGAAAACGATGTCGTGCGCAGTGTCTGCAGACGATTCTGAAGGTTCTGTGGAATTCGTCTGCATCCCGGCAGAGAAAAAGCAAAGGTTATACCATTCTCACCGGAACGTGACAGCGTGACACTTTTGGGTTTCCTTGCTCGTGGATTTTTGTGCCATCCTGTCGCCTATTAACAATGCGACCTCAGATCCGATATTGACGTTAGCTATTAGAAATAAGTGACTTATGTAGTTATTGTCCAGTGCGGAATGGCTTTTGCTAAAGAGCGCGTCGGAGGATTGTACTCAAATGGCTAAAGTTTTAGGTATCGATTTGGGCACCACCAACTCCTGCATGGCCGTAATGGAAGGTGGCGACCCGGTAGTTTTGGAAAATTCGGAAGGCGCGCGGACCACCCCTTCGGTAGTTGCATTTACAAAGAACGGCGAGCGGCTGGTCGGCCAGGCCGCGAAACGGCAGGCGGTGACGAATCCGCAAAACACGGTTTTCTCGATCAAGCGTTTCATGGGCCGCAAGTACGATGAGGTCCATGAAGAAGAGCATCGCGTGCCCTACAAAGTTGTGAAAGCGGCGAACGGCGACGCGCACGTGCAGCTAGAAGTCAACGGCCAGCGCAAGACTTTTTCGCCGCCGGAAATTTCCGCGATGATTTTGTCGAAGATGAAGGCCGATGCGGAAGCGAAGCTCGGCGAAAAAATCACGCAGGCGGTCGTCACCGTGCCGGCGTATTTCAACGATTCGCAGCGTAACGCGACCAAAGACGCGGGCAAAATCGCCGGTCTCGAAGTCTTGCGCATCATCAACGAGCCGACGGCGGCATCGCTGGCTTACGGCCTCGACAAAAAGAAGGACGAGAAGATTGCCGTTTACGATTTGGGCGGTGGCACGTTCGATATTTCCGTGCTCGAAATCGGCGATGGCGTTTTCGAAGTGAAAGCGACCAATGGCGACACGCACCTCGGCGGTGACGATTGGGACGCCAAAGTGATGGATTGGATCGTCAGCGAATTCAAGAAAGAGAGCGGCATCGATCTCACGAAACAGCCGGATGCGGTCCAGCGCATCAAGGAAGAAGCTGAGAAAGCGAAGATCGCGCTCTCGAGCTCGCAGGAATACGAGATCAATCTGCCGTTCATCACGGCGGACGCGAGCGGACCGAAACACATTCAGAAAAAGCTGACCCGCTCGAAGCTCGAGCAGCTCACGGATGACCTATTCCAGCGCACGATCAAGCCGGTCAAAGATTGCCTGGCTGATGCCAAGCTTTCCGAGAGAGACGTGAACGAGCTGGTGCTCGTCGGCGGCATGACGCGCATGCCGAAAGTGATCGAGACGGCGCGCAAGCTTATCGGCAAAGAGCCGCACAAGGGTGTGAACCCGGACGAAGTCGTCGCGGTGGGCGCGGCGATTCAGGGCGGTGTGCTCAAGGGCGATGTCAAGGACGTGCTCTTGCTCGATGTTACGCCGTTGACGCTCGCGATTGAAACTGCGGGCGGCGTAGCCACGCCGATGATTCCGCGCAACACCACGATCCCGACTCGCAAGTCGCAAATCTTTTCGACTTACAGCGACAATCAGCCGGGCGTGGAAATTAAAGTGTTGCAGGGCGAGCGTCCGCTGTCACGCGACAACAAAAACCTCGGCACATTCCATCTTGATGGCATTCCGCCCGCCCCGCGCGGCGTTCCGCAGATCGAAGTCACCTTCGACATCGACGCCAACGGCATCCTGCACGTCTCCGCGAAGGATCTTGGCACCGGCAAGGAACAGAAAATTTCCATCACCGGCAGCTCAGGACTTTCGAAAGAGGAGATCGACAAGATGCAGCGCGAAGCCGAAACCCATGCCGAAGAGGACAAGAAGGCGAAGGAAGCGATCGAGATCAAGAACAACGCCGACATGCTCGCGTATCAATGCGAGAAGCAGTTGAAAGATCTTGGTGACAAGATTTCCGGCGACAAAAAGAAATCCGTGGAAGACGCCATCGCCGCGGTGCGCGATGCGATCAATCGCAACGACACCGACGCGATGAAGCGGACGTACGACGACTTGCAGAACAAGTTCCAGGAAGTCAGCGCCGAGCTTTACAAACAGGCTTCAGCGGCCGGCGCACAAGCTGGCCCGCAACCCGGGCCAGAAGCTGGTGCACGACCCGGCGCTGAACAAGGCGCAGGTGCAGGCGCTCGCGGTGGAGGTAATGGCGACGTCGTCGACGCGGAGTTCGAAGTCGTGGACGAAGACAAGAAGAAATAGACAAACATTTGTCGGCTGGGATCGAAACCGACGTTTCGATCTCGCCGACTCAACCCAAAAACCAGAAGGAGTAAAGAAAGCAACTTATGGCAACAGTTAATGTAAAACCGCTTGGAGATCGGGTGCTGGTGCAGCCGATTGAGGAGCAGGAAGTAAAGAAGGGCGGCATCATTATCCCTGATACCGCGAAGGAAAAACCGCAGGAGGGCAAAGTCGTCGCTCTTGGCACCGGTAAAATCGACGACAACGGCAAGAGAGTCGATTTCACTGTGAAGAAAGGAGACAAGGTTCTCATTTCGAAATACGGCGGAACCGAAATCAAGATCGACAACGATACCTACCTGATCATGCGCGAGGACGACATCCTCGGCATCATCGGAATTCGATGAAAGTGCGCGGCACGCGTTGCTGCGCGGAATTGAGAAACTGGCGAGGGCCGTTAAGGCCACCCTCGGACCGAGCGGTCGCAACGTGATTCTCGATAAGAAATTCGGCAGTCCGACGATTACGAAAGACGGCGTGACAGTCGCGAAAGAAATCGAGCTGGAAGATCCGTATGAAAATATGGGTGCTCAGCTCGTGCGCGAAGTCGCTTCGAAAACTTCCGATATCGCGGGCGACGGCACCACCACGGCGACGGTACTGGCGGAATCCATCTATAAAGAAGGACTGCGCAACGTCACCGCCGGTGCCAACCCGACCTCATTGCAGCGCGGCATCATGAAAGCCGTCGACGCAATCGTCGAGGAGTTGAAGAGAATCTCGAAGAAAGTCAGTGACCGCACCGAGATCGCGCAGGTCGCGACGGGTTCAGCCAACTGGGACAAAACGATCGGCGAGATCATTGCCGACGCCATGGACAAGGTCGGCAAGGACGGCACGATCACGGTCGAGGAAGCGAAATCGATCGAGACCACGCTCGAAGTCGTCGAGGGCATGCAGTTCGACAAAGGCTATCTGTCGCCCTACTTCGTCACGAACGCGGAAGACATGGAAGCCATGCTCGAGAATCCTTACATCCTGATTTACGAGAAGAAAATATCGAGCCTTAAGGACATGCTTCCGTTGCTCGAGAAAGTGGCGAAGGCCGGACGGCCGTTGCTCATCATCGCGGAAGACGTGGAGGGCGAAGCGCTCGCCACTTTGGTCGTGAACAAATTGCGCGGCACGTTGCAAGTCTGCGCGGTGAAGGCGCCCGGCTTCGGCGATCGCCGCAAGGCGATGCTCGAAGACATCGCGGTGCTGACCGGTGGACGTCTGATCAGCGAAGACCTCGGCATCAAGCTCGAGAACATCAAGCTCGAAGACCTCGGTCGCACCAAGCGCGCCACTATCGACAAGGAGAACACCACCATTGTCGAAGGCGAAGGCAAACAGGTCGATATCAAGGGCCGCGTCGCGCAAATCCGCCGTCAGATTGAAGAGACAACGAGCGATTACGATCGCGAAAAACTTCAGGAGCGTCTCGCCAAACTCGCGGGCGGCGTGGCCGTCATCAATGTCGGCGCGGCGACCGAGACCGAGATGAAGGAGAAAAAAGCGCGCGTCGAAGACGCGTTGCACGCTACTCGGGCCGCGGTTGAAGAAGGCATCGTCGCAGGTGGCGGTGTCGCATTCCTGCGCGCGCAGAAGGTGCTCGACAACATCAAGGGCCTCGAAGGCGACGAGAAAGTCGGCGTGGCGATCGTGCGCCGCGCGATTGAAGAACCGACCCGTCAGCTCGCCGACAACGCGGGCAAGGAAGGCGCGCTTATCGTCGAGGAAGTGAAGAAGCGCAAAGGCAACGAAGGTTATGACGTCTCTGCCGATGAATTCACCGACTTGGTGAAGGCGGGGATTGTCGATCCAACCAAGGTCGCGCGCAGCGCGTTGCAAAACGCCGCGTCGATCTCCGGTC
>QHQE01000049.1 GCA_003219265.1 Verrucomicrobiota bacterium
GCGATCGCATTATTTATGTCGAAAGCGATCCGGGGGTGGAGCAGATCAGGATCGATAAGGGGGTAAGATCGACAATCGACTATTTGAGGCGTCATCGCGCGCTCTTCAGCTTCGGGGAAAATGTTGGCACAGAAAGTTTTCCCGTGCCGACGCACAACATGAAATGGCTGCCAACGCGGCAACCGGTGGTGACCGATCTTTGGAAAACAAATCGTGCGCCGCCGCGTGCCGCGGTTTTTACTTCGGTTGCAAATTGGTCAACCAGCGGATTGAAAGACATTACCTGGCGCGGCGAGAAATATCTTTGGAGCAAGTCGCGCGAGTTTTTGCGCTTCCTGGCCGCGCCGAAGAAAGCCGGCGAAACATTTGAGCTTGCAACGAACATCCCAGATGCAAAGACGCGCGCGAAATTTCTCCGCAACGGCTGGCGGTTTCACTCTCCGCTTCAACTGAGCGTCGATTACTGGCTCTACCGCGATTATGTGCGCCGTTCCAGAGGCGAATTCACCGTCGCGAAAGATCAATACGTCCGCTTAAACACCGGTTGGTTCAGCGATCGGAGCGCGTGCTATCTCGCCGCCGGCCGCCCCGTCATTATTCAGCAGAGCGGCTTTACCCAGCATTACGGAAACGACGGGGGGTTGTTCGCGTTCAGCTCGATAAAGGAAATTGTCGAGGCGGTGAAAGCGATCAACGCCGATTATGCGAAACATTCGCGCGCCGCCCGAGAAGTTGCCCGCGAAATCTTCGAAGCGGAAAAAGTTCTCGCCTCGCTGCTGGATCGGGCCGGCGTTTGAGCCTGGCTTGAAAGCGAATTGCCGCGCTGGTGACTTTGGAAGCGATTGGCCCGCGACGGATTTGCTTTCTCTGAAGTTCGTTTCATCTTCTCGAACTTCACGCAATGAAACGGGCGATTATTTTTGTCTGGCTGCTTCTACTTTGCGGCCGCCACCTCGATGCGCAGCAAGACACGCCACCGCCCTTCCCGACACAGCCGATACCTTCAGCAAAGCCGAGTGCGCCGGCGCCGGCGGTCGTTCCCGTGCCGGTAACACCGCCACGACCGAACGGCAAAATTCAAAATAGTCTCGTGCGGATCACGGTTACGGAAGCGGAGCCGGATTACAAAGCGCCGTGGAATGCCGGCGCGATTCAACGCGGTGTGGGCGCGGGATTTGTCATCGATGGATCGCGCATCATGACCAATGCGCACGTGGTCAGCAACAGCCGCTACCTCACGGTGGAGCGCGATGGCGATCCGAACAAATATCGGGCGACGGTGCAGTTCGTGGCGCATGATTGCGATCTGGCGCTCATCACCGTATCGGCGCCGGATTTTTTCAAGAACATGACTCCGCTGAAATTCGGCGGAATTCCTGAACTTGAATCGACGGTCTCGGCCTACGGTTATCCAATCGGCGGTGAGCGCATGTCGGTTACCGCCGGCATCGTCTCGCGCATCGACTTCCAACTCTACACGCATTCGTCGATCGACTCGCACCTCGCGATTCAGATCAGCGCGCAGATCAATCCTGGAAACAGCGGCGGACCGGTCATGCAGAACGGCAAGGTGATCGGCGTGGCGTTCCAAGGTTACAGCGGCGACGTCGCGCAGGGGGTCGCTTACATGGTGCCGACTCCGGTGATCCGCCGCTTTCTGAAGGATATCGAGGACGGGCATTACAACGGGTATGTCGACCTTGCGATCAGTTACTCGAAATTACAAAACCCGGCGCAAAGAAAATTCCTCGGCTTGAAAGATGACGATCGCGGGGTGCTCGTAACCACCGTGGTGGCGGCGGGACCTTGCGCGAAAATTCTTCGCGAGGGCGACGTGTTGCTGGCGATGGATGATCACCCGATCGCGAGCGATTCGAATGTGGAACTGGAAGGCGAGCGCGTCGAATTTCCGGAAGTGGTCGAGCGAAAATTCAAGAGCGATAAGGTGAAGCTCAACATCTGGCGCGACAAACAGCCGATGACGGTAAATGTCGAGTTGAACACCGTGTGGCCGTACCGGATTCAAGGTCACAGGTACGATGTCCGGCCGCGCTACGTCGTTTATGGCGGGCTGCTTTTCCAACCGTTAAATCTCGATTTGATCGACGCCTATCAACCGACGGATCTGCGGATTCGCCATTTCTTCGATTATTTCGTGGTCGAGCAAATTTATCTCGAGCATCCGGACGTAATTGTTCTGACAAACATTCTACCGGACCCGATCAATACTTATCTGGCGGCGTATCGCGGGGGAATTGTCGATGAAATCAATGGCAAAAAAATCCGCACGCTGGAGGAGTTGGCAAAAACGTTTTCAGAAACGCCGGACCGTTTTGTCGTCAAACTAATCGGCGAAGGACCTCCGCTGGTGCTCGATCCGAAACAAGTGGAAGCGGCGCGCGAGCGAATCAAGACGCGTTACAACGTGCTGAGAGAGCAGAATCTCGAAGAACAGGCGGCCGAGAAGACGCCTCAAGATCAGAACAAAATCTAAGATGCGAAGAATCCGTTGCGTTATTTTTGTTTTTCTATTCGCAGCGATGGCGCCGGTGTTCGCAAAGAAAGAACCGGCCCTCCCTGCCCCTGCCGGCGTGCAGAAGCAACTTTCGCTCGTGCGGGTAAATGTCACCGGCCAGCCTTACGATTACTTTCGGCCCTGGCAAAAGAAGGCGCCCTTTTCGAAGCGCGCGCTTGGCGCGGTTTTGCCGCAGGGCCGCGTGCTGGTCACGGCGGACCTGGTCGCAAACGAAAATTACGTCGAACTTGAGCGGGCCGAATCCGGAGAAAAGATCGCCGCTAAAGTCGAGGTGGTCGATTACGAAGCGAACCTCGCGCTGCTGGAGCCGGTCGAGAAAAAATTCCTGGATGGTCTCAGCCCGCTCGAGCTCGCCCTCGATACCGTGGTGGGTGATCGACTCTCCGCCTGGCAACTTGAGCCGACCGGCGCGCTGGTCGTGACGGAAGGCCTGGTGACGACGGTGCAAATGATGCATTACCCGATGGATGTCGGGCAGTTTCTCACCTATCGCATGAGCATTGCGATGCAGTACCGCGAGAACAGTTACACCGTGCCCCTGGTCAAAAACAACAAGCTGGCCGGACTGTTGCTCCGCTACGATTCACGCTCGCAATTGCTCGACGCGATTCCCGCCCCTGTCATCACACATTTTTTGAAGGACGTGCAAACCGAGCACTATCGCGGTTTTCCTTCCGTCGGGTTTTCATTTTTCCCGACGCGCGATCCACAATTGCGGAGCTTCGCCGGTGAAACGGGCAAGCCGGCGGGAGTTTACGTAACGAGTGTCGAACCAAACATGCCGGCAGCAAAAGCGGGACTGCAAGTGGGCGACATTGTAACGGCGATCGGCAACAACGAGATCGATCAGACCGGCAACTATGTCGATCCTCTTTACGGCAAAATCGAATTCACCAACTTAATTACTTCGCACACCTACGCCGGCGACGCCCTTGCCTTGAAAATCCAGCGCGATGGCAAGCCGATGCAGTTAAACGTTACGCTCGATCATCGCTCCGCGCAGGATTACGTTGTCCCGCCGTACAACCTCGATCAACCGCCTGCCTATTATGTGCTCGGCGGCTTGATCTTTCAGGAGTTATCGCGCCAATATTTAAAGGAATGGGGTGGAAACTGGCTACGGGAAGCGCCGCAGCGATTTGTTTATCTCGATCATTTCCAGTCCGAACTTTTTCCCGAAGGCCGTCATCGCATCGTGATCTTGAGCCAGGTCCTTCCGGCCAACAACACCATCGGCTACGAGGATTTCGCTTATTTGACCGTGACGAAAGTGAACGGGAGAGAAATCAACTCGTTAGGCAATTTGGCTGAAGCCGTGCAACATCCTATCAACGGATTCATTAAAATCGAAACCGAGGAAGACCCGAAACAGATCGAGCTGGAAGCGGCTCAGGTGGCGGCGGAAGCTCCCGCCCTCCAGGAGAGTTACGGCATCCCCTCGCTCCAGCGGCTGGAATAAAGGCGTGGATAATCTCCGTCGCGCGAAACTGCCCCAATTGGCATTTCTTTTCGGCTAAAGCCGGGAGTGCTCAACGTCCGATCGCCCCATCCTCCTCTGCGCTGCTCTGGGAGAGCGGACGTGCCGCGGTCAGAAACTTCGCGACTTCTTCGTTGTAGGTCTTGAACGGATCACCCATCAGGAGAAAATCGCGGCTATCGCAGGCAATGGAATCCCAATTGATGACGTAGGATTGATTGCGCTGTTGAAAAGAGGCAACCGCACGAGCGCGACCCGAGGCCCGGGTATTGGACGGAGGAGTATGCGTCGCATCCGGGCGTCGCACGCTGTTGTTCCATTCACCGATTCGCTTGCCCGGCGTGACGCCGAAGAACAGTCCCCGGGCTGGGTCGATATTGTGATATTCGAGATCGATACTTTGCAGCCATGGATCGTCCCAGCTTAATCCTTCCGATTCGATGAATGTCTCGAGCAACCATTTCTTGGTGATCCAATCGACCCCGCCAATGAGTGAGTGAGGGTTTTGTTCGAGCGCCTCGAGGACAAAGCTCCAGCTTTCCAGCAGCCAATCGGTTTCCGCCCCGAAAGCTTTCGGGGCCGTCTCGCGCAGATGTCTTTGCGCCAGGTCGTAGAACTGCCATTGTACATCGAGCGCACCGATCGTTTTGCCGTTTTCAAGATCGACAATCCAACGTCCGTTGGAGTCGCGCGAAATGTCGCGTGTGCTCTGCACCGCATCGGTCAGGACAAGATTTCGCGGCAATCGGCCTTCTTCCAAGAGCGACAGAACGCAAGCCGTCGTTCCGATCTTCAGGGCGGTGGCAAACGGGCTCATGTTGGAATCGCCGATGAGCAAATGCAGGCGCCGATACTTCCGGTAATCGGCCAGCGGTTCATCCCGCGCGTTGATGATGGCGCGATTGAACTGCACCCACTGATAGATGTCGTTCACGATGTGATCGGCGCGCTGGCTCAGTTGAAAATTGACCTGTGCCTCTTGTGGCGGCGGCTCAAAATCGAACGCCAGCGGATTGGCCTGACCAACCCGGCCGGCGCCGGTGAAGATTTGTCTCGTTGCCAGAAAGGTGAGCAGCGTTCCAAGAATCGGCGGCGTGAATTGCGCCTCCCGTTTCATCAAGTAATTCTCGTGGCAACCAAAAGTGGCGCCGGTGTGATGATCGACGTTGTTCTTGATAAAGGAGACGCGGCCGGCCCCGCCCAAGGCGGCGAGAGACGATTGGAGCAACTCGTCACCAGCCAGGTCGTAGGCAACGAGATCGCGCAGATGCAAACATTCCGGCGATGCGTACTCGATGTGACCCATGTCGAGATAGAGCCGACCGCCGTTGAGAAGGAAGCCTCCGTTGCCCGGCGGTTCCTCGTAATCGCGGTAGTGTAGATCGATCGTTCCGGCCTGAGCTTTTCGAAAAAGATAATTTTTAACCTTGGCTGGCCAGACCTCGGAATTAACGTGCGACTCCTCTTCGCTGAGCAGGCACCCGTATTCAGTTTCTATTCCAACAATCCGATCCATTGCGTCAATTAGCGACTTAACGGTTGAGTGATTTAACGATTGAAATCATTTAATCACTGAATCGCTAAATCTCTAAGTCTATTTCACAGCCTTGAAAGAACTCGGAAAAAAGCACAAACTGGCTTGTCCATGAGTAACTTGGGTCTCCGCAGCCCCTTCGTGAAGGTAGGCGGATTAGTCCACTTCGCTCGAATGCTGGACAAAATTCGGGCGCATGCCAAAGGCGAGTTGTCGGCGGATTATCAGGCCAATCTCGGCAGAGGCTTCGACGCGAGTTGTGTCACATTCTTACGAGTCGATTATAATCAACTGGTCGAGCGCGTGAAGCAGGGCGGAACCGACGAAGAAATTCTCCGTTGGTGTTTCAGTGCGGACCGGCAGCCGTCCGAAGATCAGATTTATGTCTGGAATGAATTTATGCGCAAGCGGGGCTGGAACGACGAAGTCTCTGGAACGCTCAAACGCCGGAAAAAGGAAGCCGGCATGGCTGACCGCTCGGAAATCGAGACGATGTTCGCCTTTATTGATGCCGATGAAGGGCGCTCGTTAATCGTCAATCAATTGTAGGGCGTTTCTGTGAAACGCCGCCAATAAGATCGCCGGCTTATGGCGTGGTCGCGGGCGTAACGACGTCGTGCGGCGGTGGCGGCGGTCGCATCCGGTAATCAATAAATTTCCAAACTGCAATCACGACTAGAATTACGACCGCAGTTGCAATCCAAAAGCGAGTGGTTGATGCCCGCCTCCCGTCGCGCGACGTGCCTTGTCTTGCCTTTTCTTCCACTCGTTACCTATCACTAATCGCTCGTCACTCTGCCTATTCAGCCAGGGTGTCGATCCGTTCCGCGAGCGCAAAGTCCAGTTCGGTCAGGCCGCCTTTGCTGTGCGTCGAAAGAATCAGGCGCACTTTGTTGTAGCGGATGTCGATGTCGGGATGATGCTCTTCGTCCTCCGCCACTTCGACCACGGCATTCACAAAATCAATGGCGTCGGCAAAACCATCGAACTCAAAGGTCCGTTCGATATGCTTCTATTCCAGCTCCTTCAGCTCGTCCGCTTTCATCAAGTCAGCCATAACCGGACAACGAGTAACACCCGAAATTTGTTTTGCAATGCCGAAATCGAAGGGCTTTTTCGGACACTCAACTGTAGCCGGCGGTGCTGACGCCGGCCCGCGTTCAGTGACCGCCGCTACAACTAAAGAGCGAGAATGCGGCGAAGATTTTCGGCGGAATCGAAAATTTCCACCGCGCCGTTGCGCGCCTCCTTCGAAAGCCTTGCCCAATCCCACAGCACTTCTTTCACTGCCGTTTCCGCTTCGCGCGCGTCGCGGACAAAACGGAATCCGCTCCCCCACGGTATATATTTCTCCGCGCCGGTATCCTCTGTGATGACCGGCCGACCGAGCGCAAGAAAGGCAGCCGCCCGATCGCTTAACCAACCAGTCCGCCAAGCCACGTCCACGCCTTTGATCGCCGTGAATTCGGCGAGCGCGCCAGCCATGTATCGCCGGTACGCGCTTGGCGTCCGTGCGACGCGGTGCGGATCGACAATGTGCCAGCCGCGCCCCCTCAGGCGCGCTTTCTCCGAATCCTCCGCCTTGATGTTCATCGCCAGCTCGAAACGCGCTTCCGGGATGCGCTTCGGCAGATCGAGATAAGGTTCGAACGCAATTTTTTTGGAGAGATCGGGAAATGTGCCGTTAACTTCCACGCTCCCGCCCCAATACCATTGACCGATCGTCGTGAACTTTGGTAGGCGCGGCCGTGGCTGACGGCGAACAAGTTGGGTATCCACCAACGGATAAAATGTCTTCCAACAAAGCGACGATTTCGGCAGCCGGCAGTCATGTCCGTGGACGTTGAGACCGATTGTCCAGAATTCGTGGTGCTGAGATTGCCCCATCTCCATTTTCGTCATCCAATAGAAGATCTCGCTCGGATCAAGGTCGCAAAAAATTCGCCGCTCGAATTGCAGCAGCAGTGGCGGATGAATCGAATAGCTGAGATTGAGCAGTGCGTTCGGACCATCCAGACGGTCGAGCAGTTCACGCTTCGACATACCGATGCAACGCATCTCGTTGAGATCGTGCACATCGCTCGCAGATTTTTGGAAGAGCAAACAGTAACGGCCGCCAAGTCCGTGTTCGCGCAGCCTTCGTTGGAAATTGTCGATGTTAAGGTGGTCGGCGCGCGGATCGTTTGTTGCCGGCAGCAACTCCAGCCAAATGGCGTCGCGCTTTAATCTGCGCAGTCCGAGCATCCATTGCAGCGGCACCGAAAGATTGCCGCCGCCTTCGCGATATTTTGCCGCAAACCCGCAGCCGAGGAAAATCGTCACCCGGAGAAGAAGCAGAAGAAACACCGAACGTCCAACGCCGAACGCCGAATATCGAATTCAGAAACGACTTTCTGCATTAAACATTCGATGTTGGGCGTTGAGCGTTGGACGTTTTCTCCCTTCGGTGAATTGACGTCCACGCCTTCCTCCGCAAATTAGCCTGCTCTCAGCGCCCGTAGCTCAACTGGATAGAGCATCTGACTACGGATCAGAAGGTTTGAAGTTCGAATCTTCACGGGCGCGCTCTTCTTCCGGTGTTGAACCAAGGCCACGAAGGTCGCAAAAGGCAATTCTGTTTTGAGTCGCACCGAACTTGAGTTCTTCGTGCCCGTCACGTCCAACAAGTCGGAGAGAAAGCAAGAGCGAGAAATCACACCGGCACTTCGAATTGGCTCATCAATTTGAATGTCTCGTAACGCTCGTTGATTTCGTCTATCGAGAGATTGCGCAAGCGATCGAGACTGAATGCTTCCACGGCGAAGCTGGCGAGGACGCTTCCGTAGATCATTGCTTTGCGTAGGTTGGTGAATGTCACTTTTCCGCCCACCGTGCCCGCGATGTATCCGGCCATGCCGCCGGCGAATGTGTCCCCTGCTCCCGTTGGATCGTGAATGTCTTCCAGCGGATATGCGCCGCAGCTGAAAAATTCGTCTTCGCCAAAGAGCAACGCACCGTGCTCGCCTTTTTTTATCGCGACATAGCTCGGCCCCAGTTTGCGAATGCGCCGGCCGGCTTTGATGAGACTCGTCTCCTTCGTCATCTCGCGCGCTTCACTGTCGTTCAGAATGAGAAGATCGATCCCCGGAAGCAGCGTATCGAGATCGGCGCGCGTCGTTTCGATCCAGAGGTCCATCGTGTCGGCTACGACAAAGCGCGGACGCTCCATCTGTTGGAGGACGTGCGTTTGCAACGCTGGCGCGATGTTGGCCAGCAAAACAAAATCGGTTTTGCGATAAGACTCCGGCAACTTCGGTCTAAAATGTTCGAAAACATTGAGCGCGACCGAACGGGTTTCGCGCGTGTTCAAGTCCCACGAATATTCGCCCGACCAACGGAAAGTTTTCCCGTTCACGCGCTGCACACCTTCGCTGTCGATCTTGCGCGATTTCCAAAAGTCGAACTCGGATTCGGGAAAATCGTTGCCGACAACGCCGACCAGCTTTACCGGCGAAAAGAAACTCGCCGCCACTGCGGCGTAGGAGGCGGAGCCGCCTAACAAGTCGGAATGTTCTTCAACCGGGGTCTTGACCGTGTCGAGCGCGATGGAGCCGAGGACAAGAACAGACATGATCAAAATGTCGAATGTCGAATGTCGAATGTCGAAGCAAGCAATTGCTTAGCGATGCGTGCATATTCGGCGATGTTGGGCGCTTTGAGCAAGCCGGAGACGAGCGCAACGCGGCGCGCGCCGGCGGCCAGGACCTGCTCGAGGTTCTCGATCTTTATTCCGCCGATGCAAAAGATCGGCAGCGTTACGGCGACGTGCACGCGGTTGATCTCCTTCAAACCGATTGGTTGATAATCGGGTTTAGTGGGCGTTGCAAAAATCGGGCCGAACCCGATGTAATCGACGCCTTCGCGTTGTGCTGCCAGGGCTTGCTCAAAGCTGTGCGTCGATTTCCCAACCAACAAATCTCGGCCCGCCTTTTTGCGGGCCACAGCAACCGGATCATCATCCTGGCCAACGTGCACGCCTTCGAGCGGAACGCTTTGGGCGACCAGCGCGTGATCGTTTATGATCAGTGGTATCTCGGCGCGACTTGTAATCGCATGCAGTTTGGCCGCGATCTCTGTGAGCTGCTCCAGCGTCTGTGTTTTCCCGCGAAGCTGAATCAGGTCCACTCCACCTTCGATCATGCCGTTGACTACACTGCGCCAATCTAAGATATCAACATAACTGAGATCTAAGATACCGTAGAGCCTGCAATCGCTTAGATTTCGCAACGTGTTTATTCGTGCAGCCGACGGCCGGGCGCATGCCTCAGCTCGAAATTGTCCGAGGCCATTACTCGCTCGACAAAACCGGTATCGTATTTCCCATCATGGAATTCCGCGCTGCGCATGATAGCGGCATGAAACGGGACCGTCGTTTTAATTCCGGTAATGTAATACTCGTCGAGCGCCCGCCGCATGCGATCGATCGCGGATGTGCGCGTGGCGCCGACGGTAATTATTTTCGCGATCATCGAATCGTAATACGGCGGCACGATGTAGCCAGTGTAAGCATGCGAATCGATCCGAACGCCGCGGCCACCGGGCGCGTAGTAAAAAGCGATTCGCCCCGGGGATGGCTGAAAATCTTTGGCCGGATCCTCGGCGTTGATGCGACACTGGATCGCGTGGAGCCGCGGGGTCGGGTGCGCGACGTGTGGCGAGAGCGGCTGACCGGCGGCGATTCGAATCTGTTCCTTTACCAGATCACAACCGTAAACCTCTTCGGTGATGGTGTGTTCGACCTGGATACGGGTATTCATCTCGATGAAATAGAAATGTCGATCCGCATCGACAAGAAACTCAATCGTGCCCACATTCTCGTAGCCGACGGATTTCGCGAGTTTGACCGCGGCATTTCCCATTTTCTTGCGCAGCCCCGTGTTCATAAGCGGTGACGGGCATTCCTCGATAACTTTTTGGTTGCGCCGCTGAATGGAACAATCACGCTCGCCCAGATGAACAACGTGGCCACGACGATCGGCCACGATTTGAAACTCGATGTGATGCGGATTGACGATGAGCTTCTCGATATAGACTTCGCCATTTCCAAAGGCTTTCTCGGCTTCGTGACCCGCGCCGTGAAAACCGGCGATGAGACTCGGCTCGTTGTGCGCGGTGCGCATTCCGCGACCGCCGCCGCCAGCCGCCGCTTTGATCATCACCGGATAACCGATTTTCTTCGCGATCCTGACGGCGTCCTTCTCCGTCTCCACGATTCCATCGCTTCCCGGCGTTACTGGCACGCCGGCTTTGCGGGCGAAGGTGCGCGCGGAGTTTTTGTCACCCATGGCCTGCATCGCGCGTGCGGAGGGCCCGATGAATTTGATCTTGCAGCTTTCACAGACCTCGGCGAAATGCGCATTCTCGGCGAGAAAACCGTAACCGGGATGGATCGCATCGACATCGCCCACTTCGGCCGCGCTCATGATACGGTCGATTTTCAGATAACTTTCGGAGCTGGGCGCAGCGCCGATGCAGATTGACTCGTCCGCGAGCTGAACATGCAGCGAATCGACGTCCGCCTCGGAATAAACCGCTAGCGTGCGGATGCCGAGCTCCTTGCATGCGCGGATGATGCGCAGCGCGATCTCGCCGCGATTGGCAATGAGGACTTTTTCAAACATGCACTGCTCCCGCAGAGCGAGCGGGCCGCATCAATTATCGGACGCGGAAGAGGACCTGACCGAACTGCACCGGCTTGCCGTTCTCGGCCACGACTTCCGCAATCTCGCCGCTCGTTTCCGCTTTGATTTCATTCATCACTTTCATCGCCTCGATAATGCAGACCACGGTCTCCTCGGTCACCGCCTTTCCAACATCGACAAATGGCGGCGCGTCCGGTGAGCCAGCGCGAAAGAACGTGCCCACCATCGGCGAAACGATATCCTTGAGCGCCGTTGTTTCAGTTGTGGGAGGCACCGCTGCGGGCGGACTGTTTGAAACCGCTGTCGTTGGAGATGGGGAGACAGTTGCCGGCGGAGAAATAATCGGTTGATCGCCGCCGCCTTTCTGCAACTTGAGACGGAAGCCGTCCTTTTCCATCTCGAAGACCGAGAGGTCGTTCTTCAGCATCAAATCGATGATGGCTTTGATATCTTTGAGTTCCAAGGCGCGCTCCTGTGGTCGAGGCTGAGACGTTTAGGTAAAGCAGTTTTGCCGGAGAGGTCAAGTAAACGAATCAGGGCAAAATGACGAAGCACGAATGACGAATGACGAAGGGAATCGGGAATATGGGAATCAAAGACACCGTCACTCGCCTTTCGTCATTCGGACTTCATCATTATTTCGGACCTCGACATTAGTCATTCGGCATTTTCTTGACGAACTTGGTCTCAACAGGATGTCGTCGCCATCATACGCAGCGATCGAATTCAAGATTGTCGATGAAACAGATGACTATCTTGTCGTCGATAAACCGCCATTTCTTCTCACGCATCCGACCAAACCAGAGGCTCAACCGACGCTTTGGAACGAACTTCGCGAGTTGCTAGCGTTTGAAATTGCGAATGGCGGTCAAGTTTCGATTGTAAACCGCCTTGATCGCGAGACGAGCGGCTTGATTCTTGTGGCAAAAACAGCAGCGGCCGCGCGCCGGTTCGGACTGGTCATGCAACAGCAACGATTGCACAAGGAATATCTCGCGATCGTTTGGGGCTGGCCGGAATGGGAAACGAAAATTGTCAATGTGCCGGTGGATCGACAAGGGAAACACGGAAAGTCCGAGATTTGGCTCAAGCAGATAATTCATGCGGCCGGTGCTGCGTCGCAAACTGAGTTTCGTGTCGAGCAACGATTCACAAGATCGACATCGTCAGGCGACAAATTCAGTTTGATCCGCGCGATTCCACGGACTGGACGAACTCACCAGATCCGCGTGCATCTTAGTTCGCTCAGCCATCCGATTGTGGGCGACAAAATTTATGGACCGAACGAGCAACTTTATCTTCAGTTCATAGAAACCGGTTGGACGCCTGAACTCGAGCGGCGATTGCTTTTGCCGCGACAGGCGTTGCATTCGTCGAAACTGGCGATTGGGAACGAACACGAGTGGACAAGCGCGCTGCCTGTCGATCTTGCAGAATTCTGTGGCGGCAGTCTATGACCGTCGCTGTTGTCTCAGGGGAAAGTTTGCGACGGCCGCAGACCGCCGCTAGAGATTCTCGAATGAAAATGCTCCCCGCCTTTTGTGCTTTCGCGCTTCTCTGCGCGTGCTCGCAAGCGTTCGCCGGCATGCCAGTACCGAGCGGCGCCGCGCCGGCTGATGAATTCAACCCGCAACAGTTCGAGCTCGCGTTCGAATCCGGCTATTTGTTCGGTGTCATAAATCCACCGCGCAATTATGAAATCGGCGCTCTCTTTGTGACGGGACGCGTTCGTTGGGGCGTGGTGCGAAGTGACAGCTGGACCCGCGGTTATCAGCAGTTTTATGTCAGCGCAATCGCGGAGCCCATTTTTCGCGGCATCGAGAATCATTATTTCGGACTTAACTTCGGCGGGCGTTACAACTTCGTTCAACCCGGCAGGCGGCTGAATCCGTACATTTCCGGCGGGCTAGGTTTGGGCTGGATCGACAGCCACCCAAATATTCCCGGCGGCCAAGGACAGGATTTTACGTTCAACATTTTAACCGCGGCCGGCGTTTCCTACAGCGTGAACGAAAGTTGGAAGATCGACATCGGCGTTCTTTACCAACATCTCTCAAACGGTGGCCAGACCGATCCGAACCCGAGCCTGAATCTCATTGGGCCGCGGATCGGGGTGACATATTCGTTCTGACATTTCCTTAGATTTTCTATGAACCCACCCGAAGAAAACATCCTGGTCATCAAACGCAGTTTGTTCGACCAGCTCGGCAGTTTTCATGGGCTCAACTTTGAGCCGCGAAGATATTTGGACGCGCTGCTTTCGCGCGGGAACAATTTTTTCCTGCCGCGCGCTCAGGCCGAAAACGATCCGACGCACAAGCAGATTGTTCCGTACGCGATTCTTGCGTTTAAAGATAAGGTCCTTTATTACGTGCGCGGCAAGAAGGCCGGGGAGCAGCGGTTGGTCGCGAAAGGCTCAATCGGGATCGGCGGGCACATGAATGAGAGCGACGAATCGCTTTTCGCCTGGGACGAGAAGGCCTATCGCGCGGGTGTCGAGCGTGAAGTGAACGAGGAAATTAAGATCGACACTAAGTTTGACGATCGGATCGTGGCGCTTTTAAACGACGACACCACGGAAGTAGGCCAGGTTCATCTTGGCATCGTGCACGTTTTCAAATTGGCCCAACCTAAGGTTGAGAAACGCGAGGCGATGATCACCAATTTGGCATTTCTCGGCAAAGACGAGTTGCTCAAACGTCGCGAATCACTTGAGACCTGGTCGCGGATTTGCGTCGATTCACTCGAGCGTCTGCTCCTGTAGAGGCGGCTGTGATTCGTGCTCGTGCTCTTGTTCGTAATCGTAATCGAAGAACCGATCACCAGCACGATTACGAGCATAAGCACGATGTCGGCGAATCTGCCGCCGGGGACGGCGTCTTCTACAGCGCAAGATCGGCCCGCCTGAGGCGGGTAGGATCGACAATCACACGCGCGGACGCGGCTTTCCGTTACCGCGGCCGGCTCCAGGTGATGTTGATGTTGTCCAGTTGCCATTTGCTCACGGGCTGCGAAACGGCAATTTGGATTGTCGCAGTCTGCGCGGGATAAATGAGATGCGCGGTAAAGAAACCCCTCGGCTCGAAAAAATGCGACTCCCACGTGATGTTCTCATCGATCTGAATTGGTTGGGCGGGCACCCCCAGCTCTTGTAACTTTGACATGATGTACTGTTGTTGTGACGGCGGGTTGTCCAGCTTCGCTTGCGGGCTCAGATGGTTGGCGAAAAACGCGGCGTCATGATTTATGGTGAGCCGCTCAATCATTTGCCGGCCGAAGGCCCGCGCTTCACGATCCATTGTCTGTTTGTTATTGAAGAGCCACCAGGCCCCGCCAGCGATTATCGCGAGCAAAATAATCACAACGACGAGTCCCTGGCCCGACGTGTTAGATCGACAATCAAGTTCAGAGTTTTTCATTTAATAGCCCAATCCCAGACCTTTGATTACTTCGCCGTTACGAATCAGCGCGCCGTGGTTCTGCATGCCAGTGTAAGTGCCGAATCGATTGCGCGCATTGACTTTAAAGTAAACGACGTAGCCGTAGAGGTGCTCGTCCTTCGTCCCTAAGTCCCCCGGTTTCGGGTCGCCATTCCATTCAATGCGCGCGCTCCCCGCATCGACAAGCTGGGTTTCTAGCCACTTGGTCACGATTTCTTTGTAATTGGTGGGGTAAGGTCCGTAACGAGCCACATCGGCCGTTTCAGCTTCCGCCTTTACGTGCAGAGCTGCGCTCACTCCCACCAAAGATGCGCAAACGAACAACGCAAGCACTTTCATGAATCGAGTTTGTGCGGAGCAACCTTATTCGTCCAGCGTAATGACGCGCCGTCGATCCGCACTCAATCTCACGGCGCCTTCGTTGCGGTGGATGTCGATGGAGGAAACACCGTCGCTTCGCGTTCGGCGCCGTCGATCGTCCACTTCATCGGAAGCGGTTCGCGCGCGAAAGCAATTGAGCATGCGCTAATGATCGCCCGCGCGACGGAGATTCGGTGCTTCATGATTTTGGAAACTAGCGACGCGCGGGAAGCGTCGAACGTTACGCGGAAATTCTCGATCCGCACGCGACGCTTTTCTTCTCGCGAGGATTTCTTTATTTTAATGCCGCATGATCAAGCGATTGGTTCTATTCAGGCTGACTGCTTGCCTCATCTTTGCGGTGCCAGTCGCGGCCCGTGTGCAGGAAACTCCGGCGCCAACCCCCTCGCTCCCGGCTTCAGTCGAGAAGGCAAAACGGTTCGATCCGGCCGCGGCGACACAGGCATGGCTGGCTACAGTTCCCGCCGATAAACGGGCAAAGTCAGACGCTTATTTCGAAGGCGGTTATTGGCTGATTCTTTGGAACTTTCTGGTCATCGTGGCTATCTCGATCTTTCTCTTACAATCACGCATCTCGGCGCGGCTGCGCGATTTTGCGGAACGCACGACAGCCTTTAAGGCCGTGCAGATTGTCTCTTATGGCATTCCGTACTTCATACTCGCCTGGGTCCTCAGCTTTCCGCTCAACGCCTATGAACGTTTTTTCCGCGAACATCAGTACGGTATGGCGACACAAAATTTCGCGCAGTGGTTTCGAGAAGAGTTGATCGGGCTGAGCGTGACGCTGGTGGCAGGCGCGATTCTGCTCATCGCGCTTTATGCGGTCTTCCGCCGCGCGCCGCGGGCGTGGTGGATCTGGGGCACAATCGTAGCCGTAGTCTTTTCGTCGATCGGCAATTTTATCGCGCCGCTTTACGTCGAACCGCTTTTTAACACTTACAAACCGCTCGAGGACCCGGCGATCCGGGACCCGATTCTCGCGATGGCACGTGCGAATGAAATTCCGGTGACGCAAGTTTTCCAAGTCGATGCGTCACGACAGACCACAAAGATAAGCGCGAACGTCGCCGGATTTCTCGGGACAACGCGAATTGCGCTGAACGACAATCTTCTCAAGCAATGCACACTTCCGGAAATACGCTCCGTAATGGCGCACGAAATGGGCCATTATGTTCTCAACCACGGGATTAAGTTGACGCTCTACTTTGGCATTTTTTTCCTGGTCGGATTCGCGCTCACGCGTGCCCTTTTCGAAAGCGCGGTCCGACGCTGGGGAAATCGCTGGGGAGTGCGCGGCGTCGCCGATCCCGCTGGCTTGCCGCTGCTCGCGCTCATCTTGAGCGCGTTCTTTTTTGTCCTGACCCCTTTCAGCAACACGGTGACGCGGGCGACGGAACGCGAGGCGGACACTTTCGGAATCAACACCGCTCGCGAAGCCGATGGCATGGCGAAAGTCGCGCTCAAACTCGGCGTTTATCGCAAACTCGATCCGGGACCGCTCGAGGAATTCATTTTCTTCGATCATCCAAGCGGCCGGGCGCGGATTCGCATGGCGATGGATTGGAAAGCGGCGCATCTGCCGGCGGGAGATGTCGATCCAGGCGGGCCGGCGACGGGATACCAACGCAGCCGTGAACCACCTTTCCTCTAACCCAATTCTCGCGGTCGCTGTGACGGCGCGGCCGCGGTCAGCGCAAACTTGCGACGCCGGATCAGCGCCAGATTGCGAATGTAGATTAAGGAATTCGGCAGATAAGCAAGAATTCCAACCGGGTCTCGCCGGAAGATGAAATAAAGACACATGATGATACTTCCGGCGATGCTCCAATACCAAAATGAGATCGGGATCACGCTCTCGCCCCGCCGCTCGGATGCGATCCATTGCACAAGAAAACGCATTGAGAAAGTGGCATTCCCGATCATTCCGAGCACGACCAGATAGCTCCAGTCTAGGCCGGCGAAACGGTATTCCTTCCCAACCCAGGTCACAGCGAGAATTAGTAGTGCATTCATAATCAGTTTAACGATTGCTTGACAAAAAGCTCCACCGGCATCGACTTCAAAACGCGCAGATGATTCGCGCTCCAACGACCCAGCTCGATGAGAAGAATGCGCTTCATCAATGTGTCACTTCGAACAACTTGGCGGCGCCCCACGAATTAGGGTCGATCGTCGATCGGCACGACCTTTTTGCCGGCCGGTTCGCCCACGTATTCGCTTAGCGGGCGATAGAGCCGATTGTCTTCGAGCTGCTCGAGCACGTGAGCCGTCCAGCCGGCGGTTCGTGCAATCGCAAAGACCGGCGTGAAAAGATCCGTCGGAATGCCTAGCGAGTGGTAAACCGTCGCGGAATAAAAGTCCACGTTCGCGTTTAAGTTTTTTTTCTGCTTCATCAACTCCGCGATCCGCTCGCTCATCCGAATCCACTTCGGCTCGCCGATCTTTTCGCTCAGCTTTACCGCCATGGCGCGTAAATGCGGCGCCCGCGGGTCGAGTGTTTTATAAACGCGATGCCCGATGCCCATGATTTTCTTTTTCTGCGCGAGTTGATTGTCGATGTACGCGTCCACTTTGTCTTCACTCTCGATCTCCTTGAGCATGTGAATGACCTCTTCGTTCGCACCGCCATGCAATGGACCTTTCAACGTGCCGATCGCTGATGTGATCGCGGAATACATATCGCTCAGGGTGGAGATCGTAACGCGGGCACTGAAGGTGGAAGCATTCATCCCGTGATCGGCGTGCAAGACGAAGGCCAGATCGAGCGTGTCGGCCGCTTCTTTGCTCGACGGTTCGCCGTTCATTAAGTAAAGAAAATGCGCCGCCTCGCTTAAATCTTCGCGCACCGGTGGCAGCGGCTGACTGTTTCGCGCCCGATGAAAATACGCCGCGATCCCGCCGATCTTTGCCGTGATGCTGCGGGCGCGTTGCTTGCCGATCTCGACCGTCGCTTCCTTGCGGATGTTTGGATCGTAAAGGCCAAGCATCGACACACCGGTGCGGATCACATCCATGGGCGCAGCATTCTTCGGCGCGGCTTTGATGAAATCGACAACGCCCTCGGGCAAGCTTCGCTGACTACGCAGTTGATTCACGCAGCGCTCGAGTTCTTTGCGATTCGGCAGCTTGTTGTTCCAAAGAAGATAAACAACTTCTTCGTAACTGACTTTTCCGGCCAGCTCGTTGATGTCGTAGCCGCAGTAAATGAGCTGGCCTTTGTCGCCAATGACATCACTCAACCGCGTGGTGTTGGCGACGACGCCTTCGAGTCCGCGGGAAGTCATTCAGTGTCCAGCGATTCAAACATCGGTTCGTCGCACGCCTGCATCGGCTGTATCGATTGTGAATGGTTGAAACGGTGCAGCGTGCAGCACTTCGCGGAACTTGTCGATCTTCATTGGGCTGCGAGATACTACGTGGTACCTTCCATCCGCGCAATTAATGTGTCTGCCATGGTGGCTGGCGTTTCCGCTACCGCGATGCCGGCCGCTTTTAGTGCTGAGATTTTTCCCGCGGCTGTCCCCTTTCCGCCGGACACAATCGCGCCCGCATGACCCATGCGACGGCCCGGCGGCGCGGTCATCCCGGCGATGAAAGCGGCGACAGGTTTCTTGCAATTGTTCTTAATCCACGCCGCCGCTTCTTCTTCAGCGGATCCGCCGATTTCGCCGATCAAGATCATCGCTTCTGTCTGTCGATCTTCATCGAAGAGTTTCACCGCGTCGAGATGCGACAAACCGCCGATCGGATCGCCGCCGATGCCAATGCAGGTCGATTGGCCATGACCGCGCGAAGTCAATTGCCAAACCGCCTCGTACGTGAGCGTGCCCGAGCGCGAGATCACGCCGACGCTGCCCGGCTTGTGAATGTAACCCGGCATGATCCCAATCTTGCATGCGCCGGGAGTGATGATACCCGGGCAATTCGGGCCGATGAGTCGCGATTTGCTGCCATTCATTTGCGCCTTCACACGCATCATGTCCATCACCGGAATTCCTTCCGTGATACAAACCACCAGCTCCACGCCGGCATCGACTGCTTCGAGAATTGAATCAGCCGCCGCAGCAGCGGGCACGAAAATCATCGACACATTGCAATTCGTCTTTTGGCGCGCTTCCCAAACCGTATCGAACACGGGCACTTTGCCATCGAACATTTGTCCGCCTTTTCCCGGCGTCACGCCGGCGACGACATTCGTGCCGTACTCCATGCACTGCCGCGTATGAAACGCGCCCGCGCTGCCGGTGATCCCCTGAACGAGCAGCCGCGTGTTCTTATCGACTAAGACAGACATGGGAGAAATGACAAATGACGAATGACGAATGACGAAACAATGACGAAGCTAGAATGACGAAGAAATCGTGATCGCTATTTCGACTTTCCGGCTTCGTCATTCGGATTTCCTTCGTCATTTGTCATTCGTGCTTCGTCATTGTTTCTTGCGCTTGTGGACGACTAACTTGTTGCCGTCGGGATCGCGAAACTGCGCCATCCAGCAGACCGGCGTCTCGAGTTTGTCCAAGTCGAACTTGACCCCGCGCTTTTTCAGTTTCGCGATCGCCGCATCGATATCATCGACTTCGAACGCCACCGTTGTTCCCTCACGCGAGGGTTTCCAATCCGGGTGGCAACCAACACCGATCGTGGTTGCGCCGAGATCGTACTCAACCCAGGCGCCGCCCATCGCCGTCGTGCTTGGTTTCAGTTCGAGCGTTTCTTGATAAAATTTCCGCGCACGTTCTGCGTCAGAAACGGCGATGGCGACAAATGCTACTTCTTTAATCATGGACATGGTTCTTTCTCGTTATCGGGCTTCAATTTATGGATCATTAGCTTGTTGCCGTCCGGGT
>QHQE01000050.1 GCA_003219265.1 Verrucomicrobiota bacterium
CGGAGCGGCGGCGAAAATCTGGCCAGGGCGCGGATCGAGCCGCGCGATGTTATTGGCGCATTTCTGGACTTGCTCGACGCTGATGCCCATGCGGCGCGCAATCTCGGGGAAACGTCGTTTCCCGAGGTCCCGCATGTGCTCGGAAATGATTTTGTATTCGAGACTGGTTTGTCTTCCTTCGCGCTTGAGTTGAATGAGCAAACATTCGCGCAAATCGCGCGCGCCCACGCCGGGAGGATAAAAGCTCTGGATGAGCGTGAGCATGTTCTCGAAGTCCTCCTGCGGGATGCCGGTGTTGAGTGCCATTTCCTCAGGCGTGGTCTGGAGAAATCCGTTGTCGTCGATGTTGCCGATGATGAGCTCGGCCGTCTTGCGATCGCGAGCATTGAGCACGTTCTGGTTGAGCTGCCCCATGAGATGCTGCTGGAGCGTCTCTTGCGTGGCGATGGAATCGAAAAAGAATTGCCGTTTATCTTCCGCTTCTTGCGAACGGCCGCTGTAGCTGCTCGATTGCGCCATGTAATCACGCCACTCCTCATCGAGCTTGGCCAGTTTATCGAATTCCTCTTTAAATTTTTCGTCCGCGGCGGTGTCGGCCTCGCTGCGCTCATCGGCATCGGGCTCATCCGGTAGCTCTTCCAGCACCGGGTTTGTTTCCATCTCCTGTTGCACGAGATTGCGCAGCTCGAGAAGCGGTGCCTGGAGGATGAGGAGGCTCTGCTGGAGTTGGGGCGCGAGCACCTGGTGCAGAGAAAGATTCTGCGACTGGTGCATGCCTGGGCCGGCCATATGCGGAGCTTACCGAGTTCGACGGGCAGAGGCAAGCAATTTGCGCGCCCTGCACGTCGATCTGCGCCTTTTTGCCAGGCAAACAATCCGCCCGGGAACACGGCTTGCTCTTCAACCCGGTGAGCCGACTTTTCCCCATGCAACGCATCTCTCTCGCCATTCTCCTTGCCGTGACGCCGCTCGCGCTGCTGTCCAGCCCCGCCCTGGCGGGGCCCGACCCAAAAGACGAGCAACGACAACTTCTTGCCCTCGTTAAAGAAGTGCAGGCACAACAAGAGCAAATCGTCGCCAACCAAGCCAAGATCGACGCCAAACTCGCAGACCTGGGCGAGACTCTGCACACCGCGCGAATCTTTTCGAGTCGAAGTCGCTAATGGACGGTATGAGACGACGAGCTCTGTTCATGTCGATCTTTGCGGCGATGTCAGTCTTTGCCGCAAAGGCGCAGTCGCCCGCTCCGATCGTTGTCCAAGCAGCTTCCGCAGCGACTGTTTCATCGAATTCGGCTTCGGCGACCACCTTAGCTCCCGCGGCCCAGGATTCCGAGGCGCTCCAAGCGGCGCTCAAGTCCCTTCAGGAAATTAAGGCGACCAACGAGCAGACATTGAAGAAGCAGGAAGCGGCGTTGCAACAACTGGACGAGCTGCAAAAGGCCGCCGACCAAGTCAAGATCTTCGGCAAACGCGGCTAAGGTCGACAATTGCGTTGGAGGGACGCGCTCTGTCGCGTCCAATTAATTCTTTGGACGGCACGGAGGCCGTCCCTCCATTCTCACAATCCCGCCATCTCCCATTTCTTGATCGTCTCCTCAATCAGGCCGGCGATTTTGTCGTTCACTTTCGTGAAGTAGGTCTTCGCTTTCGCCCGATCAAATTTCAAATAACCCTGACCTTCTTTGTAAAGCATGATGCTCGATGGAAAGGGATACGCGCTCCAAGTGTTGGGCGGCGGAATCGGAGTCGCCATCTCAGGCTTGTAACGCTCTTTGCGCACGAGCGCAGGATCGATTGCCATGATGTAGGCGGTCTCATTTTCAGCGCCGTGCCCGCCGTCTTCGCCGAACACTTCCAGGGTCACGTCCGCGCAATAAGACCACCAATTCACAACCAGAATTCGCGTGCCGGTTTCGCGTCCGGCCTCCTGTGCGAGCGCGCTGAGAATCGCGGTCTGGCCGCCGCCGTGGCCGTTTAGCAAAATAATGTTCTTGAATTTGTTTGTCGCCAGACCAACGACGACCGCCCGGACATAAGCGCGATAGGCGTCTTCGGGGATGGTGAAGCTGCCCGGATACGCGTCCATGATGCCAGTGAATCCGTACGGAACCACTGGCGCGATCATCGCATTGACGCGCGACGCGATCGCGCGCGCCATCGCGACCGGCGCCAGAATATCGGCGCCATTGGCGGTGACGCCGTGCGGCTCGATCGTCCCCAGCGGCAGCAAGACGGTGTTGATTTTTGCCGGGATCCATTCGCGAAATTCCATCCAGTTGATGCGTTCCATTTCCCAGGTGCTCGGACTGACTTGCTTTGTCGCCCTCATGCCGGAGAATGCATATTCGCGATCACACTGAGCGGGCCACTCGCGGCCGCTCACTTTTTGTTCTTCGGTTCTATCTTGCGGTAAAGCGTGGCCATGCTGATGCCGAGCATGCTCGCCGCCTTCTCGCGCGAACCGCCGCAATGCGCCAGGGTCGCTTCGATTATTCCGCGCTCCTGCTGCTGAATAAATTCGTCGAGAGTTTGTCCAACCGGCATTGCCGCCATTGCCTGCTCCGCCTTCCCGCCTTGCGCCTCGCTCACGATGTGCGGCGGCAAATCGCCCGGCAGAATCAGATCGTCCTCGCACAAAACGCAAGCGCGTTCGATCGCATTCTCCAGCTCGCGCACATTGCCCGGATAATTGTAGTGACACAAAATATCGACCGCTTGCGGATCGATTTTCTTTGGTTCAACCCCAGTCGCACTCGCTTGCTTCTGTGAGAAATGGTGGCCGAGCAGCGGCACATCCTCCAGGCGCTCGCGCAAAGGCGGGATCTCCACCGGAATGACCGCCAGCCGATAATAAAGATCTTCGCGGAACGTCCCGTCCCTAAGCTTCGGTTGCAACGGTTCGTTCGTCGCGCCCACCACGCGCACATTTACTGGCGCGCTCTTGTTATCACCGACTCGCCGGACCTCGCGCTCTTGCAGAACGCGCAGCAACTTTGTCTGCAACGGCGGGGCCATCGAGTTTACCTCATCGAGAAAAATCGTGCCGAGATTCGCCTCTTCGAACAAGCCACGCTTATCGGTCACCGCACCGGTAAATGCGCCCTTTTTGTGACCAAACAACTCCGACTCCAGCAAGTTCTCCGGCAGCGCGCTGCAATTGATCGCGACGAAGGGATGATGCTGCCGATTGCTGTTGAAATGCAAACCGCGCGCGACCAGCTCCTTGCCAGTGCCGCTTTCCCCTTGGATCAAAACGGTGCTGTCAGTGTCGGCGACTTTATTGATGAGATTGTAAACCTGCTCCATCTTCCGGCTCGTGCCGATGATGTTCTCGAAGCGATAACGATTCTTCAGCTCCTTCCGCAGATAAACGTTCTCCCGCAGGGCCGCTTGATAGTCCAGCGCGCGCTGCACCGTCATTTGCAGCTCGTCGATCTTAAACGGCTTGGTCACGTAATCATACGCGCCTATCTTCATCGCTTCGACCGCCGTCTCGACCGAGGCGTAGGCCGTGATCAAAATCACCGCCGTTTGCCGATGATGCTCGCGCACATGCCGCAGCACGTCGAACCCGGTCATGGTCTCCATCTTGATGTCCGCGACCACCACTTGCGGCTGAATGTTGTCAAGCTGCTCAACCGCCTTCGTCCCGGAATTGAATGGGAAAACCTGGTGCCCCTTCTCGCGGCAAAGCGTCACGATGACCTCCACCATGGCCGGCTCGTCATCGATAATCATGATCTTGGCCATAAAATCTCAGCGCGGAGAATATTTCAGAATTGAGAAAAAGAAAGCGGAAATGAGAATCCACAGTAACACAAGCCTCCCACTTGTGTTTCTCAAAACAGTCGCAAGCTGGAAGCTTGCGCTACCTTATTTTCCCATCCAGCACCGTCCAATCCACTGGCCGATCGAATGCGATGATTTCCTCTAATGCATTTGTCGATCTTGCGCAGGGAATGGCGATGAGATCGGCGCAAAAGCCCGGACGAATTTTCCCGAGCGCATCTTCCTGCCGCAACGCGCGCGCCGGATTCACCGTCACCATCGACAAAATCTCTTCCGGCGAGGTCCGCGGCTCGTTTTTTTGAAACGCGCGCATCTCCGCGAACAAACTCAAATCCTCATTGCTCGCCAAGCTATCCGTGCCCAGGCAAATGTTGGATCCAAGCGCGCGCAATCTCTCGAACGGAAATCGCGAATGCGCGAAATAACCGTGGCTGCGCGGCGAATGCACGACATGAAATTTTCTTCTCGATCTTTCGAGCAAGTCAAAATCGCTCTCCGCCAGCTCATTCAAGTGTGCGATGATCCACGGCCGGGCGTCCCGCTGCTGCAGGATCGCGGCGACGAACAACGCCAGCGGCGTCTCATGACCACAGTCATCCATCGGACGCCCAATCCCTTTCATAAATTCGTAAAGCGGCCCTGACGCTTCGCGAAACATCGACATCTCCTCACGCGACTCTGCCAAATGTGTCGTCAGCAGAATATTTTTTGCTCGCGCAACCTCCTTGCAGCGCCGGTACAAATTCTCTGAGGCTGTAAACAGCGCGTGTGGCGCCAAGCCCCAATTTGTCGCCTGTTTCAGCGACTGAATTGCAAGATCGACCACTTCCTTTGCGCGTTCCGGCGAACGGACGTCGAGCAGCTCCGCGAACCACCAAGTCCGAATCGGTGAGCGAATCTTCGCGACCAATTCCGGAAACGCCTCGAGGTTTGCAATTGTCGTTGTGCCAAGCTTTTCCGCTTCGGCAAATCCTTGATTGATCGACACGAGATAATCCTGCTTGGAAAGTTTTGCTTTCTCAGTGTTGATCGCCCGGATCCAATCGGCGAAAGATTTTGGCGGCGGAATTTTCCCGCGCAAACAAGTGTAATCGAGGTGGCAATGCGCGTTGATCAGGCCGGGAAGCAGCGCTTGCTCGCCAAGATCGACAACTTCTCCGGAGTTGCGCGCTTTGACTTCGTTGAACAATCCAACATCGACAACGGAGCCGGCGGGAGCCGCGCGACGTAGACGGGCAGCCCGAGAGGGTGACGAGCCGGGAGGCGAATCATCAATGCGATTTCCTTCGATCGCGACCGCGCCGTTCTTGATCGGCGGTCCATTCATCGTCACAATGAGGCGTGCGCGGACAATCATTTTCATGAATGACGAAGCACGAATGACGAATGACGAATTAAGTCTAAATGCTCAAATTACGAAGGAGGCCATTCTAACACGCTTCTCTTCGTCACTTGGGTTTCGTCATTCCTTCGACATTCGTCATTCGTCATTCGTCATTTTCACAACCTTGCGACATTCCGCCACGAGCAAACTGCACGCTTCCTGGCAAAGCAGCGGAATCACGGGCGCAGTTGTAGCCGGGGTCGCTGACCTCGGCGACAGCGCTTGGCCATGGGACGCATCAAATTTATCCGAGGGCAACTTTGTCGATGGAACGGCGGCGCTCTCATCGCGCTTCCACAAAATCGTGCGCAAACAACCACCATTGGATCGACAAAAATTTCCTACGAGGTCGTTGATCTGTTCATCCGAAATTTTCGACGCGACGCGGTACATTCCTGATTGTCGAGTCAACGTTTTGCGCAACGGCGTCGTCGTGAGGCGATTTTCTTTCCACGCCGCGAACATGGCCAGCCTGCCCGGATAGAAATAATCAAGAGCGCGGCGTAATTTTGTAAGATCGACAAGCTCCAGTCGCCAGCCGTGGCACAAATTCGGCACTGTCTTCAGTGGCCGATAATTTCCCGCATCGTCGTAGCGCGCAATTTCCGCTGCCTCTTCCGGATTTTGGAAGCGTTGCAAGTCATCGCGGCCGCGATCATCGCAATGTGAAACAATAAAGCCGCCGCCGTCTATTCTTCGAATCGAAATTTCACCAACTCGACAGCAGTTAGTCAGCGCAGTTTCGAGACTTCGCTCGATGAGATCGGGCATTGCGCCGTTTCGATTAGTTACACCAGGCAATGGGCAATCAAACCGGCAGCGCGCTCGAGGAATTGTCGATCTTCGTCTCCGAAGGCGTTCACCTTGTCGCTCTCGGCATCGAGCATGCCGACGATGTGCTTATGATTGTTCGTCATCGGCACGATAATCTCCGAGCGCGTAGTGTGAAACGTCGGCAAATACCGGGGATCTTTGTGCACATCGCCCACGATGATCGGTTTGCCCGTTTCCAAAACCGCGCCGCAAAGTCCTTGCGTGATCGGGAATCGCGGATATGCCGGCGGCTCGTCCCCGGTTTCGGACACGATGGCAAATTCCTTTTTCGCGATTTTGTAAATGCCGACCCACCGGTAGTTGCGGGCCGCGCGGATCATTTCCGCCACCTGCTTGATTCGGCTCTTCGTGCAACCGCCCGCCAAGACAAACGCCCCGATCGCTTGCAAGTCTTTGCACGTGGTCGTCTTCATCATGCTCATGCGGGAGAGTAATCTGGTTCAAAACAAAATAAGCGCGAGCAGGATTTCAACTTTTTGAATCAAAATTTTCCGTCTGCGCCAGGATGATGCCGGAAAACGCGTCATCAAACAAATTGACTTGCGCGACAATGATGTCGGCAAAACGCGGGTCCGTCCCGATCGAGGGCGCGTAGAATAAGGAGCGATTGTCGATCTTGTACGGATTGCGCTGAAAAATTTCGCCCCCCGCCGAAATGCAATTAGAGGTCGATTTTTCCTTCGCGATCCCGAGTAACACCGGGATGTCCTCGTAACTGTGCAGACCGTCGGAAATGAAAAACGGGACGACCACGACGTTTGGCGACTTCGTCAGTTTCCTCCAGCCGGCCACCAGCGGCGCTTCTTCCATGTAAACGTTGAGCACATCCGCGTATTTTCCAAGCGCGCGAATTTTCTCCGCTTCCCGTTTCGCCGCCGCGGCGCTGTTTTCATTCAGATCGGTTCCATGGGCCACAATCAAAAGGCTCGTTTCCGTTTCCGGCACACCCGGTGCGATTTCACGCGCACGTTGCAGGAGCAGCTCGGTCACCAGTGGATGATTTCCGACTGGCTCGCAATATTTCCAGACTTGTCCGTTCGGGCGCTTTGTGCTTCGCCCGTTCAGCTCCAGCTCGCGTGGAATCACCGTCTGCGTGAAATAACCTTCGCTGATGAAGTTTGGCACGACGTAAACTTCCCGAGCTGCTTCTGGATCGAACAAAAAAATTGCGTCCCGCAGACTCGGTTCCTCTTTCCAAAACGCGCACTCAACATCGGCAAAGACCTTCCGACGCCTGATTTCGGCCGCGTGCGCCAGCGTCGGCGCACTTGAATCCGGATTCACGGTCGAGCCATGACCGACGATGAGAAGCGCCCTGGCGTTATTGGACATCACAAAGAAAACGTTCAACGTCCAACGCTCAACGTCCAATTAATCCATTCGATGTTGGATGTTGAGCGTTGAGCGTTGGAAGTTTACGTTTTGAATCAATGCGCTACCGCACTTACAAGAACACTAGCCTCTCCGTGAGCGAGGTCGGCTTTGGGCTTTGGACGATCTCGACCGGCTGGTGGGGAAATTTCACGGAAGGCGAAGCAATCGCGCTCATGCACAAGGCATTCGATCTCGGGATCACGCTTTTCGACGCGGCCGACACTTACGGAAACGGATTGAGCGAGGAGTTAATTGCGAAGGCGTTCCCGAAACAGCGCGATGAGATCGTGATCGCGACGAAAGTCGGGTACGATTTTGTGACTCACGGCGAAGCGCGCGGACGCGGTCAGCGCGAGATTCCGCAGGACTTTTCGCCGGACGCGGTCATGCGCGCGACGGATGCGGCGCTGAAGCGCTTGAAGACGGACCGCATCGACTTGCTGCAATTGCACAACATCCGAATGGAACAGGTTTATGACGACGCGCTGTGGACGACGCTCGAAAAAATGAAGCGCGCTGGAAAGATTCGGTCCTACGGCATCGCGCTCGGTCCGGCGATCGGCTGGCTTTACGAAGGCGTCAATTGTATTCGCGAGCGCGAAGTCACGAGCGTGCAGCACATTTACAATCTGCTCGAGCAACATCCCGGCCGCGCGCTGCATGATGCCGCGACCGACGCTGGCAAAGACACAATGTTCCTTATCCGTGTCACGCATTCTTCGGGAATGCTCGAAGGAAAATACACCGCAGAGACACTTTTCTCGCCGAGCGATCATCGCAGCCACCGGCCGCGCAGTTGGTTGCTCAACGGAATCAAGAAGATCGACAAGTTGCGCTTTCTTGAAAATTCCGAGCGCACGCTTGGGCAAGCCGCCTTGCAGTGGTTGCTCGCGGATGATCGCGTCGCTTCAACGTTGCCGAACATTTACGACGAAGAACAGCTGGTTGAATTCGCGAAAGCTCCGGAATGTCCACCACTCACGGCCGATGACATGGCAAAGATCGACAATCTTTGCATCGACAACTTCGGTCTCGAACCGGAGGAACCGAAGTTCAAAGGAACGATGGAGATGCCGAAAGAAACGGCGGCCGCGTAGCGTCTGATTTGTAGGACAGGCGCTCCGCCTGTCAATTTATGGATGGGGCAACCGGAGCGGTCGCCCTACAATTTTGTAATGCGATCTAATCCGACTCATCCTCCTCCACCGGTTCGGCCCGCGGAATTTTTTGTCCGCGCTCGGGCTCGCGACGCTGACGACGTGCGTTCGCCTGCTGCCCTTTGTACATATCTTTGAAGATGTCCGCGATCATTGGCGCAGCGGTGCTGCCACCGTGCACTTTGCTGCCAACATCGCCTTCGTAAAGCGCCGCGAAAGCATATTGCGGTTGATCGGACGGTAAGAATCCCGCGAACCACGCGGCGGTGCGCTCCTTATTTTTCGGTCCCCATTGCGCGGTCCCGGTTTTGCCGGCGACTTCGACATTATCAAGGCTGGCTCCATGCCCGGTGCCGCCAGCGCCATTGACGGCGTTGATCATTCCCGTGCGCAATTCATCGAGCGTCGCGGGTGAAAGGTCGAGTGTCCTCTTCGCGCGCACCTGATAGGCAGTCACAATTTGGTTGTCGAGCGTCTGCACTTGTTGCACGAGGCGCGCCTGAAAAAAGGTGCCGCCGTTGGCCACGATGGCCATGGCTTGCGCCATTTGCAGCGGCGTGACCTGGGTGTCCCCTTGACCGATCGACAAGTTTGCGATGTCACCGTTGAGCAATCTGCGGCCGTGTGTCGCCTTCATGTATTCGTCGTTGGGCACGCGTCCTTCCACCTCGCCCCGCAACGGGATGCCGCACTTCGCGCCAAAGCCCAGCTTGAGCGCCCAATCAATGATCGGCGCGGCGCCGGTTTTGATTCCGACTTGATAAAACCACGTGTCGCACGATTCGGTGAGCGCCTGAATAAAATTCAAAGCGCCGCGATCGCCTTTTTTCCAGTTGTGAAACGTGAGATTGCCGATCTCGATGGAAGGCACGCATTCGTAGGTGTCGTCCGGTCTGACCGAACCGCTTTCCAGCGCCGCGATACCGACCGCGATCTTAAATGTCGATCCTGGCGGATAAGATGAGCGAAATGCGCGCGGCAGCAGCGGAATGTTAGGATCATCCTGCAAGGCCTTAAATTTCTCCGTCGAGATCGAGGGAACGAAAATGTTCGGGTCGTAAGTTGGCCAGGACGCCAGCGCGAGAATGTCGCCCGTGTTTGGATCGACAACGACGATGGCGCCGCGTTTGGCTTTTGCTTGGAGCGCTTTTTCTGCCAGTTCCTGGAGGCGAAGATCCAAAGTAGTGATGACATTGTCACCGGCCACAGGCGGCGCGACCAACTTCTCGGAAGTTTTTCGGCCGTCCTTGTCGAAGGTGAGCTTGTATTGGCCGTGCTTGCCCGTGAGCATTTCGTTGAATGTTTGCTCGAGGCCTTCGCGTCCCTCGGTTTCGGGCCAAAGAGTTTCGTGATTGTCGATGATGCCGTCCAGATTCCGGCCGGTTTTTCCGCTGTAACCGACGATTTGCCCGGCCAGTTTCCCGTTCGGATAAGTGCGAACATAAATCGGCCGCACGACCGTCGCCGCCGATAAACGGTCTTTCACTTCCTCATACTCCGATTGAGTGAGGTTCTGCGCGATCTCAAGCGGCATGATTCCGCGGTTGCGATAATGACGCAGGATCGCTTCGTCTGAAATCTTGAGCGAGCGGCCGATTAATTTCTCTGCCTTATCGATCTTTTCGTGCGTGAAGCTGAGCGCCTGCGCGTCGGAAAAATCAAGCGGGGTGGGAAAATTGATCGCGAGGTTGTAGCTGAGCTTGTTCTGCGCGAGCGGCACGCCGTGACGATCGGTGATCTGGCCGCGCGGTGCGGGAATATCCAGAATGTAGGTCCGCGCCAGTTTTTGCGTCTCAAATGTCGGAATGATCGTTTCTTCTTCTGGAGCGGGCGTCACGCTTGGACTTGATGACGGTGGCAAAGTTTGTGCAACCGCACCGCTGGAAAACAAAAGCAAAAGCAAAATCCAGAGATTCCGCAGATTTTCGCAGATTTCGGCCCGGATCATTTCAAATAATCTGCGTTAATCTGCGAAATCTGTGGATAATTCAATGGCGTCGCAAGAAGCGATGGACTTCTTCCGCCAGCTTTCGTCCAATTCCTTCGGTGGACGCAATCTGCTCCACGCTCGCCTTGCGCAGACGATTAACGGAACCAAACTTGCGCAGCAGCAAATTTTTCCGGTTCTGACTCACGCCCGGGCAATCATCGAGAATGCTTTCACCGATGCGTTTTTTCATGAGCAGCTGATGGTAGGCGTTAGCGAAACGGTGGGCCTCGTCGCGAATTCGCTGGAGCAATCGCAACGCGCCGGAGTCGATCGGCAATTGCAGCGGCAGGGCCCGGCCCGGCCGGTAAATCTCTTCATGCTCCTTGGCCAAGCCGATGATCGGCAGATCATGAAGACCGAGTCGCTGCAATTCTCGACAGGCGGCGGAGAGCTGACCTTTCCCACCATCGACAACGATGAGATCAGGCAAACGAACGAGCGGCATCTTGTTTTCATCGCTGTCTGTTCGTTGGACGTTAAACGTTGGACGTTGAGCGCTCGCCACGGCGTAGCCCGTCCCGGGCGAAGGCGGGTTGGGCGTTTGCTTCTCTAGGCGTTGCAAACCCTCAACCGTTTGCTCCTGCGAAAACTCCGCCGCATCCGGATTCGTTTCGCGCGCTTCGAGCAAAATCCGCGAGTATCTTCGTCTAACGACTTCGGCCATACTGGCAAAATCGTCCTGTCCTTCAACGGTGCGAACGCGATAGCGGCGATAATTGTCCTTGTCCGGCACGCCGTTTCGGAAGCAAACCATCGAGGCCACGAGGTGCGTCGTGGAAATATTTGAGATGTCGAAACACTCCATCACGATGGGCGCGCGCGGAAGTTGCAACGCGTCCGCCAGCGCCCGCACGTCCGCCATCGGATCGATTGCGCTCGGCAAAGTTCCGCGCGTGAAGCGTCGCGTTGGTTTGGTCGTGTGGCGCAGGTCTTCAATCATGTTGCGCAGTTCGGCCGCTTTCTCGAAATCCATTTTCTCGGCGACTTTGCGCATTTCTTCTTCGAGCGCCGCGATCATCTCGCGCGAATGTCCCTCAAGAAATTCGCACGCCTGTACGACGCGCTCGCGATATTGCCCGGCGCTAATCTCACTCAAGCGCGTCGGCACTTGATAAGTGGCCGATTTTAATTCGCGTTCCGTTGGCGAGCCTCTCCCAAAAGTGAGCACGCCAAATTTTTTGCGCATGAAATTGAGCGTTTGCCGCAGCGCGCCCGAATGCGCATACGGGCCGAAGTAGAGCGCGCTGTCATCTTTTTTAAATCGCGCCAGGCGAAACCGTGGCCATTCCTCCAACGTGTCGATCTTGACGAGGAGGAACCGCTTGTCGTCGCGAAACGAGATATTGTAACGCGGCCGGTATTCTTTGATCAATTTGCCCTCGAGCAAGAGCGATTCCGCTTCGCTGCGCACGGTGTGCGTCTCGAAATCCCAAACCGCCTCGAGCATGGCGCGCGTCTTGATGTCCGCCACCGCAAGTTTTGAAGGCAAGAAATAGGAGCTGACCCGCTTGCGCAGATCGCGCGCTTTACCGACGTAGATCACGCGATGGAAGCGGTCGCGCATGAGATACACGCCGGGCTTGTGCGGCACTTCGTGCACTTTTTTACGCAGGTCCGGTTTCTCTTTTGTTGGCATCATCTTTTGAGAAGATCGACAATCGCGCTGCGAGAATTATAGGGCAAGCGCTTCGCTTGCCGCGTTGGAGGTTGGCAGGCGGAGCGCCTGCCCTACAATTTGCTTTCGACGCGAGCTTACACCGCGCCTTCGCATCTCGCGCAAGGTCGACAATCCGCGGGTGGATCGAACAGTCCTTTGTTCGATGTTAGGTTTAGGCGGCGAAGCCGCATTAATTTGGCATCGCCCGCGGAGCGGTCGATCCACCTCAAAGGCGTGTCGATTACACCGCGCGGCGGCGCGGGAGCGCGGACTGCACCATCATCAGTTCGCTCACATTCTCCGGCGTGAGCAAACCGACCAAGCGTTTCATGCTGTCGAGCACGGGCACTGCCGGGCAATGGCACTCCTGCATGATGCGGAACGCTTCTTCAAAGCGTGTGCCGGTGGTGACGGTGGGAATATCGCGCCGCATCACATCACCCACGCGAATCTGCGGATCATTTTTGCGCAAAGCGGCAATGAGATCGTGCCGCGTCAGAATGCCCGCGACATTTCCGTTTTCACCGACAACCGGAAAGTCGTGCTGCGAGGTTGCGAGCAGCGCGTCCACCGCTTCCTCCAGGGTAGCAGTTTCTGGAAGCGTGCGGAATTCGCGTACCATTGCGCTCGAAACAGGAAATCGGCGTGAGACATCTTTCATTTGCGCCAGCGCCGCCTCCTGTGACGCGCCGATGTAAACGAACAACGCGATGAAGATCAAAAATGGATTCCAAAGAAGCCCGACGAAACCGAACACGAACGCGAAGCCCTGGCCGATACTCGCGGCGATTTGCGTGGCGCGGGCATAGCTGAATCGTGTCGCCAGCAAGGCGCGCAAGACTCGGCCACCGTCCATCGGAAATGCCGGCAGCAAATTAAAGAGCACCAGCAAAACATTGATGGCGAGCAACTGCGTGAGCAGATTCGGACTTTCGAATACCCGGGCCGCCGCCGCGCTGTGCCAATCGATCACGACCAGGAGCCCAAGCGCGATCACGACATTTACGGCCGCATCCGCTCCAGCCGCGCCACGCCGCCGATTGGCAGCAGCGTGATGTCCGGCGTGTTGATGCCGAAGGCTTTCGCGGCAAACGCGTGTCCGAATTCGTGCAAGATCACGCACACGAAAAGCAGCAGGATAAAAAACACGCGCCCGGCAGCAGCAGCCGAGCCGCCTTCCGCATAGTAGCCGACTGCCAGCCAGCCGATCAGCAGCAGGAAGGTCACGTGAATTCGTAACTGGATGCCAGCGACGCGAAAGATGGGAAGAGACCAGCTCATAAAAACAGTCTCGCCTGCTTTTGAATCGCGCGCCAGCGTTGTAGTGGCCGCGCAAAGGTGGATCGAGCGGTCCCTTGTCCGCCAGTCGGACGGACTCGTCCATCGGCGAGCTCGATGTTAATTTAAGCGGCAAAGCCGCATTTGTTTGGCATCGTCCGACGGAGCGGCCGATCCACCCTGCGTGAACAAAACCGCTTTTATGCTAAAGCGATCTTTCCGACACTGAATCCAAATGGAACTCTTCGATGTCGCAATCGTGGGAGCCGGGCCGAGTGGAGCGACATGTGCCGCATTCTGCGCGGCCGCCGGATTGCGCACACTCGTTGTTGAGCGGGAGAAATTCCCGCGCGAAAAAGTCTGTGGTGATTGTTTGAATCCGGCGTGCTGGCCGGTATTGCGCCGGTTGGAGCTTGCAGATCTCGGCCGCGCGGCGCCGCATGGAAAACTGGAAGCGGTCGAGTTCATCGCGATTGGCGGCCAAAGGGCACATGTCAATCTTCCGCCCGGCGATGAAAGCGAGATCGCGATCAAGCGCAGCCTCTTCGACAATCTTTTGTTTACCCGCGCGCGCGAGCTCGGCGCCGAAATTCGCGATGCCACGGTCGTAAGGGCAATTGCCAGGAATTCATCTCATCACTGGATGGTCGCTGCTGGAGAAACAATTCTTGAGGCGGCCATTCTTGTCGGAGCTGATGGACGCAACTCCACCGTGGCGCGGCTTAGCAATTTGCTTCCGGGACCGGAACGCGAACGCGTCGCACTGCAAACGCATATTCCTTTGCCGAGAAAATTCGGAAATCGCGTCGTTCTCCAATTTCTGCCCGAAGGTTATTCGGGTCAGGCGCCGGTGAATGAGAATGAATTGAATCTCTGCCTCGTCGGCCGGCCACCGACGATTGCATCGCTGCGAAGATGGGCCGAGCGAAATTTCGAGATCGCAGCCGATCACGCATGGCGGACGATCACGCCGCTCACGCGCGCACCCGTCTCGGCCGTTCACGAAAATCTTTTCTTCATCGGCGACGCCGCGCGCGTGGTCGAGCCATTCACCGGCGAAGGAATTTATTACGCGCTTCGTTCAGGCGAACTTGCCGCCAACGCCATCGTGAAAATCATTCGCGGACAAAATCGACAAGTAACTTTGCGTGAATTCGCTCGCGCTCACGCGGCCATGTATCGGGGGCGACTCTGGATCAATCGGTTGGCGCGCGCGGCTGTTTTATCACCACGCATCGCATCGCTTTTCGTGAACGCCGCGCGATTTCAGCCGCCGATCTGGCGGTTGCTGACCGCGAAAATCGTTAGGTCGAATTGACGGCGCGACATGCTTTCACCGTGTTCGACATCAACATCGCGATCGTCATCGGGCCAACACCACCCGGCACCGGCGTGATCGCGGCGGCTTTCTTTGCCACTTCGTCGAAATCGACATCACCGATAAGGCGGTAACCGCGCTCGCTGGTTGCGTCCTCCACTCGATTAATTCCAACATCGACAATTACCGCGCCGTCGCGCACGTGTTTAGCCTTCACAAATTCAGCCCGGCCAATCGCCACGATCAAAATATCTGCCGCGCGCGTGATCGCTTCGAGATTCCGGCTGCGGGAATGAACAACCGTCACGGTCGCGTCGCTGCCTCTACCTTTTTGCATGAGCAAAAGCGCGAGCGGTTTTCCCACGATCATACTCCGCCCAAGAATGACAACGTGCGCGCCGGAGATGTCGATCTTGCTTTCGATGAGCAGCCGTTGAATCCCAAGCGGAGTACATGGGACGAATCCGTCCGCCGCGGCGGACGCGAGTTTCGCGACGTTCAGCGGATGAAAACCATCGACATCTTTGCGCGGATCGAGTGCGCGCACGATTGTCGCTTCATCAATTTGTTTCGGCGGCGGCGATTGCACAAGAATGCCGTGAATGGCTGGATCGCGATTCAACTCCTCCACGCGCGAAAGTAATTCCGACTGCGTGGTCGATGCCGGGAGCTCGAGTTTCACTGAATGCAAACCGAGCTCGCGGCTCATCTTGTCCTTCGAGCGCACGTAGGCGCGCGAGGCGGGATGATCGCCCACCAACACCACGGCCAGACCCGGTGCGACGCCTTGCGATTTTAATTTCGCAATCTCGCGGCGAAGATCGACATAAACTTTTTCCGCAATTGCGCGGCCGTCGATTAACTTCGCCATGCGCCGAACGTAAATGACTCAGCGTCGTTCAACCAGCGCCATCATCGCATCTTGCAAACGCAAACGCTCGGCTTCGAACTCTTCGGCGGTGCTTGTCGATCTTACACGATGCGGCTGGCCGATGATCACGTGCACTTTGGCGAACGGCCGCGGGACAATGAATCGATCCCAGCTTTTGATCCGCCAGCAGTTCGAATATTCCATGTTAATGGGTAGAACCGCCGCGCTCGACTTTTGCGCCAGAAAAATAATTCCCGGTCCGAGCTCGTAAACTGGACCGCGCGGACCATCCGGCGTAATTACGACGTCGCGTCGCGAGGAGAGCACTTCCGTCAACTGCAAAATTGCACTGGCGCCGAGTCGCGAACTCGAGCCGCGCACAACATCGAAACCGAAGCGTTTGATTGCATCGGCCAGCAGGTCCCCATCGCGACTCGCGCTGATCAAAGCCGCGCCGTGACGGTTCGAAAAAAAAAGTCGCAGCACGACCGGAAATATCAACAGGCGATTATGCCAAAGAGCGCCGATGTAATTTTCATTCACCGGCTTTCCAACAATGCCAGCGCGATCATGGATTTGGTAACGCAGCGTGCGCGCCCAAAGCTGGAGCAAGCGAAATCCGAACGCGATCAGCCAACGCGCGCGCCAACCTTCGATCTTCAACTTTTCTTGCCCGAAGTTTTCGCAGTTTGATCCTGCCAGCGATAGGCGCGCGGATTCGGCAATCCAATTTGATCGAGAATCCGCCAAACAACCGTATCGACAACGGCGGTGACAGAACCTGGCTGGCTGTAAAAAGATGGAATTGCCGGCAGAACAATCGCACCCGCCTCAAGCAGCGTCACGACGTTGCGCGCGTGAATCAAATTCCAGGGCGTCTCGCGCGGGACGAGAATTAATTTCCGGCGTTCCTTCAAAAAAACATCGGCGGCGCGCAACAGCGCGCTGTCGCTCGAACCGGAAGCGATCCGCCCGAGTGTTGCCATCGAGCATGGAACGATCACCATCGCGTCGAAGCGGGCCGAGCCGCTCACAAACGGAACACTGAGATCACTTTCCGAATGTCGCGAGACGTGCGCAGGAATTTTGAAATCTTCCAGCTCCTGCGCCGCGACCTGTTCCGCATGGGCGCTCATGATGAGATGAATCTCGTGCGCGGCGCAATCGATCTGCTCAAGCAATCGTTGCAGATAAATCGTTCCGCTGGCGCCGGTCGCGGCGATCACAAGTTTCATCGGACTAAAAGAATGACATCTGACCAGGCCGGCGACAACAAGGAGCGGCGGTTCCTAAACCGCCGGGGCTATCGATGCCGAGATGGAGCATGACTTGATTTCTCGACTCGGAGTTTGAATTTCATCGCAGGCCGGGGCAATAAGATACGCAATGGTCAAAAAACTCTTACACACTCGTTACCGCGTGACCGATCTGGAGAAGACGGTCGCGTTTTACAAAGACGTTCTCGGACTCAAGGAGCTTCGCCGGCACACTTCCGGCCGCGGCTCGCAACTGGTTTTTCTGAAAGCGCCCCAGAGCGAGGAGGAAATCGAACTTTGCAAATTCGATCAAAGCGGCCCGGTCGTAGTTGGACCCGATCTGACACATCTCGCTTTCGAAGTGGACAATCTCGACAAATTCGCGCGCGAAGCGGCCGCCAAAGGTTATCCGCTTTCCGACGGACCACATCAAACCTCAAGCGGAAGCAAGATTGCTTTCATCGACGCTCCGGAGGGTTACGAGATCGAGTTAATCCAGCGCGGCCGTGATTCATAATAACCTCTCGCTGGCCATGTGCTTGCACCTCGCAAATTCTTGCTCCTCATTTTCCGACCGATGAAATTGGGTCGCACTTGGATCGTTTGCTTCTGCGTATCCGCATTAGCGCTCACCACGTTTGCGCAGGAACAGGATGCTGTCCGGCCGACCGGTATCCCGGAGTCCCTGGCGAAAGAGTCTCCTCAAATATCTCCGCCGAGAGCAACGCGTGCTCGATCCCGGCACCGGCACGCAAAGACCAAAGCCCAATCGAATGAAGAGCGCGATGAAGTTTCGCCGCCGCGCGTTTCCGGAGGTGCGCCAGCGACAGGCGCAAGGTCGGTCATGATGGTCGATGCACGCACCGGGGAAACTTTGTATGAAAAAAATGCGGATGAGATACGACCGCCGGCCAGCACGCAAAAGTTGCTGACTGCATTAATCATTGCTGAGCATGGTTTTTTGGATCGACCGGTGAGAGTTGAGCTTATCGACACCCTGGCGGAGCCGGTGAAGTTGAATATCAAACCTGGCGACACCTACCAGCGCATCGACCTATTGCGTGCGTTGCTCGTAAAAAGCCCGAATGATGTGGCGCGTTGTCTCGCGCGCGCCAACGCGGGCAGTATCGAAGCCTTCGCCGAGGTGATGAATCAACGCGCGCGCGAACTCGGCGCGACGCACTCGCATTTTGTGAATCCGAACGGGTTACCGGTGCCGGACCAATACTCGAGCGCACGCGATTTGTCGATCATCGCGCGCGCGGCCTACGCCAATCCCACGATCCGATCGATTGTTTGTCTTCCGCAACTCGTCTTTCGCTATGCCAACGGCCGCACGCGCGAGCTCGAAAACACAAATAAAGTTCTAAGACGCTCCCCGTATTGCAACGGGATGAAAACCGGTTACACCGAAGCCGCCGGGCATTGCTTGATTTGCAGCGGTTCGCGACCGGGCCGCGACATCATCGTGGTCGTGCTCGGCGACAGCACGGCCGTCTGGCGAGACGCCTCGGCCCTGCTCTCCTGGGGTCTCTGGATGTAGTCCCGCAAACGGCGAGAGTCTCATAACAGACGTTTTCGCCCGAACTTTTCGAACTAAAAAAACGTTTCCGAGCGCTTTTTCGGCTCGATGAAGCGCACGCCATCAGAGTGATTGGGCCGAATGGTCGCGGGCTCGCTGCGGAAGAGAACTTGCATGAAGATGTCGATGTCCAGATGGGAACGCTCAGTAAAGCCCTGGGCGTAAGCGGCGGTTACATTTGTGGTTCCCGCAGCCTGATCGAATGGCTGATTAATCGGGCGCGTTCGTTTATCTATTCAACGGCGCCACCGTCCGCACTTGCGGCCGCGGCGCGGGCCGCAATCAATTTTCTCGCCTCGCCGGAAGGCGAACAGCGCCGGCTCTTACTTTGGCAAAGAATTAAGCTCATGCAGGAACTTCTTCCGGTCCGTTCGGCAACGGCGAATCGCCCGGATAAGAATGCTGCCCACGCCAGCAGCGCGATTTTTCCGCGGCGCGTAGGCGATGAGCAAGCAGCGATCGACTTGGCGGAAGCGCTCCAAAACCAAGGATTTTCGTCCCGGCGATCGGTTACCCGACTGTGGCCAAAGGTTCCGCGCGACTGCTCATTACCGTAACGGCAGCGCACACTGAGGATCAAATCCGAGCGCTCTGCGAAGCGATCGCTGGCAACGAAACGCCCGCGTCGCGTCGCCCGGAGGGCGACGGCTACTATTACGGAGTTGAGGATGCCGCCGAGACGCGGAGCAGCGGCGTAGGCACGAGGCCAGGGTTCCGCTTCACATCCACCGGCACCGCCGGAATATCATCCGGGCCTTCCGCGGGCGGCGCTGGCTCTTCCGCATTTTCCGTGCTCGCGTACTTCGCCGCCATCCTCTGCTCCCTGGTCTGATTTGCCGCAGTAGTTTGGGTGGTTGTCGAACAGGCGGGAAGCAAAAGGAGACTGAGCAGACAGGTAGCGACTTTGATTTTCATTCTTCGCGCTCCGTACGTATCACGGGCTGCTTCTAGAATTATTATAATCATGCATTGGATGGCAAGTACTTTTTATCTATCCAGCTAAAACCGCGGATTACGCGGATTTCACGGATGAATTTTCTATAGCCGTCGCCTTGGCTACCACGCCGAAGCAGGGCGAAGCGCGATATGGTGGATCGGCCGCTCCGGCAGGCCATGCTAAAAAAATGCGGCTCCGCCGCCAAATTAACATCAAGCTCGCCGTTGGACGAGTCCGTCCGACTGGCGGACAAGGGACGGCTCGATCCACCTTCGCGGTGCCACGTTCGCAAACCTTCCGCGTGACAAGCCGCGAAAGCGACTACAGAAATCGCCGCAAAATCGGTTTCAGCTTCTTCACTGTTGTGGCCGGCCAGAGCTGGCGCTCCGTGACCAAGGCCGAGTCAAGGGCGGAATGTTCCGGCCAGTTCGGTTCCATCGGTATGCGCGGAATTAGATCGACAAGCACCTTTCTCGCCGTCTCGGCATTCGCCATCAGATGACCGATCACGGTCTGGGCGGAGACCGGTTCCTCTTCCACTTTCCAGCAATCGTAATCCGTAATCATCGCCATGGTGGCGAGCGCAATCTCCGCTTCGCGGGCCAATTTCGCTTCCGGCAAGTTCGTCATCCCGATTACGTCAAAGCCGTTTCGGCGATTGAGCTCGGATTCCGCGCGCGTCGAAAACGCCGGCCCGTCCATGTTCACGTAAGTGCCGCCGTTGTGAACGGTGACGCCTACCGAGCGCGCTGATTCGGCAATGATGTTTCGCAACTTCGTGCTGATCGGCTCAGCGAACGAGATGTGCGCGGCAATTCCTTTCCCGAAGAATGTGTGATCGCTGCGCAGGCTCGTGCGATCATAAAACTGCGACGGCAACAAAACATCCCGTGGCGCATATTTCTCCTGCAAACTGCCGACCGCGGTCACGGAGATGATCCAGCGCACGTTGAGCCAACGCAGCGCGTAGATGTTGGCCCGGTGATTTAATTCGTGCGGCAAAAGCCGATGGCCACGCGCGTGTCGCGGCAAAAAATAAACCTCCCGGCCGCTCACCTTACCGCCGATGAGCGTGTCCGATGGCGCCCCAAACGGAGTATCGATTTTGCGTTCGGTCGCATCGCGCAGCTCGTTCATCTGATACAAACCGCTGCCGCCAATGACGCCGATTGCCGGACTTTCGTTTTTCATTCGTGCCGCTATTAAATCCGAAAGATCGACAAGATGAAAAGTCGATAATCTCTCCGTGGCGAAGGCCGCTCGCCCGTGTATTATTCTCGCCCATTCATGCCGAAATTCCTCATCAAGACCTACGGCTGCCAGATGAACGAGCGCGACTCGGAACAAGTGGCGCATTCGCTCATCGCGCGTGGCTACGAGCGCGCGGAGAGTGAAATGGAAGCGGACGTGATCTTACTCAACACTTGCAGCGTGCGCGACATGGCCGACCAAAAGGCCCTGGGCAAAATGGGGATGCTCGGACACATGGCGAAAGACCGGCCGGAAGTTGTGTTCGGTTTTCTTGGCTGCATGGCGCAGGCGCGCGGCGCGGCGTTGCTCAAAAATTTATCGCATGTCGATCTTGTCGTGGGGACGCAAAAATTCCATCGCGTCGCCGATTACGTCGAAGAGCTCGTGAAACGAAAGCGCGTTGTAGCCGGGGTCGGCAACCCCGGCCACAGCATGGACGATTTGCGATTTTCGATCGTCGATGTTGAAGAAGAGCCGGGCTCGCAGGAAACAATCCGCGAACAACAACTCGCGCCCAGGCAGGCGACCGCTTTCGTTTCGATCATGCAAGGATGCAACATGCATTGCACCTTCTGCATTGTGCCGCGGACCCGCGGCGCGGAGCGCAGCCGCTCAATTTCTGAGATCGTGCACGAAGTGCGCGATCTCGTCGCGCGCGGCGTGAAGGAAGTCACCCTGCTCGGACAAATCGTGAACTTATATGGCCGGCACGAGTTTCCCAAGCGCGATGGCAAAACCCCATTCGTTCAGTTACTCCAGGCCGTGCACGAGATCGACGGACTTGAGCGACTCCGTTTCACTTCACCGCATCCCATCGGATTTCGTGAGGATTTGATCGAAGTATTCGGACGCCTGCCGAAACTGGCGGAGCACGTGCATCTGCCGCTGCAATCCGGTTCCAACAAAATTTTGAAAGCAATGCACCGGACTTACACCGCGGAGAAATATGTCAATCTTGTCGATTGCATCCGGCAGGTGCGCGACGGCACCGCGATCACCACCGACATTATCGTCGGTTTTCCCGGCGAGACCGAGAGCGATTACGAGCAAACGCGCGAGCTTGTCCGACAAATCCAATTCGACAACGCCTTTGTCTTTCGCTATTCGCCGCGACGCGATACGCCCGCCGCGGAGATGAGCGACCAAATCGACGAAAGCGTCAAAGCAGAGCGCAATCAGGATTTGCTCCGGATCGTGAATGAATCAGCGCGACGCGCCGGCGAACGCCTGGTTGGTCGCGATGTCGAAGTTCTCTGCCAAGGCCCGAGCAAAACGAACCTGGCCCGATTAATGGGCCGCACAGGGACGAACAAAATCGTCGTGTTCGAGGGCGGTGACGAACTTGTTGGCGAGATTGTCGATGTACGGGTCCAACAAGCGAATGGATTCAGCTTGTATGGGACGCCAGTCATGCAAACCTGACGCGCGGTCAGCCACGATCGCGGCATGATTTACCACCTGTCTTTGCAAACCGTGGGAATAATCGCGGGCGCGTTTCTAATCTTGATCAGTTTGCCCGGATTGCTAAAACCAGACTTTGCCAGCGTTGCACAACGATTCCCGCGCTCTCGTGTCGCCGGGGTTATTTTGCTGACAGCCGATCTTGTCTGGAGCTTCTGGCTGCTGGCGACGATGGAGATGGGAGAGTTCTCCGCTTTTCGACGACCGCTCCTCATTGCATTGCCGATCGGTTACGTGCTTGTGCTGCGTTTCGTTGACGAATTTCTCGCTGTCCGCGCGCTTGGAATTCTCTGTTTGCTCGCCGCTGAGCCGCTGCTTGACGCGGCGTTTCTACGTTACGAAACGAGCCGTTTGCTCGTTACAGTGCTCGCCTATTTGCTCATCGTCGCCGGACTGTTCTGGGTCACGATCCCGTACTTGCTTCGGGACCAAATCAACTGGAGCGCGCGCAGCGCCGTTCGCTGGCGATTGTTGCAGGGGATCGCACTGTGTTACGGCGTGGTGATTCTCGCACTGGCGATCACGGTTTATTGAGATCTTCTGTAGCGGCGCTCTATGAGCGTCGGACAAAACAATCTCAGCGACGGTCATAGACCGCCGCTACAAAGAATGGAATGAACCGGATTCTTGTGATCCGCGGTGGTGCGATTGGCGATTTCATCCTCACGCTGCCGGCGCTGAAGGCGTTGCGCCATGCATATTCTCGCGCACACGTCGAGATCCTCGGTTACAAGCATATCGCGGTGCTGGCGGAAAATCGGTTTTACGCGCAAGCCGTCCGCTCAATCGAGCACGGACCGCTCGCGAGCTTCTTCGCGAAGAATTCGGAACTCCCGGCCGAACTCGCAAACTATTTCGCGAGCTTCGATTTGATCATCAGCTATCTTTACGATCCCGATGGTGTCTTTGAGATGAATCTGAGCCGGTGCGGCGCAGATAATCTGATTCATGGCCCGGGCAAGATCGACCATCGCGAGCACGCAGCCCGACAACTTTCGCGGCCGCTCCAGACTCTCGGTCTTTGCGTCGATGATTTGTCTGCGAAGCTTTATCCTTCGGCCGAAGATCGAGACGCGGCCAACGCTTTTCTCGGCCATTGCGCGCGACCAATCGTCGCGTTTCATCCCGGCAGCGGCGGCAAAAAGAAAAATTGGCCGCTCGAAAATTGGATCGACCTCGGAAATCGTCTGCTCGCGTCGGAAGATTTTCGCGGATCGATCGTCGTCATTTTCGGTGAGGCGGACGCAGATCAAGTTGCGCGGCTCCAATCAATTTGGAGAGACGCGACTGTTCGCTTTGCAAAAAATTTGCCATTGCCCCATCTCGCGGCGGTTCTTGAGCAAACAATCTTTATCGGGCAGGACAGCGGGATCTCACACCTTGCCGCCGCTGTCGGGGCAAATTGCGTTTTGCTGTTCGGCCCGACTGATCCGGCGGTTTGGGCGCCAGCGAACGAGAACGTTCGCGTGCTTCAGGCGCCGAAGGGTGAAATGTCGCGGCTCAAATTCAAAACCGTTTGCGACGCGCTGAAATTGTAGCGCAACCGCGCATCCCGGAAGACAGCGTCTCGCGGCGCGTTGCAAATGCACGGCCGGTCGTCGAACAGACAGGAAACCTGTCTGCCATGACAGGCGAGGGCACTTGTCTTCCAGACAAGCACATCACGAGCTGATGCGCATCGGCATCAGGACATAGAGAAACGGCGTCTGAATCTTCAAGACGCCCGGGCTCATCTCATCGATGAGATCGAGAAAAACTTCGTCCTCGGTCAGGTTGCGCAACGGCGCCATTAAGAATTCCGGATTAAAGGCGATGGAAAATTCGCGCCCTTTGTAGGCGACGGGGAGCGATTCCTTCGCTTCGCCGACCTCCGGGGTGTTGGCGGTGATGTCGATGTTGTTCTTGCTGAAGTTGAGTTTGATCGAGTTCGATTTGTCGCTCGCGAGCAAGGAAACGCGCCGCAATGAATTGAGGAACGTCTCGCGTTCGAGCGTGACGCGTTCTTTTGCTTCCGATGGAATGACCTGCCGGTAGTTTGGATAGTTGCCTTCGATTAACTTGGAGACGAGCAGCGTGTTGTTGAGATCGAACGCAATCTGGCCGCTGCCCATGCTCATTTTCACCTCGCCGTCATCGGTGAGCAGGCGCTGCAACTCCGTCACCGCCTTGGTCGGGACGATGATGTCAGCTTCATGGCTGCGCGGGAATTCCAGTTCGATGTCAACCATGGCGAGCCGCCGGCCATCAGTCGCCACCAGGATGAGTTTATTTTCCTTGAAGCTGAAAAGCACACCGTTCAGCACGTAGCGGGTTTCATCGGTCGAGATGGCATAGGAAGTTCTCCGCAAACCGTCTCGCAAATCTTTTTGAGGAATCGTGACCACCTTTGCGTTTTCAAATTTCGGCAACGGCGGAAATTCTTCTTCGGGCAGCCCGAGGATCTTGAAGAAGCTTTGCCCGCTCCGGATCGAGGCCGTGTTCTTTCCATCGACATCGACCTGGATTTCGCTGGAGGGCAGTTCCCGGACGATGTTGAAAAGGCGGCGCGCCGGGAGCGTGGTCGCGCCTTTCTTTTCCACCTCCGCTTCGAAACTGCCGCGCACGCCTACATCGAGATCGGTGGTGGTAAGATGAACTTCTTTCTCGTTAGCTTGCAGGAGAACGTTGGAAAGAATCGGAAGGGTCGTGCGCGTGCTGACCACGTTTTGGACCTGTTGCAGGCCTTCGAGCAGTTTTTCTTTCGTGACGCTGAATTTCATGACGGCAGGGAGCGCGCTTAAGATGTAAGGCTTCCGATTTTATTCGGCAACCGTAAAGTCTGTCGGGGTTCAGCGCTGCAACGAACTGTCGATGAAGGAAATCGTCTGACGCAGGCTGTCCTGCTCGTGCATGCGTTTCTTTACCAGCTTGCAGGCATGCAGGACAGTGCCGTGATCGCGTCCACCAAATGCGTCGCCGATTTCGTTGAGCGATGCCTTGGTCAGCTCGCGCGCCAGATACATCGCGACCTGGCGTGGAAAGGCGATGCTCGCCGGGCGCCGTTTGCTCGTCATATCGGCCAGGCGCACGTCGAAGTGTTCCGCCACCCGCCGCTGAATCTGTTCAATGGTGATGGAATGCCGCGCTTCTTCCTGCAAGATGTCTTTGAGCAGATGCTCGACGACTTCCTGCGTGAGCTCCTTTCCGCTGAGCGAAGCAAAGGACGCCACGCGCATGAGCGCGCCTTCGAGGCGACGCACGTTTGTGCGAATGCGGTTGGCGAGAAATTCGAAAACCTCATCGCGCAGTTTGATCTGCATCGTGCGCGCTTTCATGCGCAAGATCGCCATGCGCGTCTCGATGTCGGGCGGCTGAAGTTCAGCAGTCAGTCCCCACTCAAAGCGCGAAACGAGCCGCTTCTCCAGGTTCGCGATTTCTGAAGCGGGCCGGTCGCTCGAGAGCACGATCTGTTTATGTCCGTCGAAAAGCGTGTTGAAGGTGTGAAAGAATTCTTCCTGCGAGCGTTCTTTGCCGCCGAGAAATTGAATGTCGTCGATGAGAAGAAGATCGGACTGGCGATAACGCTTGCGGAATTTCACCAGATTGCTGTGCTGGATCGCGTCGATGAACTCGTTGATGAAAAGTTCGCTCGAGAGATAGATCACCTTGGTGGTTTTCTTTTTCGCCCAAACGTGTTGGCCGATGGCTTGCATCAAATGCGTCTTGCCCAGTCCTACACCCCCGTAAATAAACAGCGGGTTATAAGTCCGGGCCGGAGACTGCGCCACCGCCAGACTGGCCGCATGCGCGATCTCGTTGTTCGGACCGACCACAAAAGATTCGAACGTGTTTCGGGGATTGAGCCCGAGCGCGCTGCCGGCCGCTTTCGTGTCACGCACCAACTCAGGCGCCATCTCCTTCAAAGCGGCTGCGTCCTCCGCAGCAATGTCCGCTGAAGATCCCGACGGCACGGAAAATTTTACTGCGCGCGGGCCGCCAAAAGCAGTGATGACGGCGGCTTGGAGCGCGCTCATATGATTACTCTCGATCCAGAATTGGTAGATGTTATTTGGAACGCGGAAGGTGAGCGAGTTGTCGGTGGCCTCGATTAATTCAACGGCGGAAAACCAGCGCTTGAATGTATCGGCACTCACCTGCGGCTTTAAGGCCACCGACAATTTCTGCCACAGCTTGGCACACTTCTCTTTCATACCGACTTGTTAACAGCGTTACACAATTGCCACAAAGGCCGATCCCGAGGGAAATTGGCCGGCCAAACGGAGGCGATGTCTGCGTGATGACGCGCCTGTCTCTCGGAGGAAGCGCCGGGAAAAAATACCAAAAACGCTTAAATACGAGGGGAAAACGCTTCCTGCAACGCTCGACCGCGGCCCGGTGGCGGCAAGATCGACGTCTGATTGGAGTCGTCGGTCTAGAGAGGTTAAGGCGTCGCTCATTCTCGCTGCTAGGAGATTATTAAAAGCTGTTCACATCTTATTCACATCCACTCCCTCTTTCCCCTGCCAGCGGGCTTGAGATTAGAAACCAGAGCGCGCATCGACAAGAAAAAATCTAAAATTTATTTTCGTCTCACATCAAAAAAATCTTGACTGAAAACAGCGAATCGACATTGCCCAAAAATTACAAACCGCTGCCCTCGGGCGAAGCTGACTCCGAAAGGTTCCGCGAGTTGACCGAATGAGCACACGCGCGCATTTTTTCTGCCTCTGGAGCACGCACCGCGATCGCTCAGCGGATCGAAAAATGAATTCCAAGCGAATTAAAATCGAATACGGACGCACGAAAAAAGAATGGGGCTTCAACTCCGTGGCCGAGTAATCATGCGCGCTCTTCTGGCTGTTCTGCTCGCTGTTATTTCCGCCATCGCGTCGGCGCGCGCTGCCGACGAATTGCTTCCGCCTTTCGGTTTTCGCTGGAACGACTCGATGGCACGCGTGGAAGCGGTGCTGCGCGGCGCGAAAGCTCAAATCGTATCACGCGAAAAAAAAGAGGGCCGCGAGGTCTGGACCGTGGAAGGCCTCGTCCATCCCGGCTTGAAGCGCACGCTCTTTACTTTCAAGGGGGGATCGCTCTTCGGCGTGGAGCTGCAATACGAATATCCGGATTGGACGATCGAGCGTTACAACCAGCGGATGGGAGAAATTCGCAAGTACTTCGATGAAAAGTACGGAATCGGCAAACTAGTCTCGCGTTCGCACGACACCGACACGGATGTCATCCAAACGCTGGTCGGCTACCAGTGGATGGTCGGGGCGACCATGCTTGAGCTTTTTTATTTCTCCGCGCAACACGACGCACTCGTTTTTCGCACCATCACGGTCGATTACAAAGCGCTTTGATGCTGTCGAAAGCGGAAAGGTGGATCCACCGTTCCGCCGGGCGATGTTATAAAATATGCGGCTTAGCCGCCAAATTTAGCATCGAGCTCGCCACGGGACGAGTCCGTCCGAAGGCGGACAAGAGACTGCTCGATCCACCCTCCTTCAAAGCGTCGTCTCGCCGACGAGCGATGGTCGATCTTTCCCGCCGCTGCGTCGCGTTTCTTTTTGCAACCGCTTCAGCCGGCTCGATAAACTTGCCTTTGCCGCAGAGCTCATTCGATCGATAAACAGGATTCCGTTGAGATGATCGGCTTCATGCTGCAAGGCGCGCGCCAGCAGCCCGGTCGCTTCGATCTCGATCTTGTCGCCTTCCAAAGTTTGCGCGCGCGCCATGACCGATTTTGCGCGCTCGATTTCACCGGTGATTTCCGGAAAACTCAGGCAACCTTCCGTGCCCATTTCGGTTTCGTCGCCCAATTCGATCTCGGGATTGATCAAGACGAGCGGCATCGCTGTCTGGGGATCGACATCCCGGCCGTTCAACTTCATCGTGCTCGGTCGATCTTCCACACGCGAAATGTCCAGGACGGTGAGCTGGAGCGCTTCGCCCACTTGTTGCGCGGCCAGCCCCACGCCGTTCGCCGCCTGCATCGTCTCCAGCATGTTAGCGGCCAGCTCGCGAATGCGATCGTCGATCTGGTCGATCCGTTTGCCTTTCGCGCGCAGCATCGGGTCGCCGTACTGCAAGATCGGCAATTTCATTTTTCCTGACGCGTGAACGCTGGCAAATTTCTCACGCCGGCGAGCTTCAATGCATCCATCACCTTCACGATCGCGCCAAACGACGCTTTTTTGTCAGCTTGCAACGCGAGTGAAGATTTGCGCGTGGGAGGCAAATTGCGCACCGCCGCCTCCAGTTCATCCACACCGAGGGTCCGCCCATCCAGTTTGATCTCGTCGTTTTGATCGACACTCACAATCGCATGCTCGAGTTCGGCCGGAGCGTTCGTCGCTGTTTTCGATTCAGGAAGATTAATCTGAACTTCCGGCTGATCTTTTTTAAAGGTCGTCGAAACGACAAAAAAGATCAGCAGGATGATGAGAATATCGACCAACGAAACGATAATGATGGTGGGCGCCCTGCGTTTGCGGACGATGAAGTTCATGGCGTGGGATGCGCCGCGTGTTTCACACGACTGGCGTCGGCGTCGGCCTTGGCGCCGGAGGCGGAGATTTTGCCGGCTTCACTTCGCGGGAAGAGCGCCCATAGTAGCATTTGCTGATCAACTCGACGACCAGCGTTTCCATTTCCACCGACATCACTTCCACCTTCTTCGAGAAATAACTGAAGGCGATCAAAGTCGGCACCGCGATCGAAAGTCCAAAGACGGTGGCATTGAGTGCTTCGGCGATGCCAAGCGCGATCTGACGCGTATCCGCTGCGCCCGAGCTCAGGCCAAGATTTGAAAAAACATGCACCAGGCCGGAGACCGCGCCGATCAAACCGAGCAGCGGCGCGATGCCCACGATCACTTCGAGAACGATGAGACCTTTCTCCAGCCGCACCATTTCGTGACGCGCGCGCGTTTCCACCACTTCCACGTTCTCCGAGCGCGGCCCGCGCAAGTGTTGGAGCGCAACGCGCGTGATCCGGGCGAGCGAGGATTGGTCGTGGCTCACGGTCCGCGTCAATCGCTCCGGGCTCGCGCCGGGCGCGAGGCGTTCGATCTCGCTTTGGATCACGAGCGGCATCACATTTTTTTCGCGCAAGGCGATGCCGCGCAAAATGATTGTCGTTACGGCCACGATCGAGCAGGCGAGCAGCGGCCACATAAAGAGCCCGCCCTTGATGAAAAAGCTCATGATTGTCTGCACCGTTCCCGGCGCCTCGGCGATTATGGTAATAGCGCTCATCAGTTGGCGTACATCGTAAACGACATTTCTTCGTCCAAACCCTCAGGCGGGAGCGAGCTCGCCACGTCTTCTGGAATCGGTGGCAACTGCATTTCGAGGACAGATTGCAGGCATACGTTTGCGAAAGATTCGTTGGAAGTATTTTCGACGATCTTGAGATTCGTCACGCGACCGCTTCGGTCAACCGAAAAGACCAGACGCAGCGTGCCGATGCTGACCAAATCCCCTTGCTTAGCGACATAGTAGTACCAACGCGAGCCAACAGAATCGTAGAGAATTTTTTGATATCGACCCAACGGTGTGCCGAGCGCGTTCACCGAGGACGCTCCACGATTCGTGATTGATCCGGACAAGCGCGTCTGTTGTTTTTGCGCGCGGTAGGAGGACCTCGGTTGTTCTGGCGTGGGAACAGCAGACGGCCGAACTGCGGGAGTCGGTGTTGACCTTAACATCGCAAATTGCTCCGCTTCGGAAATCGGTGTGGGCTGCGGCGCTTCGGACGGCCGGGGGCTTTCCTGCGGCGCCGCGCTTGGTCGCGGCTGTGCGCCTTCATTTGCCAGCGAGTACTGATGTGTTTCCAAATCAACAGAGGGACGATCTTTGCCTTGCTGCGATGGCAACGGGATACCGCCCGCGGCGGGAAGCTGGCTCGCCGCGATCGAATTGGCGTTCGATTCAAATGTTTTTTCTTTCGGTTGCTCGGCCGATTGTTTCGACTCGTCCGTTTCCATAAACGCGGAATTCTTCGGAACGATCGGCGGCGGTGTGGAAAGATCGACAATCGTCAGTTCGACCGGCTTTTCCGAGACCGGAAGCGCCGGTGAAAAAATGCCGCCCCAAGTCGCGAGGGAATAGGCGACGACCAGATGAACAAAGAGCGCCGCCAGGAACGCCCACAAAACCTTTCGAGCTTCCTGTTTTCGATCCATTATTCCGTCGCCCGGCTGGGCGAACATGGTCTCGGCCGTCGTCATGAGAGCGCTCTATAAATGATGAACAAGGAAGTCAGGGCGGAGTTTTTTCAGATTCCGAGCGAGCGAACATTATCTCACCGGCGCGGCGCTGACAAATTGCGCCAAACCGAAGTCTTGCATGCTCCTTGCTTGTCATTTCGAGCGGAGCGCAGCGGAGTCGAGAAATCTCTATCGATCCCAGAGTGACGTGATGCCGAGCGCGCATGATGAAACAAGTACTGCTGCGCGTAGCCGCCATGTTCTCCGAAATAGGTTTCGGAAAACGCGCGCAAGCGTCGCCCGGTTAATTTTCGCGCCCGCGGAAAATATTTTTCCCTCAACACGCGCTCGATCCAGACATCGATCGGGAAGGCGCGCAGGCGTTCGTAGGCAAAAAGCATCACACAATTAGCAACCTTCGCGCCCACG
>QHQE01000051.1:0-15999 GCA_003219265.1 Verrucomicrobiota bacterium
TGATGCGCAGTCGCGGCTCCATAAATGTCCACGCCCCCATGTTCTCAGGTTCTTCCTGACACCAAACGAGCTTCACGCCTTGGGGAAATCCTTTCATCATTTCCCGCAGTCTTTTTTCGGCGAAGGGATAAAGCTGCTCGATGCGAATGATCGCTGCATCGTCGATCTTCCGGTGGGTCCGGTAATTGAGCAGGTCGTAATAGACTTTACCCGAGCAAAAAATGATCCGCTTGGCTTTATCGACCGGACCCGCGTCTGGCCCGCCAAGAATTTCTTCAAACCGCCCGCTCGTAAATTCTTCCGCGCGCGACGAAGCGAACTCAGCGCGCAACAGACTTTTCGGCGTCATGATCACGAGCGGTTTGATGAAATCGCGTTTCATTTGCCGGCGCAAAACGTGAAAATACTGGGCTGAAGTGGTCAGATTGCAGACCTGGATATTGTCTTCGGCGCAAAGCTGCAGGAAGCGCTCGAGCCGGCCGCTGGAATGTTCCGGGCCCTGCCCTTCGTAACCGTGAGGCAACAGCAAAACGATGCTGCTCGGGCGCTGCCATTTCGATTCCGCCGAAACAATAAACTGATCGATGATGGTTTGCGCGCCGTTAGCAAAATCACCAAACTGCGCTTCCCACAAGCAAAGCATCTCGGGGTAATCGAGTGAGTATCCGTAATCGAACCCAAGCACGGCCGCTTCGGAGAGGAGACTATTGTAAATGCAGATGCGCGCCTGCTTTTCCGCCAGATGCATCAGTGGCACGTAGGGCGCCCCGGTTTTTGCATCATAGAGAATCGCGTGCCGGGTACTAAATGTTCCGCGCGCGCTGTCCTGGCCCGACAATCGGACCGGCGAACCGTCCAAAAGCAGCGAACCGTAGGCGAGCAGCTCCGCATAATGCCATTCGTACGGCCCGCCGTTTTCAAAAACCTTACGGCGGTGCTCGAGCACGATGCGTTTGATCTTCGGCTGAATATTGAAATCGTCCGGCACGTACGTCAGCGCATCGACAATCGTCTTCAGCGCCTTCTCGCTGATCGCTGTCGAAACCGATGAGCTCGTGTATTCCGGTTGGAAAACGGCGGTCGACTCCCGGAACTTCGCCTGTTTGCCCGCTTTTTCCTTTTCGATCGCTTTAACATTATCAAGGGTCATCTCGAGGCGAAGATCGAACTCGGTTTCGAGCGAAGCTGCGTCGTCATCGCTGAGAGTGCCGGCTTCGAGAAGCTCGCGTTTATACAACTGTGCCACCGACGGATGCTTGTCGATCTTCGCGTACAGATGGGGCTGCGTGAACGCCGGCTCGTCGCCCTCGTTGTGGCCGTAACGGCGATAGCAATACATGTCGATGACAATGTCTCGACCGAATTCCTGTCGAAAATCGAGCGCGAGCTGGCTCACCTGCATGCAAGCAAGCGGGTCATCGCCATTGACGTGTAAAATCGGGACTTCGATCATCTTCGCGATGTCGGTCGCGTACATGGACGAACGCGCGTCCTCCGGCAGAGTCGTGAATCCGATTTGGTTGTTTATGACCACGTGGACGGTTCCGCCCGTTCCATAACCGTGCAGTTGCGACATGTTCAAAGTTTCCGCGACAATCCCCTGCCCCGCGAAGGCGGCATCGCCATGGATCAAAAGCGGCAGAACTTTCTTGCGATGCTCGGTATCGCCCCGAATGCGTTGACGCGCACGCGCCTTCCCTTCGACCACTGGATCGACCGCTTCGAGATGACTCGGGTTTGCCGAGAGACGAATCTCAACTTCGGCGCCCGAAGAAAGTTTCCGAACCGTGCGATATCCGAGATGATATTTCACATCGCCATCGCCGGCGACCAGATCGGGAATGTAGTTCTCGCTGAACTCGGTGAAGATGACGCGCAGCGATTTTTTTAAGAAATTCGCCAGCACGTTCAACCGGCCTCGGTGCGCCATGCCCATGCAAATTTCTTCCACGGCAGCAGGGGGGCATTTGTGCAGAATCGTATCGAGAATCACCATCAGCGATTCCGCGCCCTGCAACGAAAAGCGTTTTTGACCAACGTAGCGCGAATGCAAAAACACCTCGAACGAGTCGGCTTCCATCAGGGTGCGCAAAAGCGCAACCTGCACCTGACGCGGAGTGGAATACTTGTCCGCTCGCGACTCGAGGCGGTGCCGCACCCAGTTGCGGATGCGCGTGTTCTGGATGTGCATGAACTCGGCGCCGATGGAGCCGGCATAAATCTTCTGGAGGCGCGCGATCATCTCGCGCAGCGTCATCTCCTCGTTGTCGAGGAAGAACTTAGATGAAACGCGGAGATCGAGATCTTTTTCGTTGAAGCCGAGCTCGCGCAGTGTGAGCGACGAATTTTCCGGCCGCTTCTCCGCCAGCGGATTCACGAGCGCAATCGTGTGTCCGATGGTGCGATAGGCGTAAACGAGGCCGTCAACGCGAGTTTGCAGCTGCGCTTCGCGAGGTTCCGCGCGCGGCGGCGCACCTGCGACCGCGCCATTTCGCTGGGGCAGGTTGCCCAGCTCGAAGCCTTCGAAAAACGCCGACCAACCCGAATCGACCGACTCAGGATTCTTTTGCCAGCGCCGGTAATTCTCCTCGAGCAGATCGAGATTTGCGCGAGTAGCAATCGAAGGCCGCATAGCGATTCTAATCTGCAACCGTTAAGCCGCACGGCAAGTTGACAGTCCAGATGCAACTTCCATACTGGACGCGACGCAACGCCACATTATGACCGCGGCAGAAGTGTACGAATCAGTCACCCATGGTGACACGACCGATTTCAGGGATTTGGTAACGGTGCTGAATCGAAACGGGCCGCGTTCAAGAATTGAACTAAACGGAAGCATGCAAAGACTTTACCGATTGTGCCGACTACGATGGTCGATCTTGATCCCGCTGGCGTTACTGACGGTCGCGTCGTCCGTGCTCGCGCAAGCCGATCCAGCTTCAGAGCCCGCTGTTTTAGCGCTCGCGAAAGTTTTGCCGGCGGTCGTCAACATCAATACGGAGCGCGTCGTTCGGCGGACGGTGCGCGATCCGATTGAAGATTTTTACGCGCAATTTTTTGGCAACTATCGAAGCCGCCCGCGCGAGATTCGCCAAACGCTGCAAAGTCTCGGCTCGGGATTCATTGTCGATCCGGCCGGCTACATTGTCACCAATCAACACGTAGTCGAGCGCGCGGCGGATTTGAAAATCCAGGTGACGACGAACGACGCCAAGACTTACAAAGCGGATTACATTACGGGCAACGACAAAACGGACTTGGCGTTCATCAAGATCGACGCCAAGGCCGCGTTTCCATTTATCAACCTCGATGATATTTCGCCCAATTTACTCGGCCAGACGGTCATCGTGGTGGGCAACGCTGTCGGTTACGGCAGCTCGATCAGCCGCGGCGTGCTCAGCGCGGTCAAGCGCGATATCACCATCGACAACGTCGAATACAAAGATTTGGTGCAAACGGATGCGGCCATCAATCCAGGCAACAGCGGCGGCCCGGTGATCGATCTTTCCGCGCGACTGGTTGGCATCAGTTCGGCTAAGATGGCCTTCACCCCGCAAGGCATCCCGACACAAGGGCTGGGTTTCGCCATTCCGGCCGAAGTCGTGCGCGACAGCGTTGCTCAATTCAAGAAAGTTGCGCAGAAACAGTCCGGGTCGAAAAAACAGCCCGCACCGAATGAAACATCGGCCGCCGAGCGCCTGTTTGGAATGCAATTGCAGGATTTGACCGAGGAATTAACTGACGCGCTCGGTTATGCGCGCGGCTACGGTGTTCTCATCACCGCAGTCGAACCGGACAGTCCAGCCGATCAAGCGGGTCTCGAGCGCGGTCTGGTCATTTATCGCCTCGGCAAGTCCGAAGTGAATTCGGTCAAAGAGATGGAAGATCTGCTCAGGCGCGCGCGGAGTGGCGCCAGCGTCGAGCTCGCCGTCGGAGTTATCCGCAGCAGCGGGCAAGCTCAACGGGTCCAAACCGTGACGCTGGCGGCGCGTTGATTCAGAAAAAAATTGGCAACGCGATAGCCGTTCAAGTGTCTCATGGAATTACCGCAAAATGATTAAGGTCGAAAACCTAACGAAACGTTACGCCGGCCAGACTGCGATCAAGGACTTGAATTTCGAGGTCGGCAAAGGCGAGATCATGGGTTTTCTCGGCCCGAACGGCGCCGGCAAGACAACCACGATGCGAATTTTGGCGAGCTTCATGCCGCCGACTTCCGGGCGCGCCACCATCGCCGGGTTCGACATTTTCGAGCAATCGCTCCAGGCGCGTGCGCATCTTGGTTACATGCCGGAGAACGTTCCGCTCTACAACGACATGCGCGTGACGGAATACCTGGATTATCGCGCCGCGCTCAAAGGTGTGCCGCATCGCCGCGTCGCGGAGCGCGTCGGCGACGTAAAGGAACTTTGCGGTGTGAAAGAGGTGGAGAAAAAATTAATCGGCACGCTCTCGAAAGGTTACCGCCAACGTGTTGGCCTGGCCGATGCGCTCTTGCACGAGCCCGATCTTCTTATTCTCGATGAACCGACAATCGGTCTCGATCCAAATCAAATCCGCCAGGTCCGCCAACTGATCAAAAACCTCGGTAAACAGCATACTATTTTGCTTTCGACCCACATACTCCCGGAAGTCGAGATGACGTGCAGTCGCGTGATCATCATTCACAAGGGGCGAATCGAAGCGTGCGACACGCCGGAAAACTTGCTCGGCCAAATTCGCCGGGCCGGTGGCGTCGTCCTCGAGGCAAAAGTTGGAAATGACAACGGCGCCGAGGAACTAAAGAAAATTTCCGGCGTGCGCGATGTGACGACCGAGGCGGAGGATGATTGGAAAAAATTTTCGTTGCGCGTCGAGTCCGGCGTCGATGTGCGCGAAGAAGTTTTTCAACTCGCAACAGTCCGCCGCTGGACGGTGCGCGAGTTAACGCAGCGCCGCGCCACGCTCGAAGACGTGTTTGTCGAGCTCACACATCCGGATGAAGTCTGAGAATGGAGGGATGGATTAAAGGAGTGATGGAGTAATGGATTATTACGAGACAGAGCTGCGGAACAAGAACCGCGGTTATATGAAATTGATTGTTTGGCAGAAAGCCATCCAACTGTTTGAGCTAGCTTGGAAGATTGCTTTCATAGAGGTGAAAATCGATTTTAAGCTCCGATCGCAATTAGCAGATGCCGTTCAATCCATTTCGGCAAATATCTCCGAAGGATACGGGCGGCGCTCGATTAACGAATACATTCAGTTTCTTTACTACGCGCTCGGATCACTCGCTGAAACGATGACGCGGGACATCGGCTTGAAACAAACAAAACAGATTTCCGCCGCGCTGTTCCATGAGTTCGATTTACTCCATTATGAGGTTGAAAACCGGCTTCTGCGTTTGATCGACAAGCTCGAACAAAAACGCGAAGACGAGGATTGGATCGCGCGCATCGCCGAAGACCCGGAGGAGTACGTCACTACTCCCTCACTCCAACACTCCACTACTCCAACGCTTAGAACCAATGCGTAAGTTCTACACCCTGCTTTGGCGTGAAGTGTGCGGCTATTTTTATTCGCCGATCGCTTACATCGTTCTCGTTTTTTTCCTGCTCGTGGCCGGGGTCGATTTTTATTTCCAGATTTCGTTCATGAACCAGCGCCCCGTGCAGTATTCCGTCGAGGAGGCGTTTTTCAATTCGGTCTTCTTCTGGTTCGCTTTTGTCCTGATTTTTCCGCTCATTACGATGCGCCTCTTCGCGGAGGAGTTTAAGCTCGGCACGATCGAGCCGCTCATGACCGCGCCGGTGCGCGACTGGCAGGTGGTTCTGGCGAAATTCTTTGGCGCCCTGGTTTTTTACCTGATCCTTTGGCTTTCAACGCTGATCTATTTCTGGATCTTTCAGACCATCACCCATCAACTGGCGGCGAATTCGGCCGGAGCCTACTGGGGCTCTTATTTAATGCTCTTGCTCCTCGGGATGTTTTACCTCTCGGTCGGCTGTCTCGCTTCGGTTTTGACGAAAAATCAAATTATTGCCGCGATCATTTCCTTTTGCGCAATCACACTGTTATTTTTTCTCGGACTCGTTCAATTCATTCTGCTCGACGTCAGTTCGGGGACGCGCGATTTGCTCGGCTATTTCTCCGCCATCGAACACATGGGCACGTTCTCGCGCGGCATGATCGACACGCGGCCGATCGTTTTCTATCTCAGCATGACCATCGTCATGTTGACGCTCACTTACCAGGCATTCCAATCGCGCAAATGGAGACTGTGACGATAGCCAAAGAGACAAAACAGCCTACGCGGAAAAAAATTCGCCGCCTCCAGATCGGACTGAACGTTCTGGTTCAAGTTGTGCTCGTTCTGTTTCTCGCCGCGATGGTGAATTCCATCGCCTTCAAGCATTACCGGCGCTGGGATTCCTCGCGCGACAAAAAATATGCGCTTTCCGACAAAACGAAGCGCTTTCTCAACACGATCAAAGGCAAAGTCCGCATCACGGTTTTCTTTTCGCCCAACACACCCATCACCGTGGACGTGCAAAACCTGCTGACTGAATTTCAATATGCGGCCAAGGGAAAGATCGACATCGAGAACATCGATCCGGAGCGCAATCTCTCGCGCGCCAAGGAGGTGGTCGATAAATACAAAGTGGTCAGCGACGAGAGTCTGCTGGTGATCGATTATGCCGGGCGCAATAAAACGGTGAAGGCGTCCGAAATGGCCGATGTCGATCAAAGTGGAATGGCCTTCGGCGAAGGCCCGCGCGTGACGGCGTTCAAAGGCGAACAAGCCATCACCAGCGCGATGATGGACCTGGTCGAAGGCAAAAAGAACACACTCGGCTACGTGCTTGGCCATAAAGAACCACCTCTCGCCGGAAACACTCCGATCTCCGTGCTGAAGACATTCATCGAGAACGAAAACATCAAGTTCCAGGAGTTGAATCTTTTCGATGTCGGCGCGATTCCGTCTGAATTAAAGGCGATCGTGATCGACGGGCCGCAGTACGATTTCTCCGATCGGGAAATGAAATTGCTGCGCGATTTCTGGGAAAAACAGGGACGCATCCTGCTCCTTCTCGATCCAGCGGCGAAAACTCCGAAACTCAACGCGTTTCTCAATGAGCTCGGCGTGAAGGCAAATGACGACCGGCTGATGGTTTTTCTACGCACCGGAATTCAGGAGGTTGCGCTCACCCGCGATGTGCAAGCGCATTTTTTGGGTGGGAGCCCGATCACGAAGCGGCTGGCTGAGGTGCGCGCGCTGTTTTTTGGCGGCACATCGTCGCTCACGCTCGAGCCCGAACGCGTGCGCGCGGCCAACATTCGACTCGAGCCGCTGATTCAGGCGGAGAAGGGCTATTTTGCCGAGAAAGATTACAATTCGAACGACCAAGCTAAACTTCAGGCCGATGCCAAGCGCAATCCCGGCACGCTATTAACGATCGGTGTATCGATCGAAAAAGGCGGCAGCGCAGACGAACGCGTGCAGGTGAATTCGGCGCGCATGGTGGTGGTAAGTAACGCGACGTTCCTTCAAGACAACGCCCTCACGCAAGACCAGCAGGCGCTCGATTTCATTTCCGGCAGCGTGAACTGGCTGCTCAGTCGTGAGCAGCTCATCGGCATCGCGCCGAAAGTTCCCAAGACGCTCACCTTCAGTCTTAACGAAGATGCCTTACGGAATCTGCGCTGGATCATCCTGGTGTTGCTGCCGCTGGTTCCGGCGGTCATCGGCGGCGCAGTTTGGTGGCGACGCCGCGCCTAACGAATCGGTCCGATCACCATGAAGTCGAAGACGACGCTGATCCTGCTGGTCATTACCGCGGCGGTTTTCGCTTACATGTTCTTTTACGAACGCAAAGCTCCGACAACCGAGGAGGCAAAACGCCAGGCCCAGAACGTCGTCAATTTCAGTCGCGAAAAGATCGATGGGATCGTGATCCAAAATGGCGACGATAAGATCGACCTCCGCCGCCGCGACAAGAAATGGCGCCTGGAAACTCCGATCAAGGAGCAGGCCGACAGTTCTTTGATCGAGAATCTTCTCCTCGATCTCGAGAGCTGGCAGAAAGACGCGACCATCCCGGCGAAAGAACTGGAGGCGGACAAGGGCAAGCTGAACGAATACGGCCTGAGCAAACCGAAGCTCCGGTTGAAGTTGCGCGGAAAGGATGCGCCACGGGAAATCTTGTTCGGCAAAGACGCAGCGCTAGAAGGCAAGATGTATGTGCGCCTGGAAAACTCGAAGGAGACATTTCTCGCCGCACAATCGATCAAGAAGGAGATCGAGAAAAAGGCGACGGAATTTCGCGACAGGAAATTAACCGACTTAATCACCGCGCAAGTCTCGCGGGTTGTGCTGAAGACAGCCGCCGGCGAGATGGAGCTACAGAAAAAAGGCGATCATTGGGAAATTGTGAAGCCATTGCGCGCGCGCGGTGACGATCAAAAAATTGCCGATCTGATCGCGCAAATGACGACGGCACGCATTCAACAATTTGTGGCCGACGATCGCGGCGATCTGCATCCCTATGGGCTGGCCGAGCCACGCGGATCGATCACGCTTTTTGCTCAGGACGACAGGTCCGCCGGTCGGACGGACTCGTCCCGCGGCGAGCAAGGCCAAGTGTTGCAGATTGGCGGCGCGGCTGAAAAAGAAAAGGACCAAGTCTATGTCCGGTTCTCGGCGCGCGCTTTTGTTTACACGCTGCCGAAAAAAATCGAGGAGATTCTCAACACTAAGCCCAACGACGTGCGGGACCGGCATCTGGTTCGCATCGACACAAACATTCTCGACCGGATTACGATCGATGCGCCGGGAAAAGGCAAAACCGTCCTCGCGCGCAAAGAGGAAAACTGGACAATCGGCAGCCGCAAGAATGCCCCGGCAAACTCGAGCGAAGTCCGCCGCTTGATCGACACCCTGCAAAATGAGCAAGTAACAAAATTTGCTGAAGAGGTCGCCTCCGATTTGCCGAAGTACGGTCTCGACAAGCCGCAGTTGCAATTGACTTTCAGCTCGTTTGCATCCGAGAACACGGCTGAAACCAAGGCAGGCGAACGGCCCTTTGCCACGATCGCGTTCGGAAAAGTGGATGGCGACAACGTTTACGCGCGCCTCGGTGATGAGCCCTTCATCGTGGCGGTGCGGCGCGGACTGCTCGAGCAAATTTTTACCGACCCCTTGCAGTGGCAGGAATTGTCGATCTTTAAATTCAAGCCGGAACAAATCCACCGTTTCAGCGTCGTGACCGACAAAGAGTTGACGCTGGTGCGGGGCGCAAACAACCAGTGGAGTTGGCTAAAAGGCACTGGCGCAATCGACCAGGTAAATGTGCAATCGCTGCTCAATACACTGTCGATGTTGCACGCGGTGCGCTGGGTTGGCTCGACCGCGCCGCAACATGCGTTCGAGAAACCGCAGCTCGTCATCACCTTTACAACGTCGCCTGACGATAAAGCGTCGCACAAATTGACGGTTGGTGCGGCAGCGCCGGATGGGATGTGGTTCGCGCGCGTGGACGAACGCGAAGGGACTTTTGTGATCAGCAATCCGGATTTCAACGCGCTGCGCCTGTCGCTCGTGAAGCCGGTTGAGCCTTCGCCCGCGGTCTCGGCGAGCGTTACGCCGAGTGCAACTCGTTAGGCGCAAGCCTGTGGGCGCTCACCGCGGCGGCTACACTGCCTTTTTTCTTATCGCGATGTAAATCGTGGCAATGCCGCCGGTGAGCGGCTCAGCCGTCGCATTAGCGAAGCCACTCGCTTCGATTAATCGAACCATTGCACCATCGCTCGGAAATTCTTCAATCGATCCGCCGAGATAATGGTAAGCGCGTTTTTGCTGCGTGAGAAACGATCCGAGGAGAGGCAGACAGCGATGCAAATAAAAACGGTAAACCGTGCGCAAGATCGACAATCGTGGCAGGGAAAACTCGAGGACGAGCAAATGGCCATTTACGCTGAGGACGCGCGACATTTCGCGCAGGGCGGCGCCCCAGTCTTCCATGTTGCGCAAACCGAAGGCGACCGTCGCGCAATCGAACGCAGAATCCGCGAACGGCAGTCGCATGGCATCGGCCACGATGGTTTTGCGCAATCCTTTTCGGTGCGCGACGGCCAGCATCTCTTCGGAAAAATCGACGCCCGTGATTTCCGCGCTCGGCAATTTCTTCGCAATGGCGAGCGCGAGATCTCCCGTGCCGGTAGCAAGATCGACAACTTTATTCGAGCGCCAGTTGGCCACGATTTCCGCGGCGCGGTTTCGCCAATAAAAATCAGCGCCGCAACTGAGCAGATGGTTGGCGAGATCGTAGCGGCGGGCAATTGATCCAAACATTCGTTGGACCCGCTCCGGCTGCGTTTCGATAGCTGGTTCGTTCAAGCGCTCAAGGTCGAACATCCAACGCCCCACATGCAACTACAGATCAAGTTAAGGCGCTATTTCGTTAGTTAGAAAAAAGATGTTTGCCATTCCGTCCAACTCCGGCTATGTGAGGGCGCATGGACTTATCTCTTAAATCTTTGGAAGAAGCCGTCTCTATTCGCCGGCAAATCGATACTCTGGAAAGGCGCCTTGCTTCAATTCTTGGCAGTGCTCCAGCACGTTCAACATCCACCAGCGGCCGACGAAGAATTTCGGCGGCGACTCGCGCTAAGTTGGCGGCTGCCGCCCGAGCTCGCTGGGCCCGACAAAAGGCGGGCGGGAAAACGGCTCGAAGAACCGCGTCCGGAAAAAAAGGCGGACTCACCGCTGCGGGGCGGAAGAGACTTTCCCAATTGATGAAAGCCCGATGGGCGGCAAGAAGAAGAGCCGCTGGGGGCAGCAAGTAAGTTCAAAGGGCACATCGCCTCTTCTCTTAAATAGCATAGCCGACGTGCTCGCGAGAGGACTCGAACCTCCACGGGTTGCCCCATACGGTCCTGAGCCGTACGCGTCTGCCAATTCCGCCACGCGAGCAATAAGCAGCGGTTTCTAAAATGCGCACGCGCTGAAGAGCCGCAAGGTCAAAGCGGCCATGTCGGTCTGCTGGCGTTTCGCAGAACGCCCTACCAATCATTAGCCTCGGCGTTTCTTGCGCGCACGAACTTCCAGTTGATGCGCCTTGCGTGCTTTGCCGAGGGAACGCAGCAAGTCGGCGTAGTTCGACGCGACGATCTCGTAATCTTCGGGCGGCTTATCGGTCGCTTCCTCCCAGCTCTTGAGCGAGGCGCGGTAGAGCTCCGCCGCCCTCGCGTAATCGCCACGGGAGTGATAGACCACCGCCAGGTTACATTTTGATTGCGCAATGTCCGGATGAGTAGGCGGATGCACCGTCTCTCGAATGGCCAGCGCGCGAAGGTGTATTTTCTCCGCCTCGGAGTAGCGACGCTCGTTCGTGTAAAACACAGCCAGATTATTGAGCACCGAAGCCACATCCGCATGATCGGGGCCGAGCTGCTTTTCGTAAATTTGCAGGGCGTGCAAATAATATGGCTCCGCCGCCTTTTGGCGTCCTGACTTGCGGAAAATGAGCGCGACGTTGTTTAACATGGTGCCGAGGTCCGAGTAAGGCAGATCATCGAGTTGAGTGCCGATCGCGATCGCTTTTTCGTAGAAGCGGATCGCTTCTTCGGACTGACCCAGGTTATCGCACAAAAAAGCAAGCCGGCGTGCAGAACGGTACAGAGGGCGCTGATCCAGCGGGCTTGCCTTTTCCAGGATCGCATATGCCTTGGAGAGATGTGACTTTGCGGCGGCGCGATCGCCGCGTTGATCGAGAAGCTGCCCTAGTTTTTCGTAGCTTAATGCCAGTGCGCTTTCGCCGTCGGCGAAAGTACGCTTGGCAACGTCGAGAGCCGTTTCCGCGACGCGGATTGCTTCAGCCAGGCGGTTGCTGGCGCGCAGAGTGTCGAGCTTGTCGTTGAGGATAGACCAAAGTTTTTCATCGCCTTTCATCGAGCATCACCAGCCCTCGCTCAACCCGCTGACCAATCGCGTGGCGAGGTCTTCCGTGGCCAGCGGCAGCGCTTGCCGTTCGTCGGTGGTCACGTCCGTGCCGACGAAAAAGCTGGTCGTTCCGACGGTTTCACCCGAGGCCAGCGGCTTTCCGTCCCGCCCGAGGAGGGAGTATTTCAGACGCATGGCCAAACTGAATTCGGTCGTCGCGAGCACGTTTCCGCGCAGGGACCGCGCCGGAGACCGATCGATGCGAATGATTTCGCCTTTTAAGGTGGCGTCGGCGTTTCCGTCACTCGCAATTTGGAAAGTCCCGTCTTGTTGGAACTGCTTGATCACTGTGTCCGTCACCAGCACTTCCATACGAGGGATGAGAGTGTGGTTTTTGAAAGTGGGAACGGCGATCGTGTGAACGTCGCGGAGGTAATATGGCTTGGCGGGCCCGATGTGATAGCCGAGACAACCACTCAAGCAGAAAGAACCAAGTGCTACTGCGAATAATGCTTTCACGGCGCCGGCGAGGCGGACGCTTTGGGTGAAGCTGATGCCTCCGGCGCCGGAGACGCCTCAGATGTTGCGGTGGCTGCGGGACTCGGTGAAGACTCCGGAGCCGTTGTCGTATCGGGCGCGAGGGAAGCCGGCGGCGGCAGCGATAGATCGGTCTCCGGTGATGGCAACGGCGCCTCATCATTCGACGAGCCGCGCATTGCCGAGCCGCTCTTGGCCGTTTGCCCTTCGCGCGTACTCGCCTTTTTCTTCGACGCATCGGCCGCGGCAACAGCCGGCTGAAGAACTGCCTCACCAAACTTTGCGCGCAACTGGTCGATCCTTTTCTTGGCCCGCTCGCTTTCCGTCGAGCCCGGCTCTTGTCGGATGACCTCATTATAATAGATGACGGCGGCGCGATAATTCTTCTGTTTGTCGTAAAACTTCGCCACGTTGAACGAGGTTGCCGTTTGCTTGCGTTCAAGCAATTGCAGGTTCGTGCGCGTTTGCGCCACTTTCTCGCTGTTTGGATAACGAAAGAGAAAATCCTGGAAAGCAATCTTGGCGTTTGTCGTGGCGGCTAAATCTTTCGTCCCGGTTCGCGCAGCCGTAAACCAGATGTACCCGATCTGATATTGCGCATCGGCCGCGACCGGCTCGTCCGGAAACTTGTCGATCACGGCTTGGTAGGCCTGGAGGGCCGCGTCGTTCAAGCCCTGTTTCTCGCGCGCGAGCCCAATATCAAACTGCGCGCGGGCGGTGTACTTTCCGTAGGGCGCTGTCCGGACGACGGCCGCGAAAACTTCCACCGCACGGTCCATCGATGAGGCGAACGGAATGCCGAGGAACGTCACCTTTTTCCCGCCCAGATACATTCCGCCGATGCGAAATTGCGCCTCGATTGCTTCCTCGAAGTGCGGGCTGCTGGGATATTTTTCCACCAGGGTGCGAAACCACTCCGCCGCTACGATATAATTATGCAGTTGTTCCTGCAGTTCGGCAGCGCGAAAGAGCGCACCCGGCGCGAGCGCATCCTTGGCGTGGCGTTGCACCAGCGTCTTGTAGGCCCGGATCGCTCGCTTCAGGTTGCTCCGCTCATCTCTTCATCGCCCGGCGCCACGTACTTGACTTTTTCACCTGGCTTAAAAATCACCGAGGCCATGCTGAACCCGGGAAAAGCGAGGCTGGCAGAGACCAGGAAAGAAAGGACTCGAACTCGGAAATCCATTGGAGTCTGGCAGGGTAGTTAAGTTATCGGTTCCGTCAAGTTGAGCAACGGGCGAAGAACCATCCAATTTCGCGTCTCCGAATCGTTGGATCGATATGTTGTAAGTTTTGTCCGGATGTCTAAGACGCGTCCTAACCGCGACTGCATCGACATCTTTCCGCAGCGCGCGATTTAGATTAACTTCCTCTTCGATTGAATCTGACCGATCAACAGAAAATTCGCATCGGCGCGTGCGCGTGGAGTTTTGACGAGTGGCGTGGCGCTTTTTACCCGCCGGACTTGCCGGAGTCTCACTGGCTCGAGTTTTACGCGCGCCATTTTCCCACGGTCGAGATCGACTCGACCTTCTACGGCGCCCCGGCGGAAAACACCGTGCACCGTTGGGTGGACACAACGCCGACCGCCTTTCGTTTTGCCTGCAAGCTTCCGCGTGAGATCACGCACACCTGCCGGCTGCGCGATTGCAGCGCCGAGCTAAATGCTTTTCTCCACGCGATCGAACCGCTTGCGCCAAAGCTTCAGGTCATTCTCATTCAACTGCCGCCGTCCTTCGCTCCCAAGGATGGCAGACAGGCGCTTCGCAAATTTTTCGAGCAATTGCCAAGAAATTTTCGCTTCGCCGTTGAATTTCGTCATGCCGGCTGGCATCGGCCGCAAATCATTCGTCTCCTGGAAAAGTATCGCGTTTGCTGGGTCTGGGCCGATACCAGCGCGCTCAATGAAAGAAATCTCGCGCCCTTCGAATTCCTGCCGCGCACAACCGATTTTCTTTATCTGCGCCTACTCGGCGATTACGCGACGAAGTACGATCGCGACGGCCTGTTCGTTCATCGCTACGATAAACTGCTTTGGAAACGCGAAGCTGCTCTGGAAAGCTGGTCGCTTAAAATCGAGCGGCACCTCGCCGAAGTGCGTAACGTTTGGACATTCGTCAGCAATCACTTCGAAGGTTTCGCCCCCGAAACCTGTCAGCGGCTCGCCCAGCGTCTGGGCTTTGAGCTGCCACTACCTTCAGAAGCCGAAACCGCTTTGTCTGAACAAGATCGATCGCAGCTCGATCTGTTTCGGAGTGACGAAGCTCGAATGACGAATATCGAAGGAATGCCGAAATCCGAATGACGAAAGGGAATCGCCGCGCCTGTTCGAATTTCGTCATTCGTCATTAGTGCTTCGTCATTATTTCCTCATTCGTCATTCGATCTTGGCCGCGCCGAAATAACCCTGCAATTTTTCCGGAATTCGGACCGAGCCGTCCGCTTGCTGACAATTCTCGATGAGCGCTGCGAACAATCTCGGCAGCGCCAGCCCGGAGCCGTTCAATGTGTGGCAAAACCGGTTTTTCCCCTCGGCATCTTTGTAGCGGAGATTCATCCGGCGCGCCTGGAAATCTTCAAAGTTCGAACAACTCGAAACTTCCAGGTAACCGTTCTGACCCGCCGACCACACCTCGATGTCGTAAGTTTTCGCTGAACCGAAACCTAAATCGCCGGTGCAAAGCTCGACGATCCGGTAATGCAGGCCGAGCAGTTGCAGAACTTGCTCTGCCTCCGCCGTCAACCTCTCCAGTTCATCATAAGATTTTTCCGGCGTCGTGATTTTCACCAGCTCCACTTTGTCGAACTGATGCACGCGAATGATCCCACGCGTCTCGCGCCCGGCGGAACCGGCTTCGCGACGGAAACACGGCGTGTAAGCGACAAATTTCTTCGGAAGATCCACAGGCGAGAGGATTTCTTCGCGATGAAGATTCGTCAGCGGTACCTCGGCCGTCGGCGCGAGAAACAGTTCGCCATTCTCCAGTCCGTACATGTCCGGTTCAAATTTCGGCAGTTGACTTGTCCCGACCATGCAATCTCGGCGCACCAAAAACGGCGGACTGATTTCGGTGTAACCGTGCTCGCGCGTGTGTAGATCGAGCATGAAGGTAATGAGTGCGCGCTCCAACTTCGCACCCGCGCCGGTGAAACAGATGAATCCGCTGCCGCTCAATTTTGCGGCGCGCTCGAGATCGAGAAGTTTCAGCTTCGTCCCAAGCGCGAGATGATCGAGCACCTCGCCGTGCAATTTCGGCTTCTCGCCCCAACCGCGCGCGACCACGTTCGCGCTCGGGTCTTTGCCGAGCGGCACGTTTGCATGCGGCAAGTTTGGAATTGCCAGGAGCAAATCCTGCTGCAGAATCTCGCTCCCATCTGTGGCTAACTCCTGCTCGCGCCGATTGATCAGCGCGGCATTTTCGTTTACGCGTCGGATCAAATCCGTCGCAGATTCTCCTTTGCCGCGCAACACGCCGATTTCTTTGCTCAACCGGTTACGCTCTGCATACAGTTTTTGAAGCTCGGTCTGTGCTTTTCGAACG